>DYIT01000097.1 GCA_020723505.1 Candidatus Kuenenia stuttgartensis
CCTTCGAATACGCCATCACCGGCAGCTGGGCCGACCCGAAGGTGGAGAAGCTGCAGCAGCAGGCGGCGAGGAAGGAGGAGGGAACCCAATGAGTACCCACCCCCAATCCCCCGCCCCGAGGGCGGGGGTGACGAAGGTTCGCGGGCGAAGCCCGCTCCGGGCCGTTGGCTTGCCGACTCCTTGGGGCGGCCCGGCGGAGTCGGCATGAACGCCACCCGGATCGCGGCGGTGCAGATGGTGTCCGGACCCGACATCGCGCAGAACCTGCGCGACGCGGAGCGCCTCGTGGCCGAGGCGGCGGCGTCGCTGCGGCCCGAGGTCGTCGGGCACCTGAGGATTTCGATGATTATCGCCGCGGCGCTCATCGAGGGGCTCGGGTTCTTCGCGCTGGTCGTGTGCCTGCTCCTCGCGACGAAAGAAGCGAAGGAGGAAGCGCCCGCGAAGCATTCGATGGCCCGTCCCGGCGCGGTCGGATTCGAGTTCCCCGGGAGGGCCTGCTAGGAGAGGGTTGAGATGGACCTCATAATGCCCGATCCCGGCACCCTCATCTGGACGGCGGCCACGTTCCTGGTCCTGTTCGGCGCGCTCTCCGTCTTCGCCTGGCCGAAAATCCTTGCCGCCCTCAGGGAGCGGGAAGAGAGGATTGCCTCGGACATAAAGGCTGCCGAGGACGCGAAACACGAGGCGTCCGCGCGCCTCGCCACCCTCGAGGAGAGGCTGGAGAAAGCGAGGCTCGAGGCGAACGCCATCATCGAGGAGGGCAAGGCGGACGCCGAAAAGCTCAAGCATGAATACCTGGAATCCCAGCGCAACGAGGCGGAGGCAATCCGCATGCGCCTTTCCAGGGAGCTTTCCCTGGCCAAGGACAAGGCCGTGGAGGAAATCCGCCAGGAGGCGGTGAACATGGCCTTCGAAATGTCCAGGCGCATCGTCGGCAAGGCGCTGAGCCCAGCCGACCATGCGGAACTCATAGACAGGTTCATAGCCGAGTACCAGCGCAAGTGACCGCCCCGCCGGGAGCGGAAACCGGGAGCATCGAATGAACACCGAAAGGATTTCGGGCGTGTATGCGCGCGCCCTGATTGAAATCGGCCGGTCCACGGGCCGCCTCGCGGATCTCGGGGAGGAGATGGCGGTGTGGCACGGGACTATCCGGAAAAGCCCGGAGTTCCGCGCCTTCCTCGCCTCGCCGAGGATACCCGCCGCCGGGAAGATGCAGGTCATTTCCGGGGTCTTCGGAAAGGGCCTTTCCGATACGTTCATGGGATTCGTCGGCGTCGTCCTCGAGAAGAGGCGCGGCGTGCTGTTCCATGAAATCGCGAAAATCTTCCGCCGCGAGCTCGACGCAATCCTGGGAAGGTCGGCGGCCGTGGTCAGGACCGCAGTGCCGCTTCAGCCAGGGACGGCGGAACGCCTCAAGAAGTCGATTGAGGAAAAACTCAGGGTAGTGATAGTGCTGGACGAAAAGCTGGACCCGTCGGTAATCGGGGGACTCTGGGTCAGGGTCGGCGACAAGGTGCTGGACGGGACCGTCATCACGAGGCTCAAGGGATACAGGAAGCTCATGGCAGCAGGCAGAATCAGAAGCGAGGTGATTTATGAGGATTAAGTCCGAGGAGATAGTGTCGGTCCTCAAGAAGGAGATGGACGGCTACCGCTCCGATCTCGTCATGGAGGACGTCGGCACGGTCCTCGAGGTGGGGGACGGAATCGCGAGAATCTACGGGCTCCAGAAAGCCATGTCCGGCGAGATGCTCGAATTCGCGAACGGGACGTTCGGCCTCGCACTGAACCTCGAGGAGAACAGCATCGGCGCCGTCATCCTGGGGGACTACCTCACCATCAAGGAGGGGGACTCCGTCAGGCTGACGCGCAAGGTAATCGGCGTCCCCTGCGGCGAGCCCATAATCGGCAGGGTCGTCAACGCCCTCGGCCTTCCCATCGACAACCTCGGTCCGATAAAAACCGACCACTTCCGCACCGTCGAGAGCATCGCCCCGGGCATCGCCCAGAGGCAGCCCGTCAACGTCCCTCTCCAGACCGGCATCAAGGCCGTGGACACCATGATTCCCATAGGCCGCGGCCAGAGGGAGCTCATAATAGGCGACAGGGGCACCGGCAAGACCGCAATCGCGGTGGATACGATTCTGAACCAGAAGGACACGGGGGTGATCTGCGTCTACGTGGCAATCGGCCAGAAAGCTTCCACCACCGCGGGCGTGGTCGAGAAGCTCAAGACGGCCGGCGCGCTCGACTACACGATAGTCGTGGTGGCCACGGCCGCGGACCCCGCGCCGCTCCAATACATCGCGCCCTACTCCGGCTGCGCAATGGCCGAATACTTCATGTACGAGGAGGGCAAGGACACCCTCTGCGTGTACGACGACCTCACCAAGCAGGCGCAGGCCTACAGGCAGCTGAGCCTCCTCCTCCGCCGCCCCCCGGGGAGGGAGGCCTACCCGGGCGACGTGTTCTACCTCCACTCGCGCCTCCTCGAGAGGTCCGCGAGGCTGAACGACATAAAGGACGAGAAGGGAAACGTCGTGCGGAAGCGCGGATCCCTCACGGCGCTCCCGATTATCGAAACCCAGGAAGGGGAGGTCTCGGCATACATCCCCACGAACGTGATTTCCATCACGGACGGCCAGATCTACCTCGAACCCGACCTGTTTTTCAAGGGCATAAGGCCGGCCATCAACGTGGGCATATCCGTGTCCAGGGTCGGCGGCAACGCGCAAATCAAGGCGATGAAGCAGGTGGCCGGATCGCTCAGGCTCGACCTCGCCCAGTACTGGGAACTCGAGGCCTTCGCCCAGCTCGGGACGGAACTCGATCCCGCCACCCAGTCCAAAATCGACCGGGGGAAAAGGATGGTCGAGCTCCTGAAGCAGGGCCAGTACGTGCCGATGACGGTCGAAGACCAGATTATCGTCATGTTCGCCGGCACGAAGGGGCACCTGGACTCGGTCCCGCTCGACAGGATTGCGGAGTACGAGCAGAAGCTCCTCAAGTACGTACGCGAGACCCACTCGGAAATACCCAAGGCGATTCGCGAGGAGAAGACGATTTCCGAGGACACGTCGAAAAGACTCATATCGGTGCTTGCGGACTTCGCATCGAGCTTCCTCGGAGGGGCGGCGCCCGACCCGAGGGCGGCGAAGGCGGCGCATGCGTAGGCGTGCCGGGGCGGCCGGGACCCCGCCGCGGATTGGCGGGGAGGAGACAACCGGGGGAACATGGCAAAGACTCGAGAAATCCGGCGAAGAATAAAGAGCGTGTCCAACACGATGAAGATCACCCGCACCATGGAGATGGTCGCGACGGTGAAGGCCAAGCAGTGCCAGGGCAGGCTCAAGGGCGCGCTGCCGTACAGCCAGGCCATAAGCGGCATCGTGAAGCGCGTCGTCGCCGAGACCGGCCAGGCCCGCCACCCCCTCTTCAGGACCTCGGAGAAGCCCGCGAAATCCCTGGTCCTCGCGATTTCGTCGAACAGGGGATTCTGCGGCGGATTCAACACGAACGTCATCCAGGCCGCGAGGAGCGAGGTGTCGAGGCTCAAGGAATCCGGATCCGCGGTCGAAATCGACGTGTCGGGCAAGAAGGCCGCCGCGTTCTTCAGATATATCGGCTGGAATCCGGCCAGGACGTTCACCGCGTTCGACGACAAGGTGGCGTACGACGCGGTCGAGAAGGTCGCGGACGACTACATATCGAGGTTCACCTCGGGCACGCTGGACGAGGTGAGGATTGCGAGCTACAGGTACCTCTCGTCGAGCAGGCAGGAGATCTCCGTGACCAGGCTCCTGCCGTTCGAGCCCGCTGCGGCCGGCGCAGCCGCGTCCGGCGGAAGGGGGGTGTTCTACTCCTTCGACCCCCCGCCGGGGACCATACTCAGGGAAATCGTCCCCTTCGCAGTGAAGATCGTGCTGTACACGCTCTTCCTCGAGGCCGCCACGTCCGAGCAGATTGCGCGGAGGCTCGCCATGAAACTCGCGACCGACAACGCCACCGAAATGGTAAAGGAACTGAAGAGCAGGTACAACCGCGCCAGGCAGGACCAAATCACCATGGAACTCTCGGACATTATGGGCGGCACGGCGGCGGTCGAAGGCTAGGTTCCCCGGCATGAGGCCGGGACCGGAGGATTGAATGAACACAGGCAAGGTGGTCCAGGTCATAGGGGCGACGATAGACGCCGAGTTCGGCAAGGACAGCCTTCCGGGCATCTACAACGCCCTCGAAATCGACACCGAGGTCGAAGGCAGGAAGATTAGGCTCACCTGCGAGGTCCAGCAGCACCTCGGCGACAACCGCGTAAGGGCCGTGGCAATGAGCACGACGGACGGCGTCGTGCGCGGCATGGAGGTGATTGACAAGGGCGCCCCCATCTCGGTGCCCGTGGGCGAAGCCACGCTTGGAAGAGTGTTCAACCTCCTGGGCGAACCCATCGACGAGCGCGGCCCTGTCGCCACCGGGGAGAGGAGGCCCATTCACGTCGATCCCCCGCTGTTCGAGAAAATCGATCCGAAGGTCGAAGTCTTCGAAACCGGAATAAAGGTGATTGATCTGCTCACGCCATATACCAAGGGGGGCAAGACGGGCCTGTTCGGCGGCGCAGGCCTCGGGAAGACCGTGCTCATCCAGGAGCTCATCAACAACGTCGCCCTCAAGCACGGCGGCTTCTCGGTCTTCGCCGGCGTCGGCGAGCGCACGCGCGAGGGAAACGACCTTTGGCTCGAGATGCAGCATGCCAAGCTGGCAAACGGCGCGCCAGTCCTCAGCAAGACCGTGATGGTCTTCGGCCAGATGAACGAACCGCCCGGCGCAAGGCTCAGGGTCGGACTGGCCGCGCTCACGATGGCCGAGTACTTCCGCGACGCCACCGGCGCCGACGTGCTGCTCTTCATCGACAACATATTCAGGTTCTCCCAGGCCGGGGCCGAAGTCTCCGCCCTTCTCGGGCGCATGCCTTCGGCCGTCGGCTACCAGCCGACCCTGGGCACTGAAATCGGCGCCCTCCAGCAGCGAATCGTCTCCACCAAGGCGGGATCGATCACCTCCGTGCAGGCCGTATACGTGCCGGCAGACGATCTCACAGACCCGGCGCCTGCCGCGGCCTTCACGCACCTGGACGCATCCACCGTGCTCGAGAGGAAAATCGCCGCCAAGGGCATCTACCCGGCCATCGACCCCCTCCAGTCCTCCTCCAGGATTCTGCAGCCCCAGTACGTCGGAGCCGAACACTACGCCGTGGCCAGGGAAGTGCAGAGAATCCTGCAGAGATACAAGGACCTGCAGGACATCATCGCGATTCTCGGCATGGAGGAGCTCTCCGAAGAGGACAAGATGCTCGTCAACAGGGCGAGAAGGATTGAAAAGTTCTTCTCACAGCCAATGCACGTCGCCGAGGCGTACACTCAGAAGCACGGCAAGTACGTCACCGTGGCAGAGACGGTGAGAAGCTTCAAGGGGCTCATCGCAGGCGACTACGACCGGGTACCCGAGGACTGCTTCCTCTGGGCGGGATCAATCGACGAGGTGCTGGAACGCAGCGAAGCGGCCCGCGCCGGGAAGAAATGATGGAACACACCGTGCCAGGACCCGAGATGACGCTTAACCTCGTTTCGCCCCAGGGCGTGCTCTACACCGGGCGATTCGATTCCCTGCAGATACCGGCGTACGACGGGCTCCGCGGGATACTCAGAGGCCATGCTCCGTTCGTGGGCAAGCTCGGCATCGGCGTCATGAAAATCGACGGGGCGGGCGAATCCTCGCGATTCGGCATATACGGAGGCTTCTACCAGGTCTCGCCCGGCAGGGTCGACGTCGTGGTCGACAAGGTCGACGTCCCCTCCTCCCTCGACCCCGAATCCTGCAGGGCCGAATACGAGGCCCTGACGACCCCCGGCCGCAGGGATTACGACCGGTTCGAGGAGTACCAGACGAAGCGGAAAATCGCCGGCATAAGGCTCAGGCTCGTCGAGCGAAACAGGAAACCGTAAGGCCGAGGGCGAAGAGTCTGAAGACGAAGGTCGAAAGCATGCCCTGAGCGAGTCCGCAAAGGCGGACGAGTCGAAGGGTCCGAGGTCAACACCTGCCGGATTGCCAGGGGGTGAACCGTAGACTGGTAAAACGTAAGCAGTAAGCTGTAAGCAGCAAGCCGTTTGAAAATGGAATGTATGTATTACTGCTTATAGCTTACTTCCAAAATTTACTGCTTACTGCTTACTGCTTACCGTTTACCGCTTACTGCATACCGTTTACCGCTACTGCTTACAGTTCACCAGGCCTCATTCGGTGTCTTCGGTGCCTTCGGCGTTGAGTCGTCCTTTGCCGGAATGCCGGCACGACCAATCCAGAGCTCGGCTCTTCATCGCCGAGGCCTAGGCGCCCCGATGGACACCCTATTCCGCCCGATGTACGATTGTGCGCGGCCATCGCTTCCCTTTCTTAAGGCGCTGGAAATGGAAGACAAACGCATGCTCATCGCCGGCGGAGACGTCGTTCTGCCGGACCGTGTCCTGGAGGGAGCCGACGTCATGGTCGAGGGCGGAAGATTCGCGGGAATCGGCCGGGGACTCGCCCAGGGCAGTGGCGTGGAAAGGATCGACGCCGGCGGCGCGCGCGTATTGCCTGGCCTAATAGACCTCCACGTGCACGGGGCGCGCGGCCTTGTCGTGGGATTCGATCCCGGCGCCCTCGATGCGCTCTCGGAAGCACTTGCAGCCCACGGCGTCACGGGCTTTCTCCCCACGCTGGCTCCCATGCCCATCCGCGATTTCGTGGAGGCCGTCTCCTCGGTCGCATCGGGATTCGAATCATGCAAAGGCGCGCAACCGCTCGGCCTGAACCTCGAGGGCCCGTTCATCAATCCCATGAACAGCGGCGCTCTGCCGCAGGAATGCATGATTCCTCCTTCCAGGGATTCCCTGCGCGCCATGCTCGACGCGGCGTGCGGCAAGGCGAGGATTATGACCGTCGCGCCCGAACTGCCCGGAGCCCTCGAGATCGTGGAACTCCTGAACGAAGAAGGCGTGATTCCCTCCGCGGGACACACCGACGCCGCGTTCGAGGCAGTTGAAAAAGCCGTTTCGCGCGGCCTTGCCCATGTGACGCACTGCTTCAACGCGATGAGGAGATTCTCACACAGGGAGCCCGGCCCAATGGAAGCCGCGCTCCTGCTCGACCGCCTGTCTGTGGAAATCATCTGCGACGGCAGGCACGTGAAGAAACCGGCAATCGACATCCTGTTCAGGTGCAAGCCGAAAGGCAGGATTTGCGCGGTAAGCGACGCCACTGCGCTCGATGCGCCTTCAGGCAGGATACGCCTGGGAAACAGGGTCCTGGAAGTATCGAAGGGGATTGTGAGGGACGTGGAAACAGGTTCGCTCGGCGGATCCTCGGTTGCCATCCTGACCGGTGTGCGCAACCTGGCGAACTTAATCGGTCTGCCTATGCACGCCGCGGTCGCATGCGCTTCCCTTAATCCCGCAAGTGTTTTGGGAATTGCCGAAACCGCGGGGAGCATTGAGATTGGGAAGAAAGCCGATTTCTGCCTGGTTACAAAAGGCTGGGAGATTCTGGCGACCTATTCGGCCGGCAAAAAGATTTTTCAAGGAAATCCCGAAATCGGGTAAAAAAATATTGCACTGTTAATTAATTTATCATAATATGAATTTTACGATTTAAACCTTGTATGGAGTACTGTTAACGGTTTCCCTTTATTGACTGCGGGCGGTGCCGGGATGGCCGTTTTCGGCTCGAGGCGCTGGCGGCAGATAAACATAGACTTGAAGAGATGTGGTATGCAAACTCTTCCCCCTCCCTTCGCAGGGGAGGTTCACATTGGTGCGGAACCGGGTGCTTGAGAGAAATCCTGAATAAAACCCGAAAATGCAGGATGTATAAACAGAGGCCTCGATCACCCTTGTCGAGTGAACGCGGAATTCGCACCCCCGGCCCGGACCGGGCCTGACTTTACATACCGCAGTCTTATCAAGTCTGTGCGGATTGGCTCCGAGCCGGTCTGTCGGCCCGAACACGCCAGTCCTTGAGCCCCGGCTAATCGCATCCCCGGCGGATCCCCCGGAAAGGAGCGGAGAAGTGATTGTCGAAATCCTGGTCGCAGCCGCCGCCGGACTGGCGGTTGGTTTCGGCGCGAGGCACCTGCTGGGGAGGAGGAACGTCGTCGTCAGCGAAAGGCGCGCGACGGAAATCCTGAACGAAGCCAGGGCCCAGGCCGAAAAAGTCATGAAGAACGCGGAGCTCGAAGCCCAGACCGGCATCTTCAAGAAGAGGGATTCATTCGAGAAGGAGATGAACGAGGTTAGGAACGAGCTCAAGGAACTCGAGAGGAGGCTCAACAAGAGGGAGGAGAGCATAGACCGGAAGATTGAGCTCCTGGACCGCAAGGAGAGCGGCCTGTCGAAGACCGAGCAGAAGCTCCAGAAGAAGACGGAGGATCTGCAGGTGATGGAGACCGACCTCCAGGCGGCGATTGGCAAGCAGAAGGAGAAACTGCTCGAGATTGCACGGCTTTCCGAGCAGGAGGCCAAGGAGGAGCTCTTCCGGAAGCTGGAGACCGACCTTTCGGGCGAGATGTCGGAGCTGATAAAGAAGCGTCTTGACGATGCGAAGGACGAGGCGGAGAACAAGGCGAAGTACTTCATCGTGAACGCAATCCAGCGATACGCGTCCGATTTCACCGCCGAAAGCGTGACGAGCACCATCGATATCGCCAGCGACGAGATGAAGGGCAGGATTATCGGCCGGGAAGGAAGAAACATCCGCGCGTTCGAGAAGGCCACGGGCGTGGACGTGATAGTGGATGATACGCCCGGCGTCATCGTGGTCTCGGGGTTCGATTCGGTCAGGAGGGAGGTGGCCAGGAGGTCCATGGAGAAGCTGATTCTGGACGGCAGAATCCATCCCGCGAGAATCGAGGAGATAGTCGAGGGGACGAAGAAGGAGATAGAGGAGACCATAAGGCAGACCGGCAAGCAGGTGTGCTACGACATGGGAATCAGCAAGGTCCATCCGAAAATCATGAACGCGCTCGGGCGGCTCAGGTTCAGGACGAGCTACGGCCAGAACGTGCTCCAGCACTCGATAGAGGTCTCGCAGATATGCGGGCACATGGCCGCGGACCTGAAGCTCGACATGTCCCTCGCAAAGCGCTGCGGGCTGCTGCATGACGTGGGAAAAGCCCTCGACCACGAGATGGAGGGCGGGCATCCCGAAATCGGCGCCGACCTCGCCAAGCGCTCCGACGAGATCAAGGAGGTCGTGGACGCCATCGGAAACCACCACGAGGACGGCGAAGGCAGGTCCGTATACACCGTGCTCACGGCCGCCGCGGACGCCATCTCCGCGTCCAGGCCGGGCGCAAGGCGCGAGACCTTCGACAAGTACATCAAGCGCCTCGAGAAGCTCGAGGAGGTCGCGGCGTCGTTCGAAGGCGTGGACACGAGCTACGCCATCCAGGCCGGAAGGGAGCTCAGGGTCATAGTCAATTCCGACAGGGTGGACGACGCGGTCGCCATGAAGATTGCCAGGGACATAGCGAACAAGATCCAGGAGGAGCTGAACTACCCGGGTGAGATAAAGGTCACGCTAATCAGGGAGAAGCGCGTGGTCGAGTTCGCGAAATAGGCCCCGGACCGGGACTCGGATCCGCCGTGGCGGCGGGCCGCAAGAGGTTGACGGCGATCATAGTCACTTAATCAGGAGCTGATTTGGACCAGGCCTCGAAAAGAATCGTGGCAATCGGCGACGTCGTGGGGAAGCCCGGAAGAAACGCCCTCGCCGGAATACTCCCGGCGATGATTGAACGCGACTCCGTCGACTTCGTCATGGTCAACGCGGAGAACGTCGCAGGCGGTTCCGGAATAACCGAAAAGCTCTTCCGCGAAGTGCTGGCCGTCGGCGCAGACGCCGTCACGTCCGGCGACCACATCTGGAAGAAGCAGAAAATCGACGTGCTGCTGAACAGGGAAAAGCGCCTGCTGAGACCCCACAATTTCTCGCCGCGGGCGGCCGGCACGGGGGTGTCAATCATCCCGTCCAAATCCGGGTTTCCCGTAGCGGTCATAAATCTCATGGGCAGGGTCTACATGACGCCGGTGATTGACGATCCCTTCACCGCGGCCGACGAGGCGCTGAAGGCAATCAACGGCAAGACCCGCGTGATTATCGTGGACATGCACGCGGAGACGACGTCGGAAAAACAGGCGCTTGCGCATTATCTGGACGGAAGGGTTTCGGCCGTGTTCGGTACGCACACGCACGTCCAGACCGCCGACGAGACGATACTCCCCAAAGGCACGGCCTTCATCTGCGACCTGGGCATGACCGGGCCCCACGATTCCATCCTGGGCCGCAAGGTGGAAAACGTCCTGCACAGGTACCTGACCCACATGTACGAGCGGTTCGACGTGGCCGAGGACGGTCTCCGCGTCTGCGGGGCAGTGGTGGACGTCGATCCGCATTCCGGCAGGGCGCTCTCCATAAGGAGAATCAACCTCCCGGTCGATTCGCCCCCGAAGAAGGGTTTTGGCGGCGAATCTGGCTTGACAGGGGATGCCGATTGAGCTAACCTTTGAGTCAGTGGGATGTCCGGTCGGGGTGCGGCGTCAGGATTCGAGGATTTCCTTCAAGACCTGCGAGGGTTAGGATGGCCACCAAAGCGAACAACGACGAAAAACGCGCATATACCCGCGTAGTTTCCGTAAACCTCGTTACTTACAGGCATTTCGACGACTCGGGCGACATCGACGAGTCCTCGATGGGCAGGACGAGGAACATCTCCGAAGGCGGCATCCTGCTCGAAGTCTACAAGCACTACCCGCTCTTCTCCATCCTCGAACTCCAGATTGCGCTGTGCGAAGAGGTGATCAATCCGAGAGGGAGGGTCGTCCGCCTGCAGGAACTGGAGGGCGGGCTCGTGGAGATGGGCATCAAGTTCATCGAAATCTCCCCTCGCGACAGCAGCCTCATTTCGGACTACGTGAACAAGGGCCAGCCCTGCTAGTGCTGCCGCGCTTCAATCGCGGCTTCGGCTGAGGCCCGTTTCCAATCCTGATTCGCTTGAATCGCTTTCGAGCATTTCCCCCGTTTCGGGGTTGACGTCTCTTCAAATGGGGATATAATCAGGATTTCGACCCTAGTCATTTAAGCAGTAGACTCCGGCAGTCTGCGGGAAGGCACGCGCGGAGCGCGTGATATAACCCGGACGAGCCCGGGCTTTCATCGATGGGCGGCTCCGGCTCTTCCGGGTTATGAGGAGGCTTGCTTGAAACATCTCGTCGCAGGCAACTGGAAGATGAATCATACTTCCCGGGAAGCCGCGGAATTCGCACGCAGGCTGATCGAGAAGATGAAGCCGCGGCCGTCTGCCGACGTCTGGATCTTCCCGCCGTTCATGCTGATTCAGGCCATGGTCAAGGCGTTCGAGAAGTCGGACGTCCGCATAGGCGGCCAGAACATGCATCACGAGAAGAAGGGGGCGTTCACCGGCGAGGTTTCGGCCGACCAGCTCCTGGACGCCGGCGCAAAGGCCGTTATCATCGGCCATTCCGAACGCCGCCAGATCTTCCAGGAGACCGACGCCCAGGTCAACCTCAAGGTCAAAGCCGCCCTGGCGGCGGGCCTCGCGCCGGTCATGTGCGTGGGCGAGACTCTTGCCGAGCGGGAATCGGGCAGGACCTCGGATGTGGTCCTCTCCCAGCTCCGGGCCGGCCTCAAAAGCATCGACCGCAAGTCCGTTGCAACGCTGGAAATAGCCTATGAACCGGTCTGGGCGATTGGCACGGGCAGGACCGCGACGCCCGCGCAGGCCGCAGAGGTGCATGCGCTGGTCAGGAAGGAGCTCAGGGAAATCCTCGGCGACGCGGGCGCGGGAATCAGGATCCTATACGGCGGCAGCGTAAAGCCGGACAACGCCAAGGACCTCATGTCCAGGCCCGACGTGAACGGCTGCCTGGTGGGCGGAGCGAGCCTCGACGCCGATTCGTTCGCAGGAATCATTTTCGGAGCGCAGTAAATGGCCGGAGTCATCGAAGTCATAGCGACCATTTTCTTCATATTGGCCTGCTTTTTCCTCATCTTCATCGTGCTGCTCAGGAAGTCCGAGACAAGCGGTCTCGGAGGCTCCTTCGGAGTCGGCGGCGACTCGCCGTTCGGCGTCAAGACCCAGAACGCCCTGGATAGAATCGCCGTCTACGCGGCCATCGCGTTCTTCGTCCTGGCCATCTTCCTGAGCCTGTTCCCCAAGATTGCCGGCAAGCCGGCGAAAACCGGTGGCGGCGAGACCGCCGAGAGCTCTTCCGGTGAATGACCCCCCCCTGAGATCCATGACGGGCTTCGGCCGGTTCCTGAGAAAGGACGGCGACGGGGAACTGCTCGTCGAAGTCCGTTCCGTCAACAACAGGTATCTCAAGACGACCGTGAAAATCGACGAGCGCTGCTCCGCCTTCGAGGATCGCATCTTAAAGGAGGTGAAGAAGCGGATTCTGAGAGGCACGGTTGACGTAACCGTCAAGTCCAGGAAAGCCGCGGGGTCCGAAGGCCCTGCCCTCGATCCCCGAGCTCTCCGAAGCGTTGCCGAATCCTGGCGCGAGCTCGCCGTCGAAATGGGATTCGACCACACCCTCGACGCGTCCGCGGTGTTCGCAATCCCGGGGATATGGATTGAGCAGTCCTCGTTCGAGGGCGCCTGCGAGGATGAATGGGACGAAATCTCCGCAGGCGTGGAAATAGCGCTCAATCGCCTCGTCGACATGCGGAATGGGGAAGGTGCCGCCATGGCCGCGGACCTGAGAGGCAGAATCGCAGCCATCGCCGGAGCCATCGAAGAGGTGAAGAAGCTCGCCCCTGCGGTCGTGGAGGAGTACAGGCGGAAGCTCGATAAGAACGTCGCCGCCGCCCTGTCCGCCTCGGGGCAGACGGTCGCCCCGGAGGACCTGATGCGCGAAATCGCCGTTTTCGCGGACAGGAGCGATATAAACGAGGAGTGCGTGAGGGCCGGACAGCACCTGGACGAGTTCATCCGGGTCCTCGATGCCGGGGGCGAGGCAGGCAGGAAGATGGAGTTCATCGCCCAGGAGCTTCTGCGCGAGGTGAATACGCTGGGAGCTAAGGCTAACAACTACTCCATTGCCAAGCTGGCTGTGGAAGCCAAGACGGAAATCGAGAAAATCAAGGAAATCGTCCAGAACCTGGAATGACCATGAAAACCGTCGTGCTCGGCGTCACTGGATCAATCGCGGCCTACAAGGCCTGCGATCTGGCATCGAAGATGACCGCTGAGGGAATCTGCGTCCATGCCGTGATGACCGCCTCGGCGGTGAAACTCGTCGCCCCCGCCTCTTTCCAGGCACTCACGGGCAATCCCGTCGTGACGTCGATGTTCCACGAGGCCTCTCCCGGGGAGATGCCGCATATATCGCTGGCGGACGTCTGCGATTTGCTCGTCGTCGCGCCCGCCACCGCCAACATCATCGGGAAGTTCGCCTCGGGCATAGCGGACGACATGCTCAGCACCCTTGCGCTGTCCGTCGAGTGCCCGCGTCTGGTTGCGCCTGCGATGAATCCGAGGATGTGGGCGAATCCAATCGTCAGTGAAAACGTGGAGAAACTCAAAAAGCACGGATTCGCTTTCATTGGACCCGAGGAAGGCAGGACCGCCTGCGGCGTGTCCGGCCGGGGCAGGATGTCCGAGCCGGCCGATATACTCCTCGAGGTCCAGCGCATCCTGCGCGGAACGTAGCGGCGGCAGGCCGCAGGTGCAACCGGGAGGGCCCGGCTCCCGCCGGGCCGAGTCACGGTCGAAGACCCAGGCAGTTGACCGCAGGGGCGAAGCAGGGCGAGCCCGCGCCGGGGCGTGGCGGGTGACCCAGACGAATGCGGGCGGCGCTTGGGGAACGCATAAATGAATGGAATCAGATTCCTCGTGACAGCCGGTCCGACAAGGGAGCCCATCGACCCGGTGAGGTTCATATCCAACCGGTCCAGCGGCAAGATGGGCTATGCCGTAGCCTCGTGCGCATCGGCCAGGGGACATGCCGTCATCCTCGTCACCGGCCCGGTTTCGATTGACCCGCCTTCCGGGGTAGAGGTGGTCCGGGTCGAAACTGCTGAACAGATGAACGCCGCCGTGCGAAAAGCCTTCCGCCGCTGCGACTGCCTTATCATGGCCGCGGCCGTAGCCGACTACAGGCCGGCAAGACCGTCAAGGCACAAGCTCAAGAAGGGATCAGCGGGCTTGAATCTCGATCTCGTGAGGACCCCGGATATTCTCGAGGGCTTGAAGCCCCTCAAAGCCGGGCGAATCGTGGTCGGATTCGCGGTCGAAACCAGGGACCTCCTCGAAAACGCCGCCGGGAAACTCCGCAGGAAAGGCCTGGACATGATAGTCGCAAACAGCGCCGAAGCCTTCGATTCCGAGGATTCCGCCGTTCATTTCATCACGCCCGAAGGCAGAGTCGAGACCTTCCGGCGCAGGCCGAAATCCGCCACCGCCCTTGCCATAATCCAACGGGTGGAGGCTGAGTTCGCCCGGCGATCTCAAAAACGGTAGTGCGCCCCGTCCGGCGTCTTCAGTTCGTCTGTCCGTTTTATCCTCAACCATTACCCGCTTTCTGCCGATATATATATAAGGCGGCCTCCTGCCCGGCGCATGCGGCTGCCCGGAAACCTGGAGGGCGCGGCTCCCGTCGCGCCGTATGTGACATGCAGCGACGCGGCCCATGCGGTCGCAATCGGCAATTTCCGCGAATCTGAAGGGGGATGTGATGCGCCGCAACGAGATATTCCGCGAAATCATCGGTCTTGCGCTCGCCGCGTTTGCCGTGTTCGGATTCCTGAGCCTGATGACATTCGACACGGGCGACGTCCAGGAACTCCAGTGCCCGGTGAACAATCCGCTGCACAACATGGGGGGCAAAATCGGGTCGTTCCTGGCGTTCAAGCTCTTCTACGTTTTCGGCAGGCTTGCAGGCTGGTCCATGGTCCTCCTAACCGGCCTCTGGGGCCTTGTCATACTGTTCAGGCGCGAGCTGCCCGATCTCCCGTACAAAATCATCGGCGGAATCCTTTTTCTTACCGCCCTGGCGGTGGTCGAATCTTTCGCCGGGGTTGCGGATTCCTCCGGCCTGCCTGCGGGCGGAATAATGGGCGCGTTCCTCACGCGCGGCATACTCCTCGCGAATATCGGCAGGATGGGGACGATGCTTCTCGTTGCCTACATCGCCGTCATCTCCTTCCTGCTCGCCACCGACTTCCTGTTCTTCGACGCGCTGACGGAGTCCGTGGGATTCATGAAGGGCGTCAATCTCCGCAGGCTCGCCGGCGCGATTCCCTTCGTGCCCAGGACGCGGGAGGGCGCGGGATTCGACCCCGCCGTGGACAGGATGCTGCTTGAAGCCGGGATGGAAAGCGACCTGCATGGAATCGACGAGTCGGCGAAGGCCAGGAGGGATAGGAAGCTCAGGCACGACAGGTTCGTAGACCTCATGAACTTGAGCTCCAAATCGTTCGACTGCGGGCCATGCGCAAGCCCTGTCCAGTCCTTCAACCCGTGCACCGACGTGGTCGTCGAGGAAGACCCCGGGGAGGAGGCCGCTCAGGAGGAGCCTCAATCCGATACGGCCGTACCCGGGGCCGTGGAAGCGTTCGCCGATCCCAAGGCTCTGCAAGAAGAAGAGGTCGCGAAGGAAGCCGAGTCCGGGAAGGAGAAGGAAACCAGGAAGCGGAAGAAGGCAGGCGCGGAAGAAGCGCCTGCCGGCAAGCCCGCTGACGCCGATGAAGCCCCGGCCGATGAAAAGGAGCCGAAGGATTCCGGCTGCGAATTCGTCCCCCCCTCGCTGGAACTCCTGAAGCCAGCCGATGGCCTGCGGGAACAGGACATGGGCGTGAACAGGAACCGGGCCAGGAAACTCGAGGAGGCGCTCAGGAATTTCAACATCGAGGCGAGAGTAATCGACATAATCCAGGGCCCCACCATCACCCAGTTCGAGCTGGAACTGAGGCCCGGGACCAAGATGAACTCTGTGGTGAACCTTAGCAACGAGCTTGCCATGGCCATGAGGGCGGAGAGCGTCAGGGTCATCAACCTCCCGGGCAAGGGGACAATCGGCGTCGAAATCCCGAACGTCGAGAAGGGCGTCGTGCGGATAAGGGAGCTCCTCGAAACGGAGGAGTTCAAGGAAAAGTCCTGGAAGCTGCCGTTCATGCTGGGCAAGGACGCCTCGGGCAAGGCGATAATCGCGGATCTGGCGTCCATGCCGCACCTCCTGATCGCCGGATCGACCGGGTCCGGGAAGTCAATCTGCATCAACTCCCTCATCGCCTCGATACTCATGACCCGGAGCCCGTCCAACGTGAAGATGATTCTGATTGACCCCAAGCGCGTTGAGATGGCCGCGTTCGCGGACATCCCGCACCTCATGACCCCGGTCGTGACGAACATGAAGAAGGCCGCCGTGGCCCTGGAAAACCTGACGAACGTCATGGACGAGAGATACGCAATCTTCGAAAAGGTGGGCGTGCGGCAGATTGCCGGATTCAACAGGCTGAAGCGGGACGAGATCTCCTCGAAGCTCGAGGAAGCCGGATTGGATCCCGCCTCCGTGGACTTCCCTATGCCGTACATCGTGGTGGTCGTGGACGAGCTCTCGGACCTGATGCTCGTGTCGTCGAAGGAAGTCGAAAACTCGATTATAAGGCTCGCCCAGAAATCCCGCGCCGTCGGAATCCACCTCGTGCTCTCGACCCAGAGGCCTTCGGCCGACGTCATCACCGGACTCATAAAGTCCAACATGCCGTCGAGAATCGCCTTCAGGGTCACGTCGGGCGTGGAATCCAGGGTCATTCTCGACACCATGGGCGCAGAGAAGCTGCTCGGCAAGGGCGACATGCTGTACCAGGCTCCCGGCAGCCCCAACCTGGTCCGCTGCCAGGGCACCCTAATCGACGACGACGAGATCAGCCTCGTCACCGACAGCCTGAGGAAAAACGCCAAGCCCGCCTACAGCAGGAACATCATACAGACGGACGACTCCTCCGTTGAAGCCCTCGCCGAGGACGACGAGTTCCTCGTCCCGGCCGGCGATTTCATCCTCGAGACCGGAAGGGCATCGACCACGCTGGTTCAGCGCAGGTTCAACATCGGGTACACCAGGGCGTCCCGGCTCATCGACCACCTGGAGAAAATCGGGCTCGTCGGCAAGTTCCAGGGCAGCAAGGCCCGTGAAATCGCCTGGACCTTCGAGGAATGGGAGGCCTGCAAGGCGAAGATGAAGGGCGCGGCAGAACCCGCAAAGCCAGGCAGGAAGTAGCCGACCCCAAAACGCCTGCACCCAACGGTCTGCAGTTTACGGAAGCGGCCCGGCAGGAGCCGGGCCCTCACGGCCGCGTCCTGGATTCCGGCTTTCGCCGGAATGACGAGCACGGAATCGGCTTGAAACCTTAGTCACTTAGTTAATATATGTTGCAGAAATTGAAAGAATTCGAAGAAAGGCACGTTCGGAGCGCGTGATATAACCCGGACGAGCCTCATTTAACATCCCTGTTTGGTTCCGGCTCGTCCGGGTTATGTTTGAGTTCCGCCGCTCGACCCTCTACGCTCG
>DYIT01000098.1 GCA_020723505.1 Candidatus Kuenenia stuttgartensis
TTTGCGCGCCCGGCCCCCGGATAATTCACGTTCCTTCGTGAATTATCCGGGCTAATGCCTCCATCACAGGGAGGATCGCGAAGGAACGCCGGGTAAACATCACTTCAATCCCAGTTCCGCAAGCGCGGGCGCATCGGCTGCTGTCCTGAATCCGGTCATCGCATATGGCACGTCCGGGGATCCGCGGTTCCTGGAATCCACGCGCGTCATTTCCTCGGGCGCGACGTCCGAACTGTCTCCGCCCTTCATCACCTTGAATTCGCGTCCCCCCGCATGCCAGTCGTCCACCCATTCGTAGACGTTGCCTGCTGCATGGTGCAGCCCGAAATGACTCATGCCCGCGGGATATGCGGTGACCGGCGCCGTGGGCGGGAACTCCGGCCCTTTCCCGGTATATGCCCCGGCCGGGTCGTACCTGTCTCCGTAAGGATAAGCCCTCATCCTGCCCGATCGCGAATCAAGCCCGGCTGCAATCATCCACTCCGCCTCGGTCGGCAGACGCCTTCCCTTCCACAGGCAGTAGGCCTTGGCCTCGAACCAGGTGATGTTCCTCGCCGGATGGAATTCCTCCCCTTTCGGGATCTCTCCGCCGATCCAGTGCCTGGGCCAGGGCGTCGACCCGGCCAGCGCCTTCCTGAACTCCTCGGCTTCCTGGCCCGGCCAGAACGCAGGATTGAGGTATCCCCCGGCATTCATGAAGACCTTGAACCTCGCGTTGGTCACCTCGAACCTGTCGATGTAGAAAGGCCTGAACGAACCAGTTCCCGGCGATGCGCCGGACGCCTCCACGTGCGCCATGCCGTCCTCGATCATCCGGGCGTGCCCGATTAGCAGCGCGACCGCGGCATTCGAACCCCCGGCAGCGCCGGTCTCGATTGCTGCCCTTCCCGCCGCCATGGCGTCTGCCAGCCTGCCGGCGCGTATCAGGTCCCGAATCCTGTCTGCAGATCCCTGCGCCTCAATCCTGGCGCGGATTCCCGCGGCAGCCGATTCGACATTGGCGATACCGGAGCCCTGCACGTCCTCGATAAGCCTGAGGGCCGTCCCTGCCTCGCCCTTCGCCGCTGCCGCCTCGGCCTGGCTTATGATTCCGAGGAAAAGCGCCTCCGTCCTCCGGGCGATTTCATCCTCGACGTCCTTCACGTTCTTCTCCCATCCGCTCCCCGAGTATTTCGACCTGAGAACCCGCACGGCAGCCTTCGCCTTTGCCGCCGAAGCCGCCGTTTGGCCGATTAGCCCGAGAGGCTCGCGAATCTCCTCGAGAACAGCGGCCGATACGCGGGCCAATCCGGCGGCCTCTTCGCGGAGCCGGATGCAGATCTCCTCAATCGCCCTGCGGGAGGATTCGCTGCGGCACAGCGCCTTCAGAGACTCCGCGCGGACCAGCGCCCCGGCGGGATCGCCTGCATGACTCGACGAGTATTTCCGCGCTTCCTCCACGTGGCGGCAGTCGTCCGCCGGCGGGTCCGGCGCCGCGGCCTTCCCTCCGTTCGCCGGTTGCGGCTCCGGGCCGGCGACCGCTTTTTCCGGCGGCAATGGAGGCTCGAACGAATCCGGACTTCCGCCGCCAAGCGAAACCCCAAGCGCTGCGACCGCCGCAATCAGGATGAGGATTGCCGCAATCGCGCAGGCGACGCGGATTCGCGCGCCCCGGTCGCACCCGGATGCGGGCGCAGGCCCCGCTTCGATTTCCGCAAGAACCCGTCCCATCTCCAAAGCCATTGCTTCGCAGTCGGGATAGCGGTCCTGCGGCTCCTTGGCCGTCATCTTCGCGACAATCCCGCACAGCCTCGAAGGAATGCCCTGGCCCGGAAGGCTCAGCGGCGGCATCGGCTCCTTGATGTGCTTCACCAGGACTCCCAGCGGCGTTTCCGCGGTGAACGGTCTCCTACCGCTCAGGCAATGGTACAGGGTGATCCCGAGCGAATAGATGTCGGCGCGCTGGTCTATCCTCCTGCCCTCCGCCTGCTCGGGGGACATGTAGTACGGCGATCCGAACACCGCCCCGGGCCGGGAAAGCCCCGCGTCCGAGCCGAGGTCCTTGGCAAGGCCGAAATCGGCCACCTTGACCACGCCGTCGACGCCGATCATCACGTTGCTCGGCTTGATGTCCCTGTGTATGATCCCTTTCCCGTGCGCCGCGGCAAGGCCCCTCGCCACCTGGATTGCGATTCGGAGGACCTCCCGGGGGCTTATCCGTCCTTCCCTCGACAGCTTGCCGGCGAGCGTTTCGCCCTCGACATATTGCATCACTATGAAATGCCTCCCGAGGTCGCGCCCGACGTTGAGAACCCCGACTATGTTCTGGTGGTCGAGCTTCGCTGCGGCCCGGGCTTCCAGCAGAAACCTCTCGACCTGGCCGGGGGACGCGTTCAGGGCGGAGGACAGGATCTTGACCGCAACGGTCTTGTTGAGGCCCACGTGCCGCGCTTTGTATACGGATCCCATCCCTCCGCGGCCCAGGAGACCCGAAATCTCGCATCCGCCGATGACGGCGCCCGGCGCGAGCCCGTCCGATTCCTCAAGAGGCCCGCCGAAGTCCGCCTCCTGCGCCTGCCCGGCAGCGCCTGCCGCTCCAGTGGAAGGCGTCGCTTGTTCCGCGTCCGGCGCCTCGAACCCCGGATCCATGGCCAGCGGCTTCCTGCAGGATGGACAGAGCATTCCCGGCTGCCAGAACCCCCTCCTCATCGTGTAGCCGCGCTTGCATTCCCCGCATCTCGCGAGAATCAGGCCCTGCTTCACGAGTATCCGCTGAACGTCCTGGGGCGACAGAAGCCCTTTTTCCACAAGGATTTGGCCAATCAGCCGCGGATTGCCGAACGCCTTCCTCTCCTCCTGGGCCTCGAGCGCAGCGCCGAGGGCACCGGCGTCAATCAGTCCTTCCCTGACTGCTATCTCCCCGAAAAGCCCGGGCTTTTCCTTGTCGGACATTCCACTCTGCCTTTTGCAGGCAACCTGTTTCGAAAGCGAATAGTTGCAAGAGACAGGTGATGATATCAGATTTCCGGGAAGAATTCGGGGTTGAGAGCGATGCAGGCAAAGCGGAGCCGGACTGCCGGAGGGGTGAAGGCCGGCTTTTGACTTGATAAAATGAATTTAAGGATTTATCATGAAGAATTCCATGCATGATTCCATCTTGCTAGGAGGGCGCAATGTCCGCTGAAACGGATGTGAACAAAAGCCTGACAATCGACAAGGGCCTCATGGACAGGGTTCGCGACATAGTGACCAGGAGAAACCAGATCCAGGATCTGCTCCGAAAGGCCGAGGGCAACAAGTCGAAGGTGAAACCCGAGATCTTCAAGAAGGTCATGGCCGACTACGAGGAAAAGATGAAGTCGGTCGCCGCCGAGTACGAACCGGTAAGCGTTGAAATCAAGTCCGCTCTGACGGACATAAACCTGGTCGAAAAGGAGCTGCGCAGGCAGACCGTGGAGAGCAGCGACAGGCTCGAGGAACTCAGGTTCCGCTGCGAGGTCGGCGAATTCTCGAAGGAGGATCTCGAGAAGAAGGAATCCGAGAACGTCAAGACGCTCAAGGACCTGGAGGCCAGGCTCAGGATTGTGGATTCCACGTACGCGGAGTGCAGGAAATACATAGGAGACGAGGATTTCGAGGACGCAATGGCCTCCGGCGGCGCTCAAGAGGCGCCGCAGGCCGAGGACAAGGGCGGGGACGATTTCGTAGTCGCGCCCGACGAGGTCATCGACGCGCGCTCGATCAAAGCTCGAAAGGACGACGGCGGGGACGTTGACATTTCCATTCCCGCCCCGGAAATCGAGTCGCAGCGGACTCCTCCTCCAAGGCCCGTGCCCCGCAAGCCGGCCGCGCCGGCACCCACCAGGTCCCCGGCCCCCAAGGACGACATCGATATAACGCTGAGCGACGTGGACGGAGTCGCAATCGACAGGGACGTGCCCCAAGACAAGACGGATTTGGACCTCGCGCCTTCCGCGGATACGCTCGAAAGCCCGGCAATGGAGCCTCCTCCTGAATTAGACGACGATGAGGATGACGCTCCTGCCAGGGCCCCGGCGCCGCCCGGAGCCGACCTGGACGCCACGATTTCATTCGGCGCAAGGTCGTTCCTCAAGCTTAAGAAGGAGGACGGGGCCGAGGAAACCTTCATTCTCGGCATGGAGCCGCTGTCCATCGGAAGGAACCACAAGAACGACGTCGTCCTCCTCGACAGGAGCATCTCGAGGAAGCACGCGCAGGTTCAGCTGGAAGGATCGGGGAAGTACTCGATTATGGATCTCTCGAGCGGCGGCGGGCTTGCCTTGAACGGCGAAAAGATTAAGAAGGCCGAGCTCAAGGACGGCGACGACATCGCAATCGGGGACTTCCACCTGCGATTCGTCGAGGAGCCGGCGTAGCCATTCCGGGATGCAGTCCGGATTCGCGGTTTTCCCGGCGCAATCCGCCGGGCGATGCATGACAAACGGTCGCGTGCATCTTCGCGCCCCCCAAGTTGCGCGTGAAAAGGCACTGAGTTGATTAAGGTATCCGAACTCACCAGGCGCTTCTCCGGAGTCACGGCCGTCGATTCGATCTCCTTCTCGGTCGACAAGGGTGAAATCGTCGGATTCCTCGGACCAAACGGCGCCGGCAAAACCACGACCCTCCGGATGCTCACCTGCTTCCTGCCTCCGACCTCCGGCAGCGCGGAAATTGCGGGATTCGAAATCACCGAGTCGCCCCTGTCGGTCCGCAGGAGCATCGGATACCTTCCGGAGAACGTCCCGCTCTACCTCGACATGAGAGTCGCCGAATACCTCAGGTTCAGGGCGGGCGTAAAGGGCGTTCGCGGATCAGCCGTGCAGGAGCGAATCAGGCGCGTCTGCGAGCAGTGCAGAATCGGGGACGTGCGCGACAGGATTATCGGCCATCTGTCAAAGGGCTTCAGACAGAGGGTCGGAATGGCCGACGCCCTGATTCACGACCCGCCGATTCTCTTCCTCGACGAACCGACCTCCGGCCTCGATCCCAACCAAATCAGGGAAGTAAGGGATCTCATTTCCGGCCTGGGCAGGGAAAAGACGATTCTCATCTCGACCCACATACTTCCCGAGGTCGAGGCCACATGCAAGAGGGTGATAATCATCGACAAGGGCAGGATTGCCGCCGATGGGAAGCTCGACCAGCTGAGGTCCCAGGGCGTCAAGGGCCAGAGGATTGCCGTCAAGGGATCCGGCGCGCCCGAGGCCGAGATGCTCGATGCAATCCGGAAAGTCGAGGGCGTCGCGTCGGCCGAGCATTCAGGCAGGGAGGGGGGCATGTTCTTCATCGTCGTCTCCGAGGGCGGATCCGGGGTCGGCGAGGGCGTCTACAGGCTCTTCGCCTCCAGGGGATGGTCCCTGAGCGAGCTCAGGCACGAACGGATGAGGCTCGAAGAGGTGTTCTGGAAGGTGACAGGCTTCGCAATCGGCGGGCACGCGGCAGGCGGGCCCGAGGGGCAGAAGGCGAAGGAGGAGGGGAAATGAGGAACCTCCTGATTCTCTTCCACCGGGAGTTCGCGGCATATTTCAAGTCGACGATGGCCTACGTCGTGATGTTCTTCTTCTTCGCCGTGGCGGGGCTGATTTTCTGGATTCGGATTTCCTCGCTCAACAACCCGCAGGCGCCCCCGATGGAATACCCCATGCATTTCTGGTTCGTCTGGACCCTGATGTTCGGGCTCACGTTCATAATCCCGGCGATTACAATGAGGCTCCTGGCCGAGGAGATGAAGAGCGGAACCATCGAGCTCCTCTCGACCGCCCCAATCCGGGACGCGGAAATCGTCCTGTCCAAATTCCTGGCGGCCTTCGCCTTCTACGCGGTCCTGCTCGCACCGACGGCGATTTACGTCCTGATTATCAGGGAGAACGCCAAGCCCGTGAAGCCGGACCTGGGGCCGATTCTGTCAGGATACATCGGGCTGCTGTTCGTCGGCGGCTTCTTCCTCTCAATCGGCACGCTCACCTCCGCGTTCACCAGGGACCAGATTGTCGCCTACATTTCAGCGGCAATGGCGATTATCCTCCTCCAGATGGTCTTCTTCCTCCGCAGCTTCATCATAGAAAGCGAGGCGTGGAAGGAGCTCCTGAGGCCTTTCGACTTCTTCGACAACTTCCAGAACTTCGGCAGGGGCGTGATTGACACGAGGCACATCGTCTTCTATCTCGCAACAATGGCGCTCATGCTGTTCATGTCGGTGCAGGTGCTCAAATGGCGCAAGTGGAAAGTCTGAGGCCCGCCCCCGGAAACGACGGGGGGAAGCAACCCGCCGGCGGGGCGGCCGCAACGGCCCTGTCCCGCATCCGGGATTTGCGTATTCGGAGGGGTGCCGCCACGGCGGACCGGGCAGTCTCCCTGGTCCTCGCGGCCGTGGTCGCGGTCGAGATTGTGTTCATCGGCTTCAATCTCTACGCGCGCGTCGACCTCACGCTCGTCAATGCGTTCACCGTGTCCGAGAAGACCGCGAGAATCCTCAACGAGCTCGATGAACCCGTAAAGGTTACGGTCTTCTACGGCGAGAGGTATCCGGCCCACGCATGGGCGTTCCAGAGAATCAGGGACCTCCTCGACGAGTACCGTAGGGCTTCGAAAAGCGTCGATATCGAGTACGTCGACCCGTACAGCAAGAGGGAAAAGGCCGACCTCCTCAGGGAGAAATACGGCATATCGGAGGTCGATTTCGCCTCGGGCGTCGTGGTCTTCACGTACAAGGGCCAGAACAAGTTCGTCACCGATTCCCAGCTCGTGCTCAGGGCGCGCGCGACCGGCGATCCGTACGCCGCTCCCCAGGCATTCCTCGGCGAGGAAGCTTTCCTGTCCGCCATCCTCTCCCTCATAGAAGGGAAGAAGCCGGTCGTCTACATCCAGTCGGGCCACATGGAGTCGTCAATCGAGGACACGTCGCAGATTGGCTTCTCCTTCGCTGCGGAGCGGCTCAGGCGCGACAACTTCGAGGTCAAACGCTTCGAGCTGAAGGGCGAAGCCGTGGTGCCGGACGACTGCGACGTGCTCGTGGTCCCCGGGCCCGAGGCGGTCTTCGCCGAGACCGAGGCCTACTCCCTGAGGAAGTACGTGGACCGCGGCGGCAGAATCCTCCTGCTCCTTCCGCTCGCCATGGAGAAGGGATCGCTCAAGCCCCTCGACGTCAAGCTCGACCCGGTGACGGACCCGTTCTCCATTACCGCCGTCGGATCGATACTCGTCGACCCGTCCAACCCCCCGCATCCCAACCTCGTGCTCAGGATCGTCGTCAGGGACTACAACGCCGAGCATCCCGTCTCGAAGCCCATGACCGGCCAGGCGGAGCCGAAGCAGATTGTCTTGCCGTTCACAAGGCCGCTCAAAATCGGCGAAAATCCCCCGGAGGGCATAAGCGTGGAAGCCATAGCGACCTCCCCGCCTTATTCGATAAAGAAGGCCGATATCGAGGACGTCGTCGACGGGGACAAGTTCGAGGCGGTGCTGGGGCAGTTCGGGACCCTCGCGAGGCCGGGACGGGACGAGGTCTCCGGCTTCCCGGTGGCCGTGGCCGCCGAAAGGACCACCGCCAGGGCGGACCGAAGAGGAAGAATCATCGTGGTGGGGAACTACCTGTTCGCGAGCAACTATCTGCTGATGACCGAAACCTACAACGTCGACTTCCTCCTGAACGCAGTCAACTGGCTCGCGGAGAGGGAATCGCACCTCGGCATAGAGGCGAAAAAACCCAGGGAGATCTCGGTCAGGATGACCCCGGCCAAGATGAACCACGTCTTCTCGCTCACAGTGGTGATTATGCCCCTCACCTCGCTGGCCTTCGGGGTCGTAGTATGGATTGTGAGGAGGAGATAGCATGAAGGGCATTCTCCTCAGGTTCAAGTCCTCGCTCGCATGGGCCTTGGCCGCCGCCGCCCTGCTCGTCGTATGCATTCTCGTCGCCCCGAAGGATAAGGAGATGCAGGAGGGGCAGATTGTGCTCTTCAAGCTCAATCCGGACGACGCCAGGGAAATTCGGGTCGAGTTCCCCGGAAGCGACATGCCGGAAATCAGGGCAAAGTACAGGGAGAAACACGAGTGGATGATGGAAAGGCCCGTCGCGGACGAAGCAGACTACCAGGTGATGGAGCGCATTGCCGGATATTTCTCCACCCTCGTATCGCCGAAGGGCTGGGACGCCGACTCCGCCGAAGCCGCTGAAATGGGTCCGGCCAGGCTGAAGATAAGCGTCATGTTCGCTGACGGGACGCAGCACTGGGTCGAGGTCGGTAACAAGACGGCGTCTGGATTCAGGGTGTACGCGAAAACATCCGCCCGGGAGGGCGTCTTCGAGGTGAGCAAGGCAGTCTGGGACGCGGCATACAGGCCTTTGGCCGAATACAGGGATAAGTGTCTGTTCAGCGTGGATTACTTCGACCTCGCTGAGATGATGATTACCTACTCGGCCTCGGGGACGTCTCTGGCCGTGAAGAAGGACGGCGATGACTGGGAATTCATCTCTCCCTACAAGGCGAAGGGCGATTCGAAAATCCTGTTTCAGCTCGCCTATGACATAGACAGGATGAGAATCACCGAATTCCTGGATCCCGCAAGGGCAGGCGAACTCGGGCTCGAGAAGCCCGCGGTTCGCGTGGTCCTGAAGTCGGCCACCGAGGGCGAGGCGGATTCGGAGGCGCTGTTCGCGTTCAAGGACTCGGACGGGAAGAGGACGTGGTATGCGAAGGCCGTCGGGAGGGGGGCGGTCGGAGTGCTGCGGGACCAGGACCTGGACAAGATTTTCAACTTCAAGGACAGGTTCCGATTCAGGGAGAGGCGCGTTTTCGCTTCAGTCATCGGGGCGCTGGGAGAGGTCGAGGTCGAGGGGGATTTCCAGGGCAGAAACATCTCGTTCATGGTCACGAAGGACCAGTTCAAAAAGTGGCGGATGACCAAACCCCAGCTGCGATCCGTCGACGAGTACAAATGGGGGGACCTCGTCAATGAAAGCCTCACCAACCTGAAAGCCGAGGACTTCGTCGTCGAGGAGCCCTCGCCCGAGGATCTGAAGTCGTTCGGCCTCCAGAGCCCGCCCCTCAGAATCACCCTGCGCACCTCCATCGAACAGACGGGCGGGGTAAAGACCCTGAAAACGGAGTTCGGGACGCAGGACCCGAAAAAAGGGATTGTGTACGCGAGAACCGACGGGAAAGGACCGGTGTTCACGGTCCCATTGGCGTTCCTCGAGAAATTCGAGGGCGGGTTCCTCCGCTACCTGAACCGCTCCATGAACCCGCACAGCTGGGAAAACGTGCACAAGCTGAAATTCGAGGTCCCAGGCGGGGAACTCGTTATTGAGAAGAGTGGCACCGAACAGATGTGGCAAATCACTTCGCCCGGGAAGGGCGGAGTCGTTGCCGCCACGGACGTGAAGCAGCTGATGCAGACCAGCTTCGATAAGGTGGCGAAATACTATGCCATAGCCCCGTACGACGAGGCGGAATACGGCCTGGACAAGCCCATAATCACCGTGACGCTCTTCTACACGGATAGGGACAAGGAGAGGGAGGACGTCATCCACTTGAGCTCTAAAGGGCCGGCAGGGGACGTAATCTACGCGCGCTACAGGAAGGGCGACTTCAGGGACATGGGGGATCTCGTGTTCGGGCTCGGAAAATCCGTGGTCGAAAGGATACTCAAGCTGATGGAGAACAAGTAGCAGCGCAAGCGCGGAAAGGCATTATTGAAACCGGGCCGGTCGCGCTGAAAATGCTTCTCCCCAAGCCGGAGCGCCCCTCGCCCTGCTCCTACCGAATCGGAAAGGATTCCCTTGCGGCCTTCGGATTTACTAGGCGGCAGCCGGCGTCCGGATTCCCTACCACTGGCCCGAGCACAGGTATTTGTCCATCGCGTCCGCGGCTTTCCTGCCTGCGCCCATGGCCAGGATTACCGTCGCTGATCCGGTCACGATGTCGCCCCCCGCGAAAACGCCCTTTTTCGACGTCTTGCCCGTTTCAGGATCAGCCTCGATGTAGCCCCACTTGTTGAGCTTGAGGTCCGGCGTCGCTGAAAGCAGCAGCGGATTGGGCCCGTTGCCGATTGCGACAACGGCCGTGTCTATGGCCAGCTCGTATTCGGACCCGGGGATTGGAACGGGCTTCCGCCTGCCGGACTCGTCCGGCTCGCCGAGCTGCATTCGCAGGGACGTGACGCTCTTGAGCCCGCCCTTGCCGTCGCCGTTGAATCGCACGGGAGCCGTGAGATAGTCGAAGATTATCCCCTCCTCCTCGGCATGGTGGACTTCCGCGGCCCTGGCAGGGAGTTCCTGCTTCGACCTGCGGTACATGAGATGGACCTCCGCTGCTCCAAGCCTCAATGCCGTGCGCGCGGAGTCCATGGCGACGTTTCCGCCGCCGAAAACCGCGACTCTCTTGCCGAGCTTTATCGGAGTGTCGTACTCGGGGAACAGGTACGCCTTCATCAGGTTCGACCTGGTCAGGTATTCGTTCGCGGAATAGACGCCGTTCAGGTTTTCCCCCGGTATCTTCATGAACACCGGCAGACCGGCGCCGGTGGCTACGAACGCCGCGTGGTATCCGCCTTCGCCGAGGAGCTCGTCCATGCCGACCGTCGCTCCCACCACCTCGCCCGTCCTGACCTCCACGCCGAGTTTCTTGAGGTAGTTCACCTCCCGGTCGACTATGGCCTTCGGGAGCCTGAACTCCGGAATGCCGTAAATCAGCACTCCGCCCGCCTTGTGCAGCGCCTCGAACATCGTCACCCCGTAGCCCTTCTGGATGAGGTCGCCCGCGACCGTGATGCCGGCGGGACCCGACCCGACCACGGCCACCTTCTTCCCGTTGGGCGGCGGAAGGTCCGGGACCGGGGCCTCTCCCTGGGTTGCCTCGTAGTCTGCCGCGAACCGCTCGAGCGTCCCTATCGAAACCGGGTCGCCCTTCTTGCCCTTCACGCACTTCACCTCACACTGCTCCTCCTGCGGGCAGACCCTGCCGCATACCGCCGGGAGCACGTTCTTCTTCTTTATGTGCCGCGCGGCTTCGAGGAACTTGCCGTCTTTTATGAGCGCTATGAAGCCGGGTATGTCGATTCCGACCGGGCAGCCCTCGACGCACTTCGGCTTCTTGCACGCGATGCATCTCGATGCCTCTGCTTTCGCATCCTCCGGCGTGTAGCCGAAAGGAACCTCCTTGAAGTTCCTCGCGCGCTCCGCCGGGTCCTGCTCGCGCATGCGCACGCGCGCCTCCGTCTTTTTGCCCTTGTCCTTTTTATCTTGCATGGCGGCGACCTCCAGTCTGCTCCAGGTATAAATCCAGCGCTCTCTTCTCCTCCTCCAGGTACATCCGCTGCCTCGCCATCAGCAGATCAAAGTCCACCTTGTGCGCGTCGAAGTCCGGCCCGTCCACGCACGAGAATTTCGTCTGGCCCCCGACCTCGCACCTGCACGCCCCGCACATCCCCGTTGCATCCACCATGATGGCGTTGAGACTCACCATCGTCTTCACCCCGAAAGGCTTCGTCGTGGCCGCCACGAACTTCATCATGATTCCCGGACCGATTGCCATCACGAGGCCGATTTCCCCTGCGCGCTTCTCGAGAAGCTCCTTGAGCGGCTCGGTCACGAGCGCCTTGCGGCCGCATGACCCGTCGTCCGTCGTCACGATAATCTCGTCGGACACGGCTTCCATCAGACCCCTGAAAATCAGGAGGTCCTTGCAGCGGGCCCCGATTATCGATGTGACGTGCGCTCCGTGCTCCTTTAGCCCGCGGGCAATCGGATATATGGGAGCAACCCCGATGCCTCCGCCAACGCATACGGCCTTCTTCACGCCCTCGATTTCCGTCGGCCTCCCGAGCGGGCCGATGACGTTCATGAACCTGTCCCCGGCTTCCATCCTGCCGATTTCGTACGTGGATTTGCCGACCTCCTGGAATACGATGGTCACCGTCCCGGCCTTGCGGTCGAAATCGGCTATGGTCAGCGGCACCCTCTCGCTCCGCTCGCCCTGCAGCACCACGAGGAACTGCCCTGGCTTCGCATTGGCCGCTATCTGCGGCGCGTCAACCTTGAACGCCTTTATGTCCGCAGCGAACACTTCCTTTGATTTGATTTCGAACATGCTTCCTCCTGGCGTCTGCCCTCGAAGGCCGGTATCCGAAGCCCCTCGGGTCTGAAAAATCGGGGAAATGTATATTAATTCAACGGTCCGGTCAAGAATTTGAAATCATATACAGCGGTGATTGAATCATCAAGAAAGCCCGGCTCCCGAAGGGACGGCGGATCTCATTTCTTCTCCCGCCTCAGGAGCTCCATCACTTCCGACAGGGTTGATGCAGCGCGGATTTCCCCGCGCAGGCGGTTCTCGAGCTCGAGGACTCCCATGGCGCGGTTCGCGATTTCAACGGCTTTCGCCTTGGGTACTACGATTACGCCGTTGTCGTCGCCCACAATCCAGTCGCCGGGAACGATTCTCTGGCCGGAGCACGTTACGGGCACGTTGATCTCGCCGAATCCCTTGGGCTCCCCAGCTTCGCTTGAAATGATGCGCGCATAGGCCGGGAACCTGTGCGCACGTATCTCCGGAACGTCCCGTATCGCGCCGTCGATTACGATTCCCGCAATCTTCCTGTTGAGCGCGCTCTCGGTGGCGAGCTCGCCCCAGAGCGCAGGGCCCCGCCCCTTGGCTTCTATGACGAGAACGTCGCCTTCGCCCGCAACCTCTATCGCCTCGACGGGCTTGGCCCAGTCGCCGGGAAACGCCCTGACCGTGACCGCCGGACCAGCCATCCTAGTGCCGTCGAATATGGGCCTGAGCATGTCGAGACAGGGATGGCGGTGCATCGCGTCGGATATGTTGGGAGTGGAGACCTTGAGGAACGTGCCCCTGAGCTCCTCGGGACCGATGCGCTTGAAGAGGTCCGTCCTGATCCTCACACCCCGTGCAATGGCCTCCTTAATATCGCTCGTCGCCTTCCTGCCGTCCACGGCCTTCGTAATCGCGCCGCCCACGATGATGATGTCGGCGCCCGCGGCCACGACGTCGGCAGCGGATTCCGAGTGTATCCCCCCGGCGGCCGCGATTGGTATCGACACGGCCTTGCGGAGCCTGCGGATTTTTTCCAGAGGATCAAGCCCGAGCATCTGGTCGTCGATGGGTATGTGAATCCCCACGTGGTGAACGCCCATCTCCTCGGCTTTCCGGGCGACTGCCTCGAAGTCCTCTATCCCGAGCAGGTCGACTCCGACTTCGATGCCGTAGTTCCTGCCTGCTTCGATGCACTCGGCTATCGTGGACATGGAGGCGGCGCCCATCACTATGGCCACGTGCGCCCCAGCCTTCGCCGCCGCTTCCATCTCAATCCTGCCCGCGTCCATGGTCTTCAGGTCCGCGACTATCGTGTGCTTCGGAAACTCGGCCCTGAGCCTGCGTACCGAGTCGAGTCCTTCGGCCTTAATCAGGGGAGTGCCGGCCTCGAGGATGTCCGCACCTCCCTCGGCAGCCTCCTTGGCGGCTTTCATGGCCCTGTGCATGTTGATGAAATCCAGCGCGACTTGAAGCTTGGCCGCCATGAACGTAAACTCCAAAGAACCGGATTGCGAAACGCCATGGTAACAGATTCGGCGTTTCTTTGAAATGCGCAGCCGGACTCGGGGCGGCATGATCCCGTCGCGGTGATTGTCGATTCGCCCTGCGCGTCGGAGACGTACTTGGGCATAGACAGGAGAAAACTCGAATTCGCCAGGGTGAGGATGAACACCGAGCCCGAAACAGAGCTCGACGTGCCCTTGTTCTACCTTGACAAGGCCGAAAAGCTCTCGGCGCTGGTCATGGAGGATTGGAGGAAGGCCCTTCAGTTCTTCGAGGCCGATCCCGATTTCCTCGATTCCGAGCTCTCCGCGAGAATACGCAACATGCTCGAGATATCATTCGGCCTTTCCGAAAAGGGCGAGAAGCTCACCGATTCCGCCGGTGCCGGCGCCGTGTTCCGGGACTACCTGATTCTATGCTGCGCGGACAAGGGGATTTTCAGGCTTTCCCACGAGGACGGGATTCCGGGGAACCACTTGAGCCGCCTGTTCGCCATCCAGGCGGCCATCGCGCCAGTGCTCGACCGCGTCGACCGAAGGCTGTTCGCAGTCGTCATCGGCATGAAGGCGCGCGGAGGATGATCCCGCAGGGATGATCTCCCGGCCGGCAGGCCTGTTTGCCAAAACCAGGATGGCGCTATAGAATTCGTGCAGCGAAGGAATGGATCGGGGACAGGATGCCTCCGGGAAGGTGGCACTCGGAAACCGAACACCAGGCTGCCTTGAATGAAGCATTCTACATGCGACATACTCGCGGCGCGGATTCCTTCGGAAGAATCGCGCCTGACTAGTTGATTCGCCCTGGAATGCGCGTTGATTGCCTTTGACTGCCGGACAGATGCCGGGATTGCCGACTGCCAGGATTCCTGCCTCCCTCCTGCCGGCGCTGCCGAGGTATCCCCTCGCAGCCGCCGCGGCATCCCTTGCCCTCGGAATAGCGCTCTGCCGCTGCGCGTGCTTCGAGGCTTCCGTCGCGGCTGCGTTCGCCCTCGCCCTCGCGTCTCCCTTCGCGCCAGGACATTTCAGGACCCTCTCGTCCTCCGCCGCCTTCATGGCCCTCGGCGCCTTCCTCCTGGTCGCCGGCGAGGCGCGGCTCGGCGCATGCGGTTTCGATTTTTCCGAGGGCAGGTTCAGAGGACTGGTCAGGGTGATTGCGGTCCTGGAGGAATCGCCGTCCGTGTTCGATGAGACCGGCATCGACGGCCGAATCCGCGGAAGGATTCCCGTCCGTCTCGTATCGGCCGCCTGCGGCGCGGGATGGCTGCGGATTGACGGCAGGGCGATTCTGCACCACAGGGGGATTCAGCAGTGCATCGGAGCAGGCGACGAGGTCGAGATCACGGGCATTCCATGGAAACCCGGCCCGTCGGGCGTGCCCGGCGTTCAGGGCTATGGCGAATACCTGGCCGCAAAAGGCTTCTGCATGGGCCTTACAGCCGACGAGCCTTTCGCCGTCAGGCTCCGGGGATCTGCAGGGTTCTCCCCGCTCGCCGCGGTCGAAAGGCTGAGAACCTCGCTGCTCAGGGCCATTGCGGAGGAATTCGAGCCTCGCACCGCCGGACTTCTGGCTTCGCTCGTTCTCGGGGACAGGAAGGGACTCGACGTGGAAGTGCAGGACTCCTTCGTCAGGAGCGGGACAGTGCACATGCTGTCGGTGTCCGGCCTGCACATAATGGTCGTGCTCGCCGTGGCATACCGCATCCTCGTCATCGCCGGTCTGGGCCTCAAGCCGAGGGCCGTCGCGCTGTCGGCGGCGGCGTTCTTCTTCGCCTGCCTGACCGGATTGAACGAGCCCGTTCTCAGGGCTGCAATCATGTGCGCCGCTTACCTGTCCGCCGACCTGTTCCGCAGGAAGCGTTCCGGGCCGGCGGCAATAGCAGCCGCTGCCCTTGTGATTCTCGCTGTGAAACCACAGGCGCTGTTCGGAGCAGGGTTCCAGCTGTCCTTCGTCGCCGTAATCTTCATCGGGCTTCTGGCGCCGCGCGTCTCAGGGTATTTCCTGAAGGACGTGAGGCTTGCAATAAGGCTGTCGGGCAGTCCGCTTGTCGGGGAGAGGGCGAAAATCTTCTTCTGGGAGAGCGCATCGGTATCGGTAGCGGCCTGGATTGGGACCGCCCCGATCGTCCTGTGGCATTTCTGCCTGGTGACTCCCGTGGTCGTTCCCGCAAATCTGATAATCGCACCGCCCGTGTTCTTTCTGCTCTCCGCCGGCTTTGCCGGGCTGCCCTTCATAGCGGCAGGGTCGCCGCTTTCAATCCCGTTCTCGGCGGTGCTTGAGCCTGTCGCCGCCGGGCTCTTCTTCCTCGTCGATGCCCTGGCTGCGGCGCCATTGTCGCATTTCTACGTCCCGAAGCCGCCCTGGTTCCCGGTGGCCATGCACTTCTCGGGCCTCGTACTCGCTCTTTCGGCGAAACGCGCCGTTCGTGTCGCCGGAATGGCGGCGCTCATCGCGTCGTGGGCCGTCTTTCTCTGGCCGCTCGCAGCCAGGCGCGATGATGGCCTGTGGAAGGTCGCGGTCGTCGACGTCGGCCACGGCCTGTGCGCCGTGTGCACTTCGCCCGGCGGGAAGGTCCTGCTCTATGATGCGGGATCGAAGGGATATGACGACGTGGGGGCCCGCGTCATCGCACCGTACCTCTGGTCCAGGGGAATAGGCAGGATTGACGTGCTCGTGCTGAGCCACGCGGACACCGATCACGTTAACGGCGCGCTAGCCATTGCTGAAAGGTTTCCGGTCGGACGGGCTGTCGTCGGCCGGGATTTCGACAGGTTCCCGGAGGGCGCAGCCGTGATTTCTGGGATGGAATCGCTCGGCGTCCGGGTCGAAAGGGCGGCGGCGGGCGACGTGATTGGAGAGTTCCTTCCAGCGCATGCGGAGTTCCTCCACCCCGGCGGGGACGCGGCCGCGAGGAGGAAGGTGAACGACGGCTCGCTCGTGCTGCGCGTCTCGTTTCCCGGAGGCGGTACGGCGCTGTTCTGCGGGGACCTGGAGGAAACGGGGATCGCGGAACTGAAAGCCATGAATCCCGGCCTCGACACCGATATGGTTCTGGTTCCCCACCATGGCGCCTCTGCGCCATTCGGAAACGCATGGCTGGCTTCGGTGTCCTCGATTGCGGCAATCAGCGCCGATCCGGGAGAGAAGCAGAAGGAGACCCTGATGCTGTACGAGAGGAAAGGCTGCAGGGCGTATTGGACTTCGTCGTCGGGTACGGTCACTGCGACCTTCGGACGGGACGGGTCAATCCGGTGCGATGCTCATGCAAGCAGGGGATTTCCCATGAGGTAGTCGCTGAGGAAGACGCAAGGGGAGTGCATTGTTGGCTGCCGGGCTGTTTCCGGCACCGGGGTTTCAGGCGGCCGCGGGGACTGTTTATGCCCCGGTCTTCTCCCGATTGACTGCCCGGGGTTGACGGCTTATTTTTTCCCCTTCTCTTTGGCCAGCCATTCCTTCCATGCTTCGTATTTGGGACCGAGCCGCTGCTGAGTGATGCGTTCGAGAGACATGGTCGCCGTGACGTAGACCGAATGCTCCGGGTCCTTCACCGCCTCCATCAGAGGTTCGATTGCCCTCTTGTCGTTGATTCTCCCGAGCATTTCCGCAGCTGTGAACCTGGCGACGGGATTCTCGTCCTTGAGCATTGCGATGAGGAAGTCGAAGGCGTCTTCGCGCCGCGAAAGCTCGAAGAGACCCGAAGCCGCCCAGATTCTCCCGCGGATTTCCGGGTCCGATTTCCAGACTTGCTCGAGGCGCCCGGCCGATTCCCTGCGCTTGAACAGGGTGACCGCGTTTATCGCCGCCTTGCGCACGTTGATGTGCTCGTCGGACAGGCGGGAAGCAACGAGTTCGAACGAATCGCCGTCCCCCATGCCGGCGAGCCCGGAAACGGCCGAGCAGCGCACCATCGGGTTCGGGTCCGTGACTGCCCCGCGCAGGGTCGCAAGAGCCCTCGGATCA
>DYIT01000099.1 GCA_020723505.1 Candidatus Kuenenia stuttgartensis
GGCCTCCGAAGCCGTTCGCGCCCGCCTGCGCTGGAACTAATTCCAAGGAAAATCGTCTAACCCGGATGCAGGATGCTGCGAAATAGTCACTTACGGTTCACGAAAGGCAGAGGATTGTCATGCAGTCGTCTCCGCTCCGTGCGGACTCGCTTCAACTTTTCTTCAAATCGAGGAACTCAGATGCGGACGAGAATCTTCAGAATCCATCTCCCATCAATCGCCGTGCTTGCGGCTGTCGTTCTCATGGCCGTCTACGCCGGAATGGCGCAGGAAGGCCGGTCGTCAGGCGGCAAACTGTCCGACGACAATTCCCTCGGCAAAATCGAGGATTGCGAAGGCTCGGTGCTGATAAAGCCCGTCATGCATGACAGGTGGACCGCTGCGGGCGAGAACACGCGCATCTTCGCGGGCGACCTCGTCAAGACGGCCGCGAGGGGCGCCAACGCCGCGCTCCTGACCCTGAAGAACGGCGCAACGCTGATCATCGGCCCGGGGGCGCATGCGGAGATCGTCGACCTCCTCACCGTCCGCCTTCTCGACGGCGAAATGGAGGCGGCGGCCCCAAAGGGCGCGAGCATGACCGTCGTCGGGGCCAAGGGCGCCTCCGCGAAGATCGAGGGATCCGGGTGCTTCAGGTCCTTCAAGGAGGCTTTTTCCATCCTGGAAAAGCCGCCACGCTGGCTGACCGACTACAAGAACAACCAGTCCACCGAGGCGGTAGGGTCCCTGCTGTGCAAGATTGACGGCCGCGACGTCCCGCTGTCCATCGGATACCACAAGGTCGTAATCGACGTCCGCGACCAGATTGCGCGCACGGTCGTCGAGGAGTCCTTCGTCAACCATACTACCGCAGTGCTCGAAGGCGTCTTCTACTTCCCGCTCCCGCAGGACGCGTCGATTTCGGGGTTTGGAATGTGGATTGGGGACGAACTGGTCGAGGCGGACGTGGTCGAGAAGGAGCGCGCCAGGTTCATATACGAGACAATCCTGAGCGAGAAGCGCGACCCCGGGCTCCTGGAATGGACCGGCGGAAACATCTTCAAGGCCCGCGTCTACCCCATAAACGCCGAGAAGCGGATAAAAATCACCTACACCCAGGTCCTCCCAAAGACCGGCGGCGTATTCCGCTACAACTATTCCCTCAAGAGCGAGCTGCTGAAGCTGAACCCGCTCAAGCGCCTCTCAATCGACTTCAGGCTCTACTCCGCCGACCCGCTCGTCTCAATCGCCTGCCCCACGCACGAGTGCAGGATTGACTCCACTGCGAGCGCGGCCCGCGTCGAGTTCGAGGCCGAGGAGTACGTCCCCTCCCGCGATTTCGAAGTCAGGATCGAGACCAAAGCCTCCGAATCGGGGCTGTCCTTCGTCCGCCACGTGCGGGACAAGGACGGCTACTTCATGCTCCTGCTTGACGCCCCGAAACCCGCGAAGGCCTCCGCAAGGCAGGAAATCGAAAACTCGCAGCCGATGGATTTCCTCGTCATGGCCGATACGTCGGGCTCCATGAGGGGCGACCCCAGGGAGGCGCAGCTCCGGTTCATCGACGCCCTCCTCGAATCCCTTTCGGAATCCGACACGTTCAACGTGATGACCATGGACGTCATCCCGAGGTTCACGTTCGAAAAACCCTCGGCCTGCGGCGCCGACGCGAAGAAGAAAGCCATGGAATTCATCGAAAAGCGGGGGACGCTCGGCTGGACCGACCTCGACCGCGCTTTCGCCGCGGCCGCCGACAGGGCTCAGGCCCGGACGCAGGTCGTATACGTGGGGGACGGCATCCTCACCACCGGCGACGCGGACCCCCAGGCCTTCGCAAAAAGGCTCGCCGCCCTGTACAAGGGCAGGGGATCGTTCCACGCCGTTGCCACGGGCAGCTCCTACGAATCAACCGTGCTCAAGGCAATCGCGGCGCTCGGGATGGGATCCGCGAGGGTGCTCTCCGAGGAAATCCCGCCGTCGAAGGCCGCGTTCATGCTTCTGCGGGAAATCACTTCGCCCGCGATCAAGGACCTGAAAGTGGAATTCAGCGGCATCTCCACCGCCGCCGTCTACCCGGAAGTCATTCCGAACCTCCCGGAAGGGAGCCAGCAGATTGTCATCGGCCGGTTCATGCCGGGGTCCGAATCCTCGAAGTGCTCCGTGAGCGTCAAGGGCGCGTACGACGGCAAACCCGTCGTCTACTCGACGGACGTCGCCCTCTCGGACCCGGCGGCGGACAACTCGTTCATCCCGAGGCTCTGGGCACGCATGCACCTTGATCATCTGCTCTCCCAGGGGCAGTCGCAGGAAATCAAGGATCGCATCATAACGCTCTCCGAAGACTACAACATAATCACGCCGTACACGTCCCTGCTCGTTCTCGAGTCCGACGAGGACCGCGCCAGGTTCAACGTCAAGAAACGCATGCGCATGCGGGACGCCGAGGAATTCTTCGCTCAGGGACGCGAGGCGGGATCATTCGAGCTCAGGCACAAGCAGATGCAGAAGGCGAAGCAGTGGCGGCTCAATCTGCGCGCCGACGTGCTGGCGGGTCTAGAGGACATGGACCGCACCCTCACCGACCTCCTGGGCGGATCATCCTGGGGCTTGTACGAGGTCGAAAAGGCGACCCGGACAGGCGGCGCAGCCGGCGGGAGAAGGGCTTACGGGGCGCGTTACAGGAACGGGGGCGGGGAAGAGGAGATGAGCAAGGGCGACGACTCCGCGCCGGGTGAAGCCGGGAAGCCGCTGGGCGATCCCGGGGCGCCCGAACCGGTCTTCGGCGAAGATGAGGGCGGCGAGGAGGGATCCCCGGCGGAGCCCTCGGACCACAACGAGACCGACGAGGACAGCCCGGCCGGCGGGCCTGCATTCGCCGATTCCGAATCCCCTGCAGAGCGTATGGCCGAATCCAAGGACCAGATGGCAGGAGAGTCCCTGCGAATCGACAGGAAATCCGGATACTTAGGCGGGAGGTCCGGACGGGGGCCGGTTCCGTCCGCGACCCCAATGCCGAGGGCGGAAAGAGGGGCGACGGGATTCGCCGCGGCTCCCGAGGCGCTGGATATCCGGAACTGGGGCTTCCCCGGCCTCCCGGGCAAGCCGGCGGCGAAGCCGGTTCCCAAGTGGAGCGCCGAGGTGCTCGCGCTTGTCGCGAAGCTTGACCGCAGGGCAGGAGTCGCCGCTCTTGCGGGCGGCATGAGAATCTCCCTCGATTCCACGATTTCAGACCGCCGCGGCGCGGTAATCCGGAAAGTCGCGGCGGAATACCTGGTCTCCGGGGACGCATGGGCCGTCCGGAGCCCGCATGATGAAGGCTCGTCCTACAGCCTCGACTGGTGTTCGGGCGGCGAGCGCGGCGTGCTGTACGCCGACTGGCTGCTCGGGCGAATCAGGAAGTCAGAGGAAGGCGACAAGGCCTCCTGGCCGGAGCCGGTGAGATATTTCTTCGGCGATTCCATCTCCTCGCTTTCGGGCCTGGAAGCCACGCTCAAGGCGGTGGACGGGAAGAAGTCGGAAATCACCCTGCGCAATCCTTCGTCACCCGACTGGTCGCTCGTGCTCGTCATCGACACGGAAACGCAGGCTGTAATCGAGGAGATGCATATCTCGGAGGGCAAGGTCACGTCATCGACGACCTTCGGCGATTTCGCCGAATCCGGAGGCATGGCTCTGCCGCGGCTTCTGACCATCAAGGACGAGGAAGGAATGGCCGTCTGCGCCATCAGAATCGCGCACAATGCCCTCGACAAGGCTGCGTTCGACTCGGCCATGGCTGCCGTCCTGGCCGCAAAGGCGAACGCCATCCTGATCCCAAAGACCCCGGAAAAGATTGAGGAAGCGAGGCAGGCATTTGCGGACGGGAAAGCCGACATGGCGGATTCACTGGTGCTCGCGTCCGACTTCGCGTCCACCGGGCAGTGGGAAAAGGCCGAGCCGCACGTCGCTACTTTCCTCTTCCTCGCCGGACCGCAATGGGGGGCGGCCTCGGTGGAGCTCAGATTCAGGGCGCAGAGCAGGAGGAACGAGGAGCTCAAGAACCTGATTCACAAGACCGCCGCGGCCCTCGCCGGAGCGCGCCGCGACGCCGAGCAGTCGTGCGCGGACCTGCTGCTCGGGCTGGCCGGGAACCTGAACGCCGGGAACGAGCGCATGGCCGTGCTCGCGGCGCTGAAGCCCGTGTTCCAACGCCGCGATCCCACGGCTCCCGCCATGCTCAGGTGGAGCCGCGAGGAGATAAGCTGCCTCCACAACATGAACAGGGAGGACCTGGCGTTCGAGAAATACAGGGAAATCGCCGAGAAGCACCCGACCGTTGCGGACGCGCACGTCGCGTACGCGAATATGCTCGCGAACAGGGGCGAGGTCGACAAGGCCGCCTCCTGGCTCAAGGACGCCGAGAAGAAGCACGCTCCATGGCTCGAGGGGGAAATCCAGAACCTGAGGAGCACCGCCGCCACAACGATGGCCAACGCGAGCCGCATAGACGCGTTCGTGGAACTGATTGAGGCCTGGGAACGCGACATCCCCGGAGGGATACCCGCCCATATCCTCAACATGTACCTCTCCGCCCTCCTCATTCTCGACAGGGAGGACAAGGCGAAGAGCCTTGCCGTCTCGTGGGCCTCGGGACTCAGGAAAGAGCCGCCGGCCAAGGGAGAGGAGAGCAGGCTCCATGCCGCGCTCCTGTATCTGTCCGGCCAGGGCTGGTACATATGGCGCGACCGGCTGGACAAGGACGAGCTCGGGATACTCGCCGAAACTGCCCTGCATTTCGCCGGGAGCAAGAAGCATTCCTGGTACGCGGCCATGGTTATCGAGAACTACAGGTTCCAGAGGACCGACGAGGGGCAGGCTGTGCTGAAGACCCTGTTCGCCCGCCTCGAGTCAGGCATCCAGGCCATGCCTGCGATGGAAGCACGGAATCTCGTCCAGTGGCTCATCCAGTCGCACAGGCCCGCCGGCGTCCAGGAAGCGTGGAAGAAGATATTCGCAGTCGTCATGTCCAGATGGGAGGCCGAGAAGAACGAGGATGAGAAGGAGCAGCTCGCCAATGTCCTCGAGAACTGGGCCGACGCGGATACGAAACTGGCGTTCTTCAGGAAATCGTACGTCTCGGCTCCGGAAGGACCCGAGCGCCTGAGCGCGGCGTCCAGGCTGTTCGAGGCGCTCCTCGCGGGCAAATGGTCCACGGACGTTAGGAAGGAAATCCTCGAAATCATTCCGGAGTTCTCGAAGAAGATTGAAGGCGAGGATGCCGGAGCCGAGGCCGACAGGACGATTTTCGCGTTCTTCAGGTTCGTCTCCTGGTTCCCGGAAGCCAGGGCGAAAGCGGCGGTCGAGTCCCTGAAGGGGGTCAACGAGATGCCGCGGAGAATCCTCGCGGCCGAGAGGAAGAAGGCGCTCAGGGAAGCGATGGCCGAGGCCGCGGAATTCCTCGGGTCATTGGAGAAATCCTTCGAGCCCGCGCTGCTTCGCCCGTGGATGTCCCTCGACAGGATTTATTTCAGGGCCAGGCTCAGGTCGGATCCGGCCTCGCTGCGTGATCAGACGGAAGGCCTGAGAAAATCGCACGCCGATGCGGGCGGGACGGGCAAGGACGCCGCGCAGAGGGACCGGATTTTCGCCCAGCGCTGCGTGGCCACCCTTACGAACCTCGCGGTCCGCGCATCCGAAGCCGGCATGCTCAGGGAACTGATGGAAACGTCAATCAAGGCCGGGGAAAAGGCAGTGGACTGGCAGGAGGCGCTGTACAGGCTGCTCGTCGCCCTCGACATGGGCGATGACCTGGAAAAAGCCCTCAGGGGATGGTTCGCGGCGGGCGACGCGGTCCAGAAGACCAGGTGGGGCCGCGACCTCGCCTTCATCCTCGCCGAAAGGGACAAGGTGGAGGAGGCCGCGGCGGTCATGGAGGAAATCGCCGACAAGGGTGCGCTCCAGCATGATGACTTCAGGGCGCTGGCCGATTGGCACACGGCTCTCGGGAACAGGGAGGCTTCGGAAAGGGCTAAAATCATGTCCTGGGAAGTCCTGGGAGAATGGACTATTTCCAACAGGCTGTCGAACGAGTACTACTCGAAGTACAGCAGGTACGGGGACGACGTGCCCGGGGAGCTGGACGCGGAAATCCCGGTCATGTTCATAGCCATGTTCAGGAAGAGCGCGTACCCCGAAAACCACGTCTGGCAGATTTCCAACTATTACCGCTGCACGCGGGATTTCAGGCTGCTCGAGTGCATCCCCGAGGGGGTGCTCGGGCACAGCTCGCAGGGGATCTACCCGTTCCTGAACAGCTTCTACCAGGTCATGGAATCCATCGGGGAGGAAGCGGTGATCGACCGGATCATAAAGCACCTCGAAGCAGTCGGGGCCAGGGCAAAGACGGACGTCGACAAGCGCGCGCTCAGGCTGCTCACGTTCATGGCGGAATATCGCGCCGCGACCCAGGCGAACGGCGCCGGACCCCACATGGAAAGGGCGCTTGCCGCGCTAAAGGAGGCCTTCAAGGGCAGATGGGAGGACGGCGAGCCGGAACAGATGGCCTATTACCTTTCCGCCAGGGGAGCGCTTTCTCACAGGAGCCTTGCGGACGAGCAGCTGAAACAGCTCCGCGCTCTCGCCTTCCTGCCTGCGGAAGGATCCTACGGCAGGCTCGCGGTGGCCGGGCATCTCGCCGGTCTAGAGTGGGGCATGGGGCTTCGCAGCGAGGCGGTGAGGACCATATCCGCGGCGTTGGACGCATTCAGGGCGGCGAACGCCGGCGCCCTGCCCGATTCCGCAAACAACCATCTCCAGCAGCGGGGGACTTATCTCGAGCAGACCGGCGAATACATGACGGCCGAGAAGATGTGGCTTGCGGAGCTTTCAAGCCCCCGCAATCCGCAGCGCCATGTCTGGCTCAGGCAGTGCCTCTACCAGCTCTATCACCGGGCGCTCGTCGCGGGCGCCGAGGTCGGGCTCGGCAAGGGAGAGAAGCTCTACGCGGCGTTGAGGGACGCGATTCCAAGGGAACTCTCGATTCAGACCAACGAATACGACGCGGACGCGCTCGTCGACGTGATGTGCGGCATCTTCAAATCCGCGTGGGAGCGAAAGTTCCCGTCTGTCCGGAAGGACGTCTCTGAATTCGCGTTCAGGACAATCCCGGCGGTGCTGGGCATCTACAAGCACCGCAACTGCTCCGGGCTGGTCAGAAGCGCAGGCCAGTGCCTGAGGGACGTCAACAGCGCAGCCGAGGCGCTGGAGTTCCTCGTGGTCCGCGCGGAGAACGAGCCCGCGTGGCTCAGAAGGGCGAACCAGGACTTCTGGTGCTACCACGCGTATTCGATGGGCGATTTCAGGAGGCACGCGGGGAAGATTGCGCCCGCCCTCGAATCACGGCTGCTCGCGATAGTGCTGCATGAGCTCAGGAGCGACCTTGAATCCTGCTCGGCGAGGAACCGGTACATGTACGAACACGGGAACGACTACTTCTGGAGGGAGAAGGAAGGGGAATTCCTGAAGACGGCTCTGTCGGTGGTATCGTCGTTCAGCGGATCGGAGCGCGTCGTGCTCTACTGCGCGCAGTACATCTTCCACTGCCTCGAACAGAGGTCGGAGGCGATACGGGTCCTGAAGGAGGCCCTCGACAGGAACATCCTGGGATTCAACGCCAAGTTCGAGCTCGTCGGGTTCCTGCACCACGAGAACAGGTACAAGGAGTCCATTTCCATAATCGAGGGCCTGATGGGCGAACAGCCGGACAACCTCGAAATCCGCGTGCGCCTGATGAGGGCGTTCTTCCACACCGCGATGCGGGACATGCTCGCCAGGACCCTGAAGGACGCCGACGCGCATTTCCGCGCGAAGAACCTGTGGCACGAGGGCGTCATCGCCGGGCTCGGTTACGCCTGCGTGGAGACTCATCTGGCGGTGGAAGCGGTCCCATACCTGCGCGAGGCCGTAGCGCTGCACGTGAAGGCTTCTCCGAACCGGGGAGTCGGCGACGGAATCCTGAGCGGCTACTACGGGAACCTCGCGTCCGCCCTGAGCCAGCTCGGCAGGACCGCGGAGGCGGTGGACGCCGTGTCCGGGGCGATTGTCTGCTGGCCATCGAACACCGAAGCCAGGGTTAACGAGCTCAACAGGCTTCGCGAAATACTCTCTTCCGCGAGTGATCTCGACGCATACGTCGCGCATCTCGACTCGGTCGTGAAGGACACGGGCATGGAGAACCCGATACTGCGGAAGGCGATCGGCCAGGTTTATCTGGACAAGAGCTCGGCCGCAAAGGCCGAGACGCAGCTCAAGCTCGCGGTCGAGGCCAGGCCGAACGATCCCGAAACCAGGAGAATGCTCGTGGATGCCCTCGACAGGCAGGAAAAGAAGGAGGAAGCGGTCGCGGTCCTCCTGGAAGCCGCCGAGCTGTCCATGCACGACGCGGGAATCTTCACGGATCTCTGCAACCGGTACACAGCCCTGGGGAGGGCGGAGGAAGGCGAACGGGCGGCCACGAACCTCGTGGAAATGTCGCCGCTGGAAGCCGAGGGGCACAAAGCCCTGGCCATTGTCAGGCAGAACCAGGGGAGATGGGAGGAAGCGGCGGACCAGTGGCGCGGCGTAATCAGGGCGCGCATGAAGGAACCGGAGGGCTGGCTCGGGCTTGCCGAAGCCCTTTCAATGACGAAGAACCTCGACGAGGCCCAGAAGACCATCGAGCATGTGCTGAATACGAAATGGGAGAAGCGGTTCGGCGACGCGCACGAACGGGCCAGGGAGATCCAGAGGAAGATCAAGGAGAAGAACAGGTAACGAAGGAATTGGGCGTAGGCAGGGAAAGCTGAAACCACCGAAGACACCGAAAACACCGAAAGAAGGGGGATACGTGCGGCACACAACAGAGCCGCGGCTGTAAGGCCGCGGTCGTTCATGCCGTCCGGGGGTACGCATAGCGCCGGACAGAGCCCATTCTATGCCCTCCGAAGCCTCTTCCAGATACCCTGGCGAAGGAGGGGCGGGCGGCCCGCCCTGAGTAGCCAATTCCCTGGCTCTAAGGCGAAACACGGGTGAGCCCGGGGGAGTTCGTTGCAGCTCGGAAGAAAGCCCAATATCCAAGGTCGAACAAGCGCTGTGACATCGGAAAATGAAACTCGTGCCCAGGCCGGACAGGAGACGATCAATTAAGTAAGGTGTCCCCGGAATTGCGGGATCAAAGCGCCCGGAAACAATCCGCCTCCTTTTGAAGAGGGACCGAGCAAGGGCGCAAACAAGACAAGTCGCTGATTGCGAATCCTGCGGTTTTGCGCCCCAGCCCGCCTTCGGCAGGTCTTCGACACGTGGGGCGACTACGGCTGCGGTGTAGCCGCAGTATGAAGCCTGCCGCAGCATACGGTCTTCGACTTTGGACTTTCGACCTTAGACTTTGGACGTTGGACCTTAGACCTTTTACCTTTGACGTTGGACCTTCGACGCCAATCCCACCGCTACTCGCGACTATTCACAGCCGCGGATTCCGTCCCCTGTTTGCCCGCCAAGCCCGGTTCGTGATAGAATCCACCTCTCTCACGCGGATGACACGAAATGACGGAAGCTGAATCAACCAGACGCGCTCTCGAGGTCCAGGCTCTCAAGAAGGGCGAACGCACAGGCAGGGGAATCGAGGGGGCCGCATGCCCGTCCTGCGGCATGCTCCTCCGCATTCCCCACGCCTCCTCCGCCTGCCGCATCGCCTGCCCCTGCGGCGCGGCCTTCGAATACGGGAGCCTGTCCGCACCGCCGCAGGACCGCGGCGCGCCTTCCGAACCGGGCAGGATGAAAGGCCAGACGCTCCTGGTCTTCAGGGGGCAGGGAGAACAGCCCGAAGGCGAAGGGGCGAAGGCAGCGGCCCAGGCTCCGGACGAGGCCCCGACGATGCTCGCGCCGCCTTCACAGACCGGCCCCGGGAAGCCACCCGCAGCCGGAATCCCGGGCGCGACCTCCGCGGAAAGCCCCGAAGCCGCAGCCGGCATGAAACGCATCGGCAAGTACGAAATCATCGAGGAAATCGCCAGGGGCGGCATGGGGGTCGTCTACCGCGCCCGCCAGGAGGGGCTCAACCGCGAGGTGGCGCTCAAGATGCTGCTGGCCGGCGAAGGCGCATCGGAGGACCAAATCAGGCGCTTCATGCGCGAGGCCGAATCCGCGGCGGCCCTATCCCATCCCAACATCGTCAGGATTTTCGACGTCGGCAGCGACCGCGGAAGGCATTACTACGCCATGGAGTTCATCCACGGAGAGTCGGTCGCGCAGGTCATCAGGCGCATGAGCGTGATTCCTCCCCGGCAGGCCCTCAAGATAATCCGCGACGTCGCCCACGCGCTCGATTTCGCGCACGAGCACGGCATCGTCCACAGGGATGTGAAGCCCGCGAACATCATGCTCTCGCCCACGAAGGAGCAGGGTCCCCTCAAAGCCGACAAGCCGGGCGACTCGGTCGTGTTCTCGTCCGGCGCTTCCACTTCCTTCCAGGTGCTGGTTACGGATTTCGGCCTGGCAAAGGACATGGGCGAGGGCACGGTCCTCACCGTATCCGGCACGGCCCTCGGCACGCCGGTCTACATGTCCCCGGAGCAGGCGGACGGGGACCTCAAGAACATGGGCCCGCGCAGCGACGTATACTCCATGGGGGCCGTCCTATACGAGATGGTCACGGGTAAGGAGCCTTTCACCGGAGCGAGCATAGGCCAGGTCCTTGCGAAGGTCATATCCGAGGAGCCGGTCCCTCCCAGGAAGCTCACACCCGGCCTCCACCGCGACATCGAGACGATCATCCTGACGGCAATGGCCAAGGACCGGGGCCGCAGGTACGCGACCGCCAAGGCCTTCGCCGGCGACATCGAGCGATTTCTCGCGGGCGAGCACATCACGGCCCGTCCTGCAAGCCTTGTCCACCGGATTGGCAAGAAGGTCCGAAGGAACAAGGTGCTGTCCGCGTCGGTCCTCATAGTGGCCGCGGTCCTCGCCGCCGCAATCGCGTGGATGCGCATCGACGCGGTAGAGCGCGAGAAAACCCTCAACGGAAGAGCAATGGCGCTCGTAGCCGAGGCCAGGGAAATGGTCTCGAAAAAGGAATATCTCGAAGCCGAGAAGACGTACGTCCAGGCCCTCGCCCTTATCGAGGGATTCGATCCCGCTGTTTCGGGATTGAGGGACGCCAAGCTCGCCCGCATGCTCGGCAACGCCCATGAGCTTCTCAAGGATGAGAACTACAAGGCTGCGGGGTTCGTGCTCCAGGAAGCGCTCAGCCTGGCCCCCGGCGACCCCGCTGTGGCCAAGCTTGCCCGCCTCCAGACCGGTATTTCGACTCTTGAAATCCGCGCCTCGGAACCGGAGCTCGTCGCGTATGCCGCGCCTGCCGAGCACGGAATCATCCTTATTCGCGAGACCGCCCCCGCGCCCTCGGCGGGAGTTAAGGCCGGGCTCTACGAGAGGCTCGGCTCCCTCCCCTACGGGCCGATCGACCGGCCCTTCGGCGACATCTATCTCGTGCTGGCGCGGGGAGACGAGGTCGTGGATTCCTTCTTCCTCAGGATTCACAGGAGCACCTCGGTCCTAATCGACAGGAAAGTCATCCGGGTCGATCCGTCGGGATCCAAGGGGTACAAATCCATCCAGCGTGCGCTCAACGACGCTGGGCCCGGTTCGCTGGTCGAGGTCGCGGACGGCAGGTACGAGGAGAACCTATGGATAGGCAAACCCGGGATTACCCTGAGGGCCGTACCCGGGGCCTCCCCTGAAATCGGATCGGGACCGGAGGGGCCCAGGATTACGGCCACGGGATCGGGCATCCGAATCGAGGGATTCCGGATGGCAATCGAAAAGGGGACCTGCATCTCAATCGGACAGGTGCCCGGCGTCGTCCTGGTCGGGACCTCCTGCGTCGGCGGAACCGCCCCGTGCTTCCACCTCAGCGACTGCTCCTACGGGGTTGCATGGGGCAACGAGGTGACCGGGGCCAAGGAGCCCGGGATCATGGGGGGAGGGGATTATTTCATCCTGGCCGCCAACAGGGTGTCTGATTCCGGCTGGGCGGGGATTCTCAGCGGGGGATACAGGGCAATCGTCGCCAGGAACATCAGCGACGGCAACAGCAGGGCCGGAATATTCACGAACAACGCGAAGGACATGCGGATTTTCGAGAACGTCGCCAGGCGCAACATGCAGTGGGGGATACTCGTGGCCGAGAACACCGAGAATGTCGAGGTGCGGGGGAACCTCGTCACGGATTCGGCGCATCCGGACGGCAAGCCGCAGGCCGAGGGGATTGCAATCAAGAGATCGAAGGACAGCATCGCTTCGCACAACACGATTTGCAGGAACGTGATTGGCCTTGCCATAAACGAATCGCCGAATTCCCCCGGCATCGACAACATCATTTTCGAGAACCGTCTCGGCCTGCACTGGCACACCGCCGGACGGGTGGATTACAACTGCATCTTCGGGAACAGGATTTTCGCACAGTGGATTGAGAAGATCGTGTCGAACATACGGGAGCTGCAGGCGGTCTACACGTGGATTGACGAGGGCGAAAAAAAGATGGCCCACGGCATCGAGACAGATCCGAAGTTCAGGGACCCTGCAAACGGCGATTTCGGGCTTGCCGAGGGGTCGCCCTGCATCGGGACAGCCTCGGACGGCGGCGACATGGGCGTCGACTGGGAGGAGATAAAGGGCGTCCTGGACCGGAAGTTCAATCCGGGCAGGTGGATCAGCCGGCAAATCGCCCTGCGGTGCATCGACCTGTCCGAGGAAATTGAGAAGGATGGCGGCCCCGGCAAGGCGGCGTCTCTTATGCGCAAAGCGCTTGCGCTCGCGCCCGAGGAGAAGGCGCTCGCAAAAAGGCTGTCCGGACTGGAGATCAAGGCCGCGGTTTCCGGCGGGAGCGGGAAATGAAGGGCGAAATCGTCTGGTTCTATGCCTCTGATCTTGCGTTCGAGGCCGACAGGAAGAAGGCCGAGGCTGCCTTCGCCTCCGGACACGGATATCAGAAATTCGCGCAGCTCAAGCGCGCGCCCGAGGGGATTGCCATCTACTCCCCGCTCATCATCGACGTCCGGGAAACTGCCCTCGCGCCCGAGCAGGCTTGCGGCAAGGCGTTCAGGCTGTTCTCGAAAGCCAAGCTCTTCCAGGTCGGAGCCGTGTCCGTAGAAATCCGCATGCCTTTCGATTCCCTATCCATCGAGGAAATCGGATCCGTACGCGACCAGTGCGAGAGCCCCTCCGGCGCCGTGAAGAGGCTGGCGTCGGAAATAGCCGCCGACGTCCTTACTCGCGGGAAGTCGTGCTTCACCCGGCCCCATGCAGAGCCCGGAGTGTTCGAATCCTATTCGGCAATCTGCATCAGCCACCCCGAGGGGATGGAGGACGGGGCCGAGCGATGGCTCCATGCGAACCGCTCCAGGATTGCGGCCCTGCTTATCGGGGAAACGACCCCGGAATCCCTGTCCGACCAGCAGATTGCCGAGACCATCCGCGCCTCGTACTCCTTCAACAGGTCCGACATCGCGGTCGTCTACTGGGACTCCATGCTGATTGTGGACGATCCTGCCGAATACGAGGAGCTCCTGTACACGGTCGAAGTCTCGAACCTCCAGCTCTGCGAACTGCGCACGCACGACGAGATGGTCGAGCACGCAATAGAGCGCTCGTACCTCGACCTCGACCGATACGGGAAGATGCCCGCGATTCTCGGGACGCCGTCCAGGCTCGCGCGGCTTCTCCGCGAGGAGATGATGGACCTTGCGCGAATCGCCGACGAAATCCTCAACCTGTCGAAGTTCTTCGGCGACTGGCACCTCGCGAGGATTTACGAAGGGCTGCGGAGCCGCTTCCACCTTGCCGAATGGGAAGCCCAGCTCGAGAGGAAGCTCAAAGTGGTCAATTCCCTCTACGGCCTCATGGAGCAGGAGGTTAACAACCGCAGGATGCTCGTGCTCGAGGTGATGATAGTGCTTCTTTTCCTGGCGGACATCGTGTTCGTGGTGCTGGCGAAGCTCTGATTCCACATGAAGCATGGGGCTTCGCGCCTCTTGCGCCTTTTTGCGGCTGATTTCAAATCCGAATACCGGTTTTGACGCCAATCCTTTCGCGCGGCTCTTCGCGGCTGGGCCGCCGCTCTCCCCTTGCCGGGAAACGCGGTTCATTGTACGATTTACGGCGAATGCGGTTTCGGGGTTTTGACGCATCCTGACAGATCGTTGCGGATTGCGGGATGGCCGGACACGGATCCAGATTCGACAGGAACAGGCGCAGACCGGTGCACGGCAGAAGCAACGGTCCGGAGGAGATACTCCACGCAAGGAAGCCGCAGAAGCAGGATCCCGCCGAACCCGGACCGGAGGAGGAGAAGGAATTCATAGTGCCGGAGGAGGTTGCGGCGGCGGAGACAATCGTGGAAGGCATGCTGCCGCGCACCACGGAAATCTCCGACGACGACATCTTCGAGGCCGAGACGGGGAAGAGCGCTGCTCCAAAAAAACCGAGGCAGACTCCGCCCTCAGCCGCCGGGAAATCCCAGGCTCCTCCCGCACCCTCCGGACCGAAACCCGCGGTCCGTCAGCTTCCCGCGGGCCGGCCTGCGAAACCCGGCGCGCCCAAGCCCGCTGCGTCCCCGCCGGCCAGGCCGGCGCCATCGGCTGCAGCGAAACCCGCGCCCCCGGCGAAACCCCAGGTCAGGCAGGCGCCGCCCGCCCAGAAGCAAAAGCCCGCCGCGGAGCCCCACTCCCCGCCCAAGCCTCAGGCGGAACCGCCCCGCCCGGAAAAGGCGTCGACCCAGGAAATAAGCCCGGATGAGATGGCAAGGCGCTGCGCCCAGGCCATGGGTTCAACGCCGAAACAACCCGACCGCCCCTCCGCTTCGGACCGCAAGAAGCGAGCTACCGCGGCTCCGGAGGAAGACGTTCTCGAGCCGAAAGAGGAGAGAAAGTCGAAGACCGAATCCAGGAAGAAGTCGAAGCTCGGCATGCCGGACTTCGCCTTCCGCGGCTCGGGGGCATGGCTTGCGCTAATCATGTTCCCCCGCTTCCTCTCCTGCCTTGCCGGAACGGCATGCGTCGCAATTGGGGCGGCTTTCTGGGGCAGGGCGAATCCCGACGCGCTCTCACGGATACCGCAATTCAGAATCGAATGGCTGGACGAGCTGTTCAGGCTGATTCCCTTCGACTTGTCGGTCATCCCGGCAATGCCATGGGCGGTCTGCGCCCCCGCCGCCGTCTTCATCCTTTTCGCAGCGCTTCTGCACGCGAATATGCGCTCTTTCAGGCTCAAGTCCACCTATATATTCCATTCGAACATGGTTCCAGGCAGGGGATCGTTCGGCAGGTTCGGCTTCATGTCCCTCCAGTTCCTGCTCTCGCTGCTCACCTGCGGCCTGGCATGGCCCTGGCTGCAAGCCGCGTCAATCAGGCGAGACTACGCGTCCTGCACGTTCAAGCGCCGCGACGACGCCGTGGGTTTCGACGGATCGGGGTTCCAGGTCCTCTGGCTCTGCATCCTGTCGCTGATAATGTCCCCCCTGGTCCTGCTCTCCCTCGGCTTCCTACTTCCAATGGTTTCGATAAGGTGGATTGACTGGGAACAGGGGCATATCACGGTCAAGGGCGCGGACGGATCCGAGACCAGGCCGGTCTTCGAGGGGTCCACGGGATCGCTAATCGGGAAACGAATCGCATGGGCGCTCCTCATCCTCCTTACCGCGGGCCTGTACGGGCCGTTTGCGAAGGCCGAATATTGGAACTGGATCGCCGGGAATACAAGGATGGAGAGGAAGGACAGCGACCAGGCGGAGTGTCAATCTTGAACCGAAGACGCTGGCATGGGTCAGGAATATGGGTTTCCCGATGCGGGAATGGTGATAACCCTATGTAGGAATGGAGGTCGCTCGATGATTTAAGAACGGGATCACTAGGAACTTCCATCATTCCTGAACACCCGCTCACCCATTCCTACACACAGGAAAGCACCTATTCCCGAACCGAGCGACCACTTATTCCTGCATCCGGCGACACTTGACCTTCGACCTTGGACATTGGACCTTGGACTCTACCCGAAACATTGAGTTCGTTTTGCTCGGCACTGCCCAGGACGGCGGCATACCGCATGCAGGATGCAGGTGCGCAAGGTGCATGGCCGCAGCGAAAGACCGATCCGTAGCGAGGCTGATTGCTTCCGCCGCTGCGATCGATTCGGCCTCCGGGAGCTGGCTGCTCATTGATCCGTCTCCGGACATGGCTTCGCAATTCGCAAGGCTTGCGCTCGCCGGCACGCTCCAGTCGCGCCAGACCTTTGCCAACGTCTCAATCTTCCTGACCCACATCCATCTCGGGCATTACTGGGGCTTAGGATTCCTCGGCAAGGAGGGCGCCGGAGTCATGGGAACCGCCGTGCATGCGGGGGCGAGAGCAGCCGCGTTCCTGAGAGCCAACGAGCCTTTCAAGCGGATGATTGAAGAGGGGCGGATTTCGGTCCGCGATATCGAATCCGGCCGGCCGGTCCGGGCCGGATCCGCTGAAATCACGCCGGTGGCCGTCCCGCACAGGGCGGAATACTCCGAGACGTTCGGATTCCTTCTGAAAGGGCCGGCATCGTCCGTCTTCTACATGCCCGACGCGGACTTCATGTCCGACGGCGCCATTGAGGCGATTGAACGCGCAGACTGGTCCTTCATCGACGGCACATTCTATTCCAGGGACGAGATTCCAGGCCTGTCGGACGGCAAGGTCCCCCATCCTCCGATGCTCGACACGATTGAGAAGCTCGCCATGGCCGCCGGCGCGCGCCGGGGGAGGATTGTATTCACGCATTTCAACCACACGAATCCCGTCCTGGACGCCGGCGGCCGCCAAAGGGGATTTGTGGAGGAGAAGGGCTTCGGAATAGCCGCGGATTTCATGTCGGTCATGCTGTGAATTTCCGCTTTTGCCGGGAAGCGCGGAAATTCAATTCCCGTTCCGCGGCGCTCTGATAATATTTCCTGCATGCCGCTCATGAGGTCCATCAAATCGAGGCTCGCCCTGGTTGCGCTGATTGCGGTTTCCGCCATGTGCGCCGTCTCGGCGTACTTCGTCTTCTGTTCGCTGGCCAGCCTCAAGAGCCTGAGGTCCGCCGACGACGCGGTCACGTCCCTGCACTCCCTTGCCCTTGCGAGGCTTTTCGCCTTGAGGCAGGCGGGCGCGTCAGCTGCGCCGAGCCCGGGCGGGGAGGACGTGAAACGCGAATTCGAGGAGTTCCGCGGAGGGGGGCAGGCCGCGGCCAGGGCGCTCTCGTCGTCCTCGGCCGCGGATCCGCGCGG
>DYIT01000100.1 GCA_020723505.1 Candidatus Kuenenia stuttgartensis
GCCGGGGGTAGTCCCGGTGTAGGGGCAACCCCCCGTGGTTGCCCTGCATCAGGGCCGGCACAGGGGCCCGCCCCTACATCACCAATGTCCTTTCCCTCACCGCTCACCGCTGACCGCTCACCGCTCTGCCCGACCATCTTCGCCAGGCCCCAGTCCACCACGTACACCTCGCCGTAATTGCCGACCATGACGTTCGAAGGTTTCAAATCACGGTGGATGACCCCATGGTCGTGGGCATAGGCGACCGCAAGGCATAGGTCCTGGAAGATGCGGAGCAGCCGCGGTCTCGTGTATTCCTTGCGGGGATTCCCCTGATTCGGATCCTTCCAATCCGCCGTCGGCAGGGGCCGGTACGCCTGATTCGGACCTGCCTCAGGATGACTTCGAGGTGAAGAATCGGGAGTTTCGGTCCGCCGCGAAGCCTCATCGCCGGAATCATCCGTCCATTCGCCCCTCTCCACGGCCCGCAATATCTCCCCGAGGTCGTGCCCGTGGATTCTCGCCATGACGAAGTAGGGCACGTTTCCGCCGCCGGCATCGCGGACCCCCACGTCGAAGACCGGCACGATATTGGGGTGGGTGAGCCTTCCTGCAATTCGCCCCTCCCGCATGAACCGCTCCGTCGAATCGTCAGACGGCGCCTTGGCGTGCATCTCCTTGATGGCCACCTCCCGGCCGAGCACCTTGTCCCTCCCGGCCAGCACCCTGCCGAGACCCCCTCTGCCCAGTTCGCTTGTCGCTTCGTAGCGGCCGATTGCCGTCAGGGGGGCCGGGGCCGGCGGCTCGGCGGTTCCGGTTTCATCCTCGAACTCGAGCAGCGCAAGACGTGATCCGCACGTCCTGCAGAAGGAGGCCTCCAGGGGCCGGTCGGTCGAACGGGTGTCGCGGCACGGGCCGCACCATGCAATCTTGGAGGGCATCCCTGCGATGAGGGATCTGACCTGGTCTTTGCTGCAAATCCCGTCCTGCATGAGGATGCGGCCGAGAGGAACGCCCGGTGCATCGCGCGTCAATCGGGCAATCCTCGGAAGGATTGCGGCGTCGAGGATGCGTTCCCTCACGGCGAGGCTCAGCATCGTCACGTTCTCGTCCGCGTAGGACGGATGTCCTCGGGGAAGAGGATTCCATGGTTCAGGCGGCATCTTTCCTCTGAAAAACGTCGGGTGTCATGGTACACGCCAGGGCGAGCGCATTTCAAGCGGGGGAATCCGGGGAAACGGGATGCAAGTGCCTGCGTGCGAAGTTAAAATCGTTTCCCGGTCAGGATTGCGATTAAATGGAAAGGGCGATTGAAAATGAATGCAGACGAATTCTGGGGAATCATCGAATCGGTCCATGGCGAGTCGCGCGGGGACATGGAGAGGAAGTGCGAACTGCTGAAGAAGAAGCTTATGCAGCTCAAGGAGCAGGATCTGCGGGATTTCATCAGGCATTTCAGCGAGGCGGACGCCAAGGCATACTCCTGGCCCCTTTGGGGGGCAGCGTACGTCATGCACGGGGGTTGTTCGGACGATTCCTTCTCGGATTTTCGAGCCATGCTAATCTCCCGCGGCCGCAAGGAATATGAGGCGGCCCTCACGGACCCGGACTCGCTGGCTGGCATGGATTTCAAGGACGAGGACATCTGTTTCGAGGGGTACCAGTACGTGATGGACGACGTGGCCGAGGAGAAGCTCGGCGAAGTCCTGGAAAGGGAAGCGACGCTTCCGGACCAGCCGCACGGCAAGAAGTGGGATGAGGACGCGGTATACGAGCTCTACCCCCGCCTGTCGGCCAGGTATTTCCTCGGCGACGATACAGGGAAACCAAAGAAATCCTGGTGGAAGTTCTGGGCATAGCAAAACGCAGAGCCGCTGCCCGACGTGAGTTCATGGGCAGCGGCTCTGCTGTTTTATGGGTTGTGCCTCTCGGACAACGGAATGTAAACCACGGGCGGCGTGTGCTTCTTGAACTTCTTCCGCGCCGCCGTTCCAAGTTTCCTGAACGCCTGCGGAGTTATCGCGAATCCCGAGGACTTGAGCATGGCGGCCGTGTTGACAGTGCCTCCGAACAGGTCGAATCTCTTGTCCTTGCGCGTGCCCACCATGCCAGAGACCGCCGGACCGAAATGGGCCTTGACGACGAGGTTCGACTGCACGCCTGCCTCGGACATCATAGCGTCGAAGCCCTCCTTGAATCCGAGAAGGGCCAGAATTCCGTCCTCTGCCCTGTCCGCCGGAAATGCCGCCAGGAAAGCATCGCCCATGAACTTCACGACCTTCCCCCCGGCCGATTCGACTGCGTCCCCCGCCTTCTCGTAGAACGACGACAGGAAATCGAAAATCTCCATGCCCGTCTTCGCCGTGGACATGCGCGAAAAGCCGGTGAGATCGCAGAATACGACGAGGAATTCGGATTCGGCGGGTTTGCTGTTTTCGAATGCGCGCGACATAGCAGCCTCCTTTTCGTAACCGTTTGAACGACGGCCCATGCGTCCGTCAGAAGTGAAAGGCGTCGCCGGCCCGCATGTCCGGCAGTTGCATTATCTTCTACCTCATCCAGCAGCCGCTGTCAACTGTGAAAGGGGTCAGTGAAAGGGGTCAGTCCCCGCATTTTGGCAAGGGGTCAGTCCCCGCATTTTGCACGGCTCGGTCATTTCAAGGGATTCGCGACTCTGCCCATGAATATCAGGCTCTTCGTCTTGCGGTCGGCGATGAAGAACAGGAAGGGGTGGTCGGCGCGGAATTCGATTATGTTTTCGCGCATTCCGGAGGCTGTCATGATTTCTACGGTCGATGCCGCGGCCTCGGTCCCTTTCTCGTTCACAATAACGAAGGCCTTGTGCGCCACCATCGAGATGAAAAGGTCCTTCTCATCCCTGATGGCCGATACCTCTTTGCCCGTGATGCCCGAGAAGTCGGCTTCCATGGGAGAAAATGCGCTTCTAATCCCCATGGAGGAAAGAGCCTGTTCGAGAAGGAAATCGGACTGGATCTCGAACTTCGGCAGCGAGAGGTCCACGTTCCTGTATTCGCGTCCACCAAGGATTGAGGAGATTGCGGCGGAATCGAGCCCCGCCTCGACCGCGTCAAGCCCGTCGACGGCCTTGGGCAGAACGACAAACATCGTGAGGTCTTCGCCGCGATACGGGATTGCGAGCGTTCTGAAGGACTCGGTTTCCGAGAATGCATACGAGTCGCGCGCGTTCATGAATGGGATTCGGACCGTTTTCCCGGAGTCCGTCCGGAAATCCCCATCGAGCGTATCCGACTCCTCGAAAGGAATCGCCCATGGCGCAATGAAGTATATTGCGCTCGCGATGGCGAGGCGCGTCCCCTTCGAGACAGCGCCCGGGGCGAGCATATCGGCGATGCGATTCCGGGTCTTGTCCAGCACCCAGGCGTTTATCGCAGTCCGGCTTTCCTCGGGGGAGCCCTTGAAATCGAGTTCCAGGGCCCCGGCGCTCAGGTCGTCCCTGTTCGCGTCGGCGAACTCCTGAAGGAGGCTGAATCCGCGCTGGACGAACAGCGCGTTGGCAATGGCGATTTCGAATTCGGGTTTGCCCTCGTCGGGCGTTTCCTCATCGAGGAACGGCACGACTTTCCTCGAGTTGAGGTGGCGTATCACGTCTCCGAGGGCTTTGCGGAACTTCGCACGGTCCGCCGGTATCTTGAGCACGGCTGCCATCTCCTCCCCGGTCTTCCCGCGCGCGCCCGTCAATGCCATGACGAGGGCAGTGAAGACGCTGAACGGCGAAAGGAACAGATTCCCCCGCCTCTGCCTGATGCGGCCGAACAGATCGGCCGTGAATCCCATGTTCGCGGCCGCAGCGGCGAGCATGTCAGGGCCCGGCGCCGCGGCTTCCTCGGCTGCCTTGCGCCATTCGCCCCAGAGGCTGGCGGAAAGGTATTCTCCTTCCTCGCGTTTCGAGCAGTCGAAAGTGAGGACCAGGGCGTAGCGGGTGCCGAAGTAGTACCGGAACCTCCTCTTCTGCGGAGGGCCAAAATCGGTGTTGAGGATTTCGTAGTCGCCGAGTCGAAGAGCCGAGATGACCTGTTCGAGGGTCATCCCCGGTTTGAGGCCGCCGACAAGACCGGGGATGGCGTCGATGACCTCCTGCGGGATTGCGCTGCTCTTTTCGCGGGGAGCAGGCGTCATGGCGACGGGTTTGAGCGCCTGGGCGGGTTCCGGTTCCGGCCCAGGGGCAGGTTTCGGGCCCGGGCAGCCGCTGATTGCCAGAATAACGGCGGCGAGCGCCCATGTGCGGTTTGTTCCCATGGAATCGTCCTCCTGCATGTTATTGCTTGCCGGGCACGCGGCGGCCCGGACCTGGAACCCAAGCCCCGGCTATGCAGGGGAACGTAAGCGCCGGGAAAAAGTTCAGCCGTTTTCTTCCTCGAACCACGGTAGCATTCCCTCCCCCATACACGCGACCCTCTTCGCTCCGGCACTCCACACTCGACACTCATCCGGGGCGCGCAACGCTGACGCTAATCGCCGGCTACTCCTCGTACACTTCCAGCATGAGGTCCGCGATCGGCTTGTCTTCGGCCAGCGTGACGCGGGATTCGCCCGGCTCGCCGTTTTCGGGATACACTTCGACGAGGTATTCGCCCGCGGGGAGGCCCGTGATTCTAAACCTTCCGTCGGGACAACTCGTCTGGGGGAAGCTCAGGTCGAAACCCTCGTGCGTCAGGGAAATATCGGCGGGAACCGGGCGGCCGTTCTTCCTGCCCAGCACTTTGCCTGCAATCACTCCCGCCTCGCCCGAACGGAGCTCGACCTTCACTTCCGTCCTGGTCTCCGATTCCCCCGCTTTGAACGTTGTGCGGCGCGGCAGGCGGCCTTGGGAGCAGATGATGATTTCATATTCGCCGGGCGTTATGATCCAGTGCGATGCCAGGTTCGTGCTGTCGGAGGGTTTGGTCCCCGCTTTCCAGACAGCCCAGACGACCCACGACTTCGGCGGTTTCCCGGTTTCAGCCTCAGTCGCGCGGACGTCCAGCATGGAAACCCAAGGGACGTTAACGGCGAAATCGCCGGCGGATTTCATGAGCTCGGCGGTCCCCAGGCGCAACGTGATCTGAAAGCCTTTCGGTGTCGTGTATTGGCCGTGAATCACGTATGTCCCCGGCGCCAGCCACCCCTCGAATGCCGTCCCCGGGGCGAGCGGGACATTGGATATGGAGTTCCCAATCCTCAGGCCGTCCGTACGCACCTGCCCTGCGGCCTTTACCAGTTGGATTAGGATGAAACCCGGGAACAGCTGCCCTTCCCTGCCCGTGCCCCTGACAGTACCCGACAGTTTGAAGATGCTTTCCCCGGGCGGGCATGCGAGATCCAGCCTGTGCCTCTTGCCTTTCTCGAGGTGCATCTCACCCAGGTCCGAGAACAGGCTGACCGGGGGATTCTGAAGGCTGAACTGGGCCTGGATGCGGACCTTGCCGTATGCCGGAATCCTGGTCTCGTATTCCCCTGGCTGGAATCCGATTCCGATCATGCCGGATCCCCGGTCCCAGACCCAGTGGAGCGCCAGGGTGGTCAGCTCGGAAGCCTGGTCGACCTTGCCGAACAGGGTGGAGCTTTCCGATGCGTCGTCGAAGTCGCCAGTGAGCCTGAGCACGATGCTCTCGGTCCCGCCCGGTGGGATCTCGACGCTCCCGGATGCGGACGGATACGGGTCCATGTCCTCGATGGATCCTCCCGGCAGCGGCTTGCCCGGTTCGTGCTTTCCTTTGAGCTCCCCGGGAAGGCAGGAGGCCGTGATTTGGATTCTTCCCGGAGGCAGGTCCCGAATCGTGCATTTGCCTTGCCCGTCGGTTGCGAATTCCAAGGCTTCGAAATCCAGTCCGAGGCCGGGGCCGAAAACGGCCAGGAACGCCGGACATGGGTGTCCTTCCTCGTCTTCCACTGCCACATTCAGGGTTCCCGCATCCGGATAGAGCATGACCGTCTCCTCCTCGGTCTCGCGCGACGCAGGTCCTGCCCAGGTTTTCATGCCGTATCCCTGTTTGCGGAGCAGGAGGGCGGCGAGCATCGGAGGGGGGGAGGTTTTCCATTCGCCAGTATCCGAATCCCGCCGCGCGAACTCGACCGAGGATGGAATCCGTATCCTCCCTTCCGCGTCGCTTCGGATTGCAGTGCCGAATGTGAAATCGGTCTGGAAGTTCCCGTTTCCCGGCTGGATGCGGCCCGAATCGCAGTCGCACCGGCGGTTCGACCAGGCGGAAGCCTCGACTCCTTCCAACGGCAGCTCCGTCTTCGCGTCTTTCGCGACGAGCGTGAAGCCCTTTGCAGCGCCCATCTCGAACGTCGGATTGCGGAATTCGCCGGTTCCCGATTCGGCGGTCCCGGACTGATCCGGCTGCTCGAAGGGGTTCCCGCAGACGGCGAGGATCGGGCGGTTTTCCGCGACGATTATGAGCATCGCGTTCCGGGCTGCGGCCGGATCCGCCTCGAAGATGCCGTCGGACGATGCGATTTTGCGCGTCCCGGGGACTCCCATGAACGCGGCCTTAATTTCGTCCCAGGCGCCGAAGAGGTTGAATTGCGGGATGCGGAACGGCCGGCCGGGCTCGTTCGCGAGGAAGCCGACCAGGAAGCATGCGACCGGGGTCCTGCTTTCCCGGTCGACCACCCTGCCCCAAACCCGGACGGCGGCGCCGTGCGGCCCGGGCTTCCCGGGCTCAGCGGCTCCGGCCTGCGGCGCGGCTTCGGGAATGACGCTGCCGCCGGTGCGCCCCGGCAGGCCGCCTCTCTCCGCGAGGGCGCCGCCCTCTTCCCGCCCCACGCCGCCGGGCCGGGCGCTTTCCATGCCCGGCTCCGCTTCCGGCCGGTTCCGCAGGGCCAGCCAGACTGCTATTGCCGCAGCAATGAGGACCAGCGTAATTGCCACCGGGAGTAGTCTTTTGTGCACCTGCGTTTCCTTCATTGGTTGATGGCTCTGGATCTCAGGACGAGCCGGAAACCGTAAATCCTGAGGGCATTGTCGGAATCATCCGCGTACCTGTACCCTGCCCTCGCCTGCGCGTGGCTTGTGCGCCAAGATCCGCCGCGCATGCAGAAGTTCTTCCTCCTGTACCGCTTCTCAGGCGAGTTGAAGCACCACGTGGCCATGTTTCCGGCCAAATCCATGATTCCATAGGGCGATTCATCCGCCGGGAAGCTTCCGGTCTCGCAGATCCTCGGTCCTGACTCGTGCGAGTTGTTCGTGTTGCTGTAGGTGTCTTCGTATTCGTATCCCCAGGGAAAGATGCGTCCGTCCACCCCTCTTGCGGCCGTCTCCCATTCCTGCTCGTGCGGGATGCAGAAAATCCGGCCTTCGCGGGTCGATTTCCAGGCGCAGAACGCCATTGCATCGAACCAGGATATCCCGAATGCCGGCATCGATTCCGTCAGCGTAAGACCCAGCGGCGCTGACCCTTCGCGAGCGGGCAGCCTCCACAGTCCTCCCTCCCACGCTAGGAATCTCAAGTTGCCTTCCCTCGGCTGGCGCAGGCGTGCTTCCTCCGGGGCGCTCGACTCGATCGAGTTCAGGAACTCGATGTAATCGCCGAGCGTGACCGGCAGCCTCGCCATGAAGAAGTCCTCCGTCTTCAGTATCTTCTCTTCTGTTTCCCCGGCCTTCCTTCCGCCCGCGATGTACGGTCCGCCGGGAATGTATCTGAATCCGTCCGGTATCTCCCCTGTCCGGTACAGGTTCACATCCTGTTCCCAGCGCCCGCCGCGCGTTATATGCACCGGAAGGCGGACTTCCTCGAATCCGCCTTTGCGGATTTTGCACAGATATGACCCGCGTTCCAGCCGGACGCCCTCGATTGGGGATTTCCCAATCGGCACTTCAGGCCCAGGAATCAGCCGGAAGTCCCTCTCCTCGCACCTGCTGATTGAGATCTCGACCCCGGTTAATTCGGACTTGCTGCATTCCTCCCCATGCCCGTATCGAGCCACGGACGGCGATATCAGCGTCTCCGGCACCGGAACGTCGCTATCTGCGATCTCCATGCCCGGATGGATGCGGCCGTCCCGCCACGGCAGCACCGCGTCCTGGCCGAATTGCACCTGCCATTCGGGATTCCTTACCGGTTTCAGGCAGTCGCAGTCGTAGCGGAAGGTGCGCAGGACCAGCGTCCCGGGCTCCTCAATCCACGCCAGCCTCTTTCCGCCTTTGTCGAGCCTGGTCAGCAGGTTGAGGTAGAGAGCGGTCACGCCGTGATCGTGAGCGTAAACCATCGCAAGGCACACGTCCTGGAAGATTCGCAGCAGCCGGTTCCGGCTGAATTCCTTGCGGGGATCATCTTTTGCACCGGGTTGAGAGTGTTCGGTGTTCAGTGTCGAGTGTTCAGCATGTGCCTCTCCCATCCGCCTCTCTACACTGGACACTCCACACTCGACGCTCTCCCATTCGCCGCATTCCACCGCCGTGATGATTTCCCCCAGGTCTCGGCCGACAATCCGGGCCATTACGAAGTAGGAGATGCTTTCTCCGCCAATCCTGCGGATCCCGACGTCGAAGACGGGAACGATGTGCGGGTGTGTGAGGCGCCCCGCGATGTGGCCCTCGCGCAGAAATCGCTCCGAGGACTCCTCCGAGGGCGCGACGTCGCGCATCTCCTTGATGGCCACCTCTCGGCCGAGCACCCGGTCCTTCCCGGCAAGCACACGGCCCAGGTTGCCTCTCCCGAGTTCCTCTATGAACTCGTATCTCCCCGCGTCGGCGCTGGGGAGAGGGCTGGGCGCATCGTTGCGCGCGAACTCGGGCAGGACGAGGGGCGAACCGCATTCAACGCAGGCGACGCTGTCCAGGGGGCGCGTCGTGGCACGGGGAACGTTGCATGCGGGGCACCAGGCCAGCTTGGAGGGCATCTTGGAGATCAGCGACCGGAGCTGCTCCGCGCCCAGGATTCCTTCCCTGATGAGCATGAAGCCCACTGGCGAGTCCGGGGCATCGTGCGTCCTGCGGGCGATGTCGGCTGCAGCAGGCGGGTCAATGAGCCCTTCCATCAGGGCCAGGCGGATAATTTCGATGTTCTCCGCGGCATAAGAAGGGTGGCTGCAGGGAATCGAATCGCCGGAATCGGATTGCGCCATCGCCCGTTTCATCCTGTCCCTCGCGAATCATTCGTGTCGATGTGCGGAGGGGTCCATTATCCTGTGGATTTGGGATGCTTCGTGCGCCCTTTGCCGCCGCGATACGCTGCGAGCGCCTCGTCGAGGGCTTTCTTGAATCCTGCCGGATCCTCGGGCGTGAACAGGACGCGGCGAATCTTGCCTTTGCTCTTGTCGAGAACGACATGCTCGAGGAAGTTCGCCCAATCGAGCTTCAGCGCAGGGCGGAAATTCCTTAGATGCAGGTCTCCCGTGACGAGACCGCGGATTTCGGATTCAGACAGCGCCACGCTCTCCACGTGGTCGAAGGGGACCTCGAAGAGCCCGAAATGCGTGCCGAATTCAACGCGATCACCGTATATGCGGTATTCCTGCCAGATGCTCTTCGCCGTGCTCTTCGAAACGTATAGCGGTGTATCGCCCATGTGCGTTCCTCTTTGGATACAACTGCGTCCTTCAATGGGTACCACTGAATAAATTCTACTGTTTCGCCGGGATCATTCAATCCGGCCCGGCAGGATGTGGAATTATGCCTGGAAGAGGACGGAGTCTCGCGGAATCCCGGCGGCATGCCCGTGCATGCAAGCATTGCCGTCGGAGTCGGTTCCCCATACTGTGCTTCCGGAGCCTGCCCGCGGAAGAGAAGTGCGCGTGCTGTCTCGGGACGTCGGAAAGGGGATTTCCGGACGCGTTATGCGAAAACGCCCGAATCACAACCCTTCGTTGACTGCGCCGGGATAGGCGGTGCGGGTCATGAGCATTAGGCGGCCGCCGATGACCGAGGTGACGCCGGTGATGGACGTGTAGGATCGGAACGTGGTGCGCAGAATATGGCCGGCATAGGACCAGTCTCCGCCGCGGAACAGGCGGCTGCCCGGATACTTGTCGATGTAGGTGCCTATGCACAGGTCCCGCGAGTTGCCGGACATGCCGCGCGCTCCGTACACCGACTCGTCCGTGGGAAATGAGTCCACTGGCGTGGGCCGCGGCCCGCCTTCGAACGATACTATCATGTTGCAGAAGATCGGGTCTCCCTGGTTGCCCCAGGGATAGAACCGCCCGTCCACGCCGCGTGCGGCCTTCTCCCAGTATGCCTGAGGCAGGAGGCACAGTAGCCTGCCAAGCCTTTTCGACTGCCAGCGCGCGAAGTGCATGAGATCAATCCAGGACACGGCCGTCACGGGCCACGACGGGTCCCACCATTGGGAAGTTCCTTCCAGCGCAGAGCCCCCATCCCCGGGCCCGGTCGGGATACGGAACGTACCGTCCGCATTCCTGGGCCAGTGGAATCCATCTTCAGGAAGGAGGCGCGGGCTGCGCGCACGCGCCTCCTCGGGCGACTGCTCCGCGAGGTCGTTGAGGAAGTTGAGGTACTGTTCGCAGGTCACCGGAAAACGGGCCACGAAAAAGTCCTCGGCCTGGCCTGTCTGCCTCGGCCCGGCGAAGTCGTTGCCGCGGTCGCCCTGGTAGATGAACGGCCCGGCTGGGACCTGGACGAATCCGTCGGGGATTTCGTCCTCGCGGTACAGCGTCACGCGCAGGTCGTGGCGCGTCGAGCGGCCGACCAGCACCGGGACCCGGACCGGGGAGTACCTGAACTCGGCGTCGGCGTGGAGTGTGGAGTGTGGAGTGTTCAGTGCGGCGTTCCCTGCGTCGCGAGTCCGCTCCTTGGACCCGGCATCCCGTACATCCAGTTCCTGAACACTGGACACCGGACACCGAACACTTCCCGTGCCAGCATCCTTCGCAATGATTAGCAGGTAAGAGCCCATGGGCACCTTGAACGGCTCAATGGGCGTCTTGCCTAGGTACAGGCCTTCCTTGGGGCGGAACGGCGAACCGGGATCGTAGAGGCGGTCGAGGAAATGTTGGGGCACGGAGCAAGGGGCGAGGGGCACGTGCGATAAACCCAGTCCGCTCATTTCAGGCTTGCTACTAGTTTCAAGGCTTTCGCTCGCAACTTGCCGATCTTCATATCCAAGCCCTCGACGGCTTCCTTCTTTTTGAATACCGCCCGTTTCGGGCGACATGTGCTCCGTGCCCCCTGCCCCCTGACCCGGCAACAAAACACCTTCAGGATATACCGGCACGAACAGCCGGTCCTTCTCTTCATGGCGGAACAGCCATGCATCCGCGCCGGGAAGCGGCTCGGGAACGCACTCCGGGCTGTGCAGCCGGAGGCTGATTTCGCCCCGGGGCTCGAAGGCCGGCACCCCCTCGGCGTCCGGATATCCTGCATGCGAGCGGCCCGACATGGGGTGGAAGCCTGCCGCGTCGAGCGAAGGCCCGGCCACGGTTCGGGGTTCACGGAGGCACGGGCATGCGTAGCGGAGAGTCTCGATGGACAAGGTGCCCTCGCCCCGCAGCAATTCATCGTACTGGCCGTCGTTGTAGAGGCGCACCAGGCTCTCGGCAAGGATTCCCTCCTGCCTGTTCCCTGCTTCTTCGTGCCGCTGGAACTCCGTCCAGAACATGTCGGCCAGCGCTGCCCGGGCTTCCCTGTTGCTCCTGTCGAACTCGAGAGCCGCCTGCAGGTCCGTGCGCGCAAGGGCTCTGGCTTGCGAGAAGGCATCTTCCAGGGCCTCGACCCGCGCCTCCATGTCCCACAGGGGCTTTTTCAACTCCACGGGCCACCTATGGCCGACACGGACGTGCTCTTCCTCGACCCTGGCCTTGAGCGTGTCCGCCTCGGCCCTGAGCTTGTCCGCCTCACGGAGGCGGACAAGGCCGGTGCCAAGCCTGTCGGCTGAGAGCTTGAGGTTCTTGGCCTTCTCCTTCTCCCGGTCAAGGTAGTCCTCGAGGGCCGCAATCAGGTCCTTCACCGCAGCGAAGCGATCCGACTTGTTCCGGGCAAGGGCGCGGGTGCAGATGGCGTCCAGTTCCGCGGGGATGTCGTCGGGCAGGATGGGCGGCGCCGATTCCGCCTCTCCCGCAGGGGCTTTCCGGGAGGTCTCGCGGAGGCTGCTCACCCGTTCGGACGGCGGGATCACTCGCTCCCGCAGCACTTTGGACAGGACGTCGTCCGCGTTCTTCCCGACGTGTGGCGGCTCGAAAGTGAGTATCTCGTAGAGAATCGCGCCGAGGCTGTAGATGTCCGATTGCCGGTCGATTTCGGTTATGCTCCCCCGAGCCTGCTCTGGAGGCATGTAGGCGGGCGTGCCCATGACGGTGCCCTCGAGGGTGAGCATGAGCTGATCTTCTCGAGCCTGATTAACATGATCTGTTTGCTGATTAACATGATCAGGCTCTTGGGGGGAGGGCTTGCAGAGGAGCTTCCGCTGCTTCGAATCATGTAGATCAGCATCTTGATCAGAGGCATCAGGCTCGAGAGGCTTGCTCGGCAAAGCGAGCGTCGAGGACGGGGCGTGCTTCTGTCCCAGGATCTTCGCCAGCCCCCAGTCCACCACGTACACTTCGCCGTACTCTCCGACCATGACGTTTGCTGGTTTGAGGTCGCGGTGTATCACGCCATGCGCATGCGCATATGCAATCGCGTTGCATACTTCGATGAAGACGCGCAGGAGCCTTGTGCGGGTGAATTCGCTTCGGGGATCGTTTGCTGCGCCGGATTGAGGGTGTTCGGTGTTGAGTGTCGAGTGTTCAGGATGTGCCTCTCCCATCCGCCTCTCTGCACTGGACAGTCTGCACTCGGCGCTCTCCCAATTTCCCCGTTCGACTGCTCGCAGTATCTTGCCCAGATCGAGTCCGCGAATCTTGGCCATGGTGAAGAACGGGGATTCCCTGCCGCCTGCGCGGAGGGCGCCGATTTCATATATGGGAACGATGTTGGGGTGCGGCAGCCTGCCTGCGACACGGCCTTCGAGAAGGAAACGCTCCACTGCGGAGGGAGGCTGTCCAGGGAGCATCATCTTTACTGCAACTTCCCTGCCGAAGTCGCGGTCGACGGCCTCCACAACGCGGCCCAGGCCTCCCCTGCCGAGCTCAGACCTGAACTCATAGCGGTCCCCGGGGCTTTCCCTGAGGCCGGCAGGAGGCGCGATGGATGTCCCGGGCGCTGCATAGGCTGGATCCGCCAGGGTCGGTTCGCCTTCAGAGAAGCAGGCGCGTTTTCCGGCGGGGTCGTCCCTGCGGGATTCCGGTTCGATCTTCGGAGCCTTCGAATCAGTTTCCTCGGACATGGGTGCCTCTATAAAGATTCCCTTACTTCTTAATCCGCGTCAGCCTTCGTCAAATCCCTGCGGCAGTTAAGCAGACCACGTCTCATTCGTCCCTTTTTGCCCTCTGCAACGGCAGGAGCAGGCGCTCCGCGGCGCCGGGCGCTCAGCATGAGATGATCACGCTGTTTCCGAGAATCGGCTGGCGGATCGTGTGATAGGATATGACGTCGCCGGCAATCACCACGGCGACACGCCCTCCGACGCAGCGGCGCGTGAGGTCTCCAAAGGCGCTCCCCGCCTTTGGGGTGAGAGTGAGGGCTATCTGCTTCCGGCCCTCCTCATTCACGGTCAATACCGGATCCCGCGCGAGCTCGAGAGGCACGGCCCACTTTTCGCGCAGGAGGACGCGCCTCGGCGGCCCGTCGTCCCTGGCGGCCGGTACATACGGGAACCACCGTTCGCCCGGACCCGCGGTGGGGAGGGCGCTCTGATCCGCGACTACAGAGACGACTTCGTAGATGCCGCGCTCGAGCTTCCGTTCCGGCATGCCGCTGCAGCCCGTCATCGCGAGAAATGCAATCAGTAAACTCGTCCGCATGACGCTCATCATAATGTCCTCCGAGGGGGATTCTACAGGGCGGGGTGGCGTCCATCTACGGATTCTTCCTGCTCGAGTATATGCGGAAGAAGAGAGGCGCAGCGAGAACAGCCTCGCTGTAGATGATTCCGGAGGCGGCCGCCTCGAACGCGTAGCCGGCGGCGCCGTTGTGAGTCCCTGCAGTGCCCGAAAAGGCAAGGACGGTCTGGGGCACGCCCGATGCGCGGCGGAGTGTCGCGGAGTCGAGGTCCTGGATTTCGAAGATTCTGACCCCCTCGTAGATGTTGTTCGTCTGCGGCGTGACCATGAGGAACGGAACTCCGTCCTTCTCGTACATTTCCGGAGCCGAAAAACCGTGGGCTTAAAACGGAGGGCCGTCCTGCGCGTTGACGAGCAGCGATCCCCGGTACTCCCAGGCGGCCGTCGAATGCTGCAGCCTGATTAGCGCAATCCGGCCGTTCGTGGAGGTCCCTTCGGCGCCGAGAAGAGCCACGTACAGCGAGCCGGGTGTCGCCAGCATGGCCGGCTCCGAAAACACCAGGCAGCCGTTCAGGTCGGCGTGCAGCAGGTGCAGGGCCACCTCGGGCGGGCCGATGATGACGTCGTCGCCCGTGTTGTAGATTGATCCGGTGAACAGCTTCCGTTCGGGGGACCAGGGGCCCGAGGGCGACGGGGCGGTCCTCAAGGCAATCCAGCCGTGGTCGAACAGCTGAATGCCGTTCATCCAGAGGTAGCGGTGCCAGAGGATCTTCCATCGCTCGCTCGCAGGAGCGCCGGGGTCCCGGACGATTCGGGAAACCTCGTGGTTCCATGTGCCGGCGTCGTTGGCCGCTCCTGCCTGTTTCGCTCAGCAGGTCGAGGCTGGGAGTGTTTTTCAGCCTCAGGAGAGCAGCCAGCCGAGAGCGGTGATCTCGATATTCCCGTGCGTCACGTTCCCGGCCTTTGACGCGGGCGAGGACGTGATGTCGGCGGCAATCGGGGGAGGCGTTTCGTTCGGATTCAATTTCCTGAAGAAGAGGGTCGTTGGGCTGGGATTCGATTTCAGCGCGAGCTTCGGACTCCCGGCAGACGAGGGATCGGGCTACTGGGTAGGCACGAGCATAGGCTTGCCGCTCAGGCTCGGATCCAGGGGACCTTCGCTTGTAATCAGGCCCGGGTTGAACCTCGACGTCCTCGAGTACAGCGTGGGAGACGCCTATTCTTCCGTGGAAGCCGACTGGTTCAGCCAGATCGGTGGCGACCTGGCGCTGGGAGCCTCTCTCCTTGTTGCGTTCGAACTCAACTTGCACAGATTCGGGTTCGGGTTCTTCGGAGCGTTCGAGTACCTGTTCGTCCCGCACAGCGGAACGGAGTTCAGTTACGGCGCGTACTCGGGCGACCTTGCCGGCAGGTACACGGTGCAGGCAGGAATCAGATTCATGATTAGGATTTGAGGAAGCTCGGGGCGTCCTTCACCCGCTGGATGAACGCGAGGCAATAGAAACCGCTCGGCGCGCAGTCACTTCCCCATCGGAGTCCTGCTGCACGGCAGCCACGACAGCCGACCGCCGTCGCCGTACAGGACATCGGACGCTGAAAGGCCCGAACGGAGCGAGGCCCTGAAGTAGAAGCCCGTCGTAGCCCAGTGCCCTCCGCGGCACGTGCGCCAGCCTGCGTTAGCCCCGCCCGGATCATTGAGGCACTTGTCACGGCAGTTGCCGCCAAGCCCCCTGACGCCGTACGGCGATTCGTCTGCAGGGAACGAATCCACGCGCGCAGGCCGCATCGTATCTTCGACAGACTGGTTCGCACAGCAGAACGCGGCGTCGAACTCCTTTCCCCACGGGTGGAACCTCCCGTCGGCGCCACGCGCGCTCTTTTCCCATGCCATGTCGTGGGGCAACGTGAAAAGCCTCGCTTCCCGGCGCGTCCTCCATGCAGCGAACGCAACCATGTCTTCCCATGAAACCCCGAATACGGGCCATTCCTCCTCCCACCAGACCGGGCTCATCTCGAGTTTGAAAGCCTGTTTCCGGTGCGCTTCAGGCGCTCCGGAAACCCATTTCTCGGTTGGGATGCAATACGAACCGCCATCACCCGCGGGCCAATAGAATCCTGCCGTCGGCGCTTTGCGCGGCACTCTTCTGGCCGACTCCTCCGGGAACTCCGAAACCGCGTCGTTGATGAATTCCAGATACTCCCCGCACGTCACGGGGAACTTCGCGATGAAGCAGTCCACGATTTCGATAACCTGCCTGGGCGTGGAGTACTGGTTCTCCCTGTCGCCCTGGTATATGAACTTCCCGGCTGGGATCTGGATGAATCCCGGCGGGATCCCGGATTCGTGATACAGCGTGACGTCGACCGCCTCGTCCGCGCAGCGGCCGATGAACACCGGCACGCGGACGGGGGCGAATTCGTTTTCTTTGTCAGGGTGGAGGGTAGAGGGTAGAGGGTAGAGCGAACTTCCAGCCGATTCTTCCGGTATTTTGCTTTCACCCTTCCACGCTTCACCCTTCACCCTTTCCCCCTTCTCTACCCTCGACCCTCGACCCTCGACACTCCCTTTCTTGCGATATGCAATTATGAGCAGGTAGCTCCCCATGGGCAGCCTGAACGGCGCAATGGGCGTCTTCCCCAGGTATAAGCCCTCCTTCGGGCGGAACGGCGAGTCGGGATCGTAGAGGCGGTCGAGGACTGAGGGTGGGAGGGTGGAAGGGTGGAAGGGTGCGGTAGCGGTTCCATCGGACTCGACCCTGTACCCTCTACCCTCGACCCTTACATCCTGGGGCAGTACAGGCACCATAATCCTGTCCCTCTCCTCGAATCGGAACAGCCATGCGTCGGCGCCGTCAAGCGGCTCGGTCCTGCAGCATGCACCGTGGACTTTCAGGAAGATGGGCTCCTTCGGCTCCAGATCCGGCAGTCCCTCAGCTCCCTTGTGGCCGTCGAGCGCGCGGCCGCTCATCGGGTGGTAGCCCATTATTCCGCGCAAATAAGGGTCGAGGGGCGAGGGTCGAGGGTTTAGTTCCGGGTGTTGCTCGGCACCGACACCGCTGCTCTTCTCA
>DYIT01000101.1:0-2139 GCA_020723505.1 Candidatus Kuenenia stuttgartensis
GTTAACGTGCCGCATCCATCGCGCCAATCCCCCGTGCGGGGTGGACACCAGCAGGCGTGCAGGTAGTAATGGTTGGGCATCAGGCAGAAGGCATGGACTGCCAGCGCATCCATCTCGACGAGTTTGCCCGCGATTTCCAGGAAATGCTTCCGGTCGGCGTCGTCCAGAAACGTGGGCATCCGCGCCACTCCCCGTGCCATCACGTGGTAGAAGGCGCCATCAAATTCGACGCGAGTTGCTCTGCTCATCCCGCCAACCTATCCCGTCCCCGTTCCCAGGTCAAGTAATTTCAAGATTTAAGGAGACGGTCCCGAATATAAGCGGGGGAGGAGGTGAAAGGTGCCGGAATCAGAAGAGAGGGAGCTGCCGCAGGGGATGGCTCACATCCGATGGCGGCTAGACGACATTACGGCTCGTATAGAAAAGGGTAGCGAGCAGATTCAAGGTGTTCGAGAGGACGTTGCCGAAATGAAGGGCGAAGTTCGGGGCATGTCGAAGAAGCTCGATGGACTATGCACCCGCATGACCAGTTTGCGGGACGAGGTCGAGGGGGACCAGAAAGCCATTGCCCTGAACACGGCCCGGGCAGAGGACCTCGGCAAGGCCGTCGAGGGCAAGGTTTCGCGCGAAGTCTGCAGGCAAGAGATGAGCAAAACATCAATGTTCATGAAAGTGTTTCTGTTCATGATCGCCGGCTTGCTCATAGCAGCCGCGGTCAAAACAGTGTTGGGAGGTTGAAAGGAGGCGGGAGATGAAACGGGTTGTTCTCACATCAATTCTGGTCCTTGCTTCGATCCTGGCCGGATGCGCGTCGGTCCCGGACAAAGTGAGGGAGTCCATGGCCGGGGACCTCCGGGACTGGAGGCTCGTCAAGAAGGAGCTGGTCCAGCCCATGCCCGAGGGGGAGGCGCGGGAGGTCTGGCTCAAGAGGATGGCGGCCTTCATCGTCCGCGCCCGGGCGAACGTAGCCTGGGCAGAGGACGAGGAGGAGTTCGACACCGTCAAAGCATTCGAAGAGGAGGTGGGTCGTGTCGAGGAGTGAAGAAATCAAGGAAGCGTTCCAGGGAGTACAGAACTTCTTGGAGGAACACCGGGCGGACTTCGGCGAAGCATTCTCGGCGGCGCGGATCGTGTTCGAGAAGGCCTCGGACCTGGCTGAGGAGAAGGGCGTGGACATCCGCGAGATCCTGACGGGCGACCCCGTGGCGGACCGCGCCTTGATGGAGGCCGCCGGCGTGGAGGCCGAGATCGAAGCCACAGGCTTCTCGCTCGATGCGGCCCTCGACCTGGCCGGGGCTCTGGTGAAGATCGGTGTAGTGGTGGCGGGCCTTGCGGGTTGTTAAGTGGATAGGTTGATAAGGAAGGGAGGGCGTCGGGCGTGTTCGACGTTCCCCCACTTATCAACTTACCAACGTATCAACCTTCACGAGAAGATTGGAGGTGGAAGATGGGTGAAACGACAGCGAACCTGCTAGTCGCAATAGTAGGGGCCCTGGGCACGGTCGCAGCAGCCCTGGCAGTTTTTTTGGCCCGTAGGGGGTTGGAGTACCTGGAGTCCAAGACGCAGTTCCTGAAGGACGAAGCGGACCTGCGCAAGGCCGAATCCATTCGGGACCGCGTAGAAAAGGCGGTCATCGCTGCTGTTTCGGCAACTCAGCAGACGCTCGTGGATCGGCTCCGGCAGAGTAGCGCCGACGGCAAGTTGACCGGCGAGGAGGCGGCCGAGGCATTCCGTCGGGCCTTGGAGGGCGCGGGCATGGTCCTCGAGGCCGAAGGGGTGCAGATCGGCCAGGACGCTCTCGGCCTCCTCGTGGAAGCGGCGGTCCACAAGCTCAAAGAAAACAAAGCGTTAGGGCGCGCCTCGGCGGCCTGAAAAAATCTCGAAAGAAACCGATTTTTATCCTTGAGCTGGTTCGAGTTCAACGCCTTCATGTCCCTTGCTGACAAGCACTTAGGCCAGTTTTAAGGAGGATGAACCATGAAGAAGGGAACGAAGAAGGTCAGCAAGAAGCAGGGGAAGAAGGCGCAGCCCAAGAAGGTTCCGGCGGAACTCGCCGCCCAGGTGGAGGCAGGACCGGAGGCGACGCCGGAGGAGGCGGAGAAGCCCGAGAAGACGGCGAAGGCGCCCAAGGCGCCCGT
>DYIT01000101.1:2149-10467 GCA_020723505.1 Candidatus Kuenenia stuttgartensis
GACCTCGACGCCCTCCGCAAGCCAGTCGAGGAGGCCCAAGCCGCCCTCACTGCCGCCGAGGTCGAGGCCCAGACCCTCGAGGGCGAGGCAAAGGAGATCCGCACCAAGGCCAAAGCCGCCTTCCAGGAGATCCTGGCCCCCTACCGCGAGGCCTGCCGCAAGGCCAAGGTCGACTGCGAGTTCGGCGGGACCAAGGCGCCGGCGGTCGCCCCGAGGGTCAGGTTCCTGGTCGAGAAGGTGAAGAACGGCGTGAAGGTCACGGTCCAGGACCGCCCCGAGACCGCCCAGGTCCTCTCCTTCGAAACCCTCAAGGAGTCCGTCGGCAAGGCCGCCCTGGCATACACGGAGAAATTTCTCGGCCCGGTCTCGGAGCAGGGGGCGAAGCACGCGGGTCTCGGAAACCGCCTGCGGGCCGTCCTCACCGAGAAGTAGCTCCAGGGCCATCCCACCCGAGAAACCCGGGCAAGACGCCCGGGTTTCTCTTCGGCAACTATAGCCCCCTTTTCGCAACTGAGTTTGGCTTTCCTGGTGTTTTGGTATACTCGCCTCATGCTCACCGAATCTGGTTATGCCGACTGACAGAGGCAATGAATGCAGAAAGACGTCTGGATTGACGACCGCTATGAGTCATACCAGTCCTTCTTCGATCATGCCTGGTCCAGGAAGTTCCTTGATCGGGCCAAGGGGACCATTGCCGAGGAAGTCTCCTTTGACCTTGCCACGATGTGGCGAGGTGCCGCGAATACCTTTATGCAACCTTGGCTAATGCTTCAATCATTTAAGTCATTTACAGAGGGAGCATTAAATTACAAACCGACTCTCACAAAGAAAGTCATTGATGCTCTGGTAGGTCAGCTTGTTCGCAACATGAAAGGAGACCTGAGTCAGAATCAGCAAGAAGCTCTGCAGAAATGCGTTCAATCCATATCGGAGCGGGTTGAGAAGGGCCTTGAGGAGGATAAATTTGAATTCCCCATACATTCGGCCTGGTCGGATTTGCTCCGGCTAAGCGAATTTCAGCTCGGCCTGTGGGGTTCTCAGTATATCTGCTACACCGCAGTCTACTATTCTTATGAGGATTTCTTAGTGCGATGCGTCGGCATAGCACTCAAGAATCCCAAGTATCGGATTCCCAAGAAGAAGCAGTTTTCGCAAGACATCGAGCGTCTGTTTGATCGAAGCACTTGCGTAACCTGCTGGGACTGTAGTGAAGTGGATATTGCCCGAGTTGCAAGGCATGCGATAGTGCATAACGGGGGCAGGCTAACAGACGAGTTGAAGTCGAAGCCCCACAAGTTCAGAATCGAGAATAACGTTATACAGGTATACGCATCAGACACCCATGACCTGTTTGACGCATTGAAGGAGAAAGCCTACATCCTCGCAGAGGAGCTAATCACCAGGTTCAGCGGACCTTGAAGTCGCTTTGCTGGGATGCTCAATTGCATCGTTGCGGCTCCAAAGCTCTCTTCCACGCCTTCCTCTGCTTCCTCCAGTCGATAATGCCCATGATGGGCCGGAGCATGCGCTCGCCGAAGGGGTCGCGGCCGCCTTCACCAGGGGGCAGGAAGAGGATCGCCTCCTGGATGTCCGGGGCGAGATGTAGAAGGTTCATGATCTGGGTGATGCGGGCACGGGTCACATGGGCGAGGCGGGCGAGGTCGGCGTAGTCGGCAACCTCGCCGTCGGCAACGAGCTTCTCCATGCGGATCGCCAGGGCCATGAGGCGGGAGACGCGCGGGATGTTCCCGACCTGCACCTTCTCCGGTTCCTGGCCCTCGTTCATCACCTTGCGCTGGCCGTCTCCCTGCCGGAAGTGAATCTGCTTCGTGATGGTGAATCCTCTGGTCATGCGTGCGCCCCTTCAAGTTCCTGGGAAAGGGCCTTGATGCCTGCCGGGTGGAAGGTCACCGAGACCGTTCCCTTCTCGCCGTCGTAATCGACCCGCTCCACCAGAAGCTGGATGATCCGAGTCTGCTCACGGAGACTCAAGGACTCCCATACCGGGTCGAAGAGCGACAAGGTTTTGGCCACTTCCTGCTCGTCGATGATTTCCTTGCCCAAGGCGATGAGTTCCTCGCGTACCTGCGTGGCTCGTTGCTCGGCAATCCTGATTTGATCCTGGAGGTCGGCCATGCGTTCAGTGGCTTTCCCGTTGCTGGGCAGGCGCCCGGCGAGTTTGCGAAGCTCGGCGTTGTGGCGCTTGAGGTCGTGTTCGAGGACCTTCTTCTCGGTTTCCAGTTCCTTGGTTCGGCTCTTTGCCTGAACCCGTGTCTCCTTCAGGGTCTCAGCAAGGAGGCCGGGATCGTTCCCGATGCACCGCACCTGGTCGATGACGAACTTCTCGATTTCCTGCGCGGGAATGGACTTCGAGGGACAGTTGTGCCAACCGCGTTTCTGGGCATTCACACAGACGTAGTACCGGTATCGTTTGTTCCCGTTCTTGGTAGTGTGCGAAGGCGTCATGGCGCACCCGCATGGGGTGCAATTTAGGAGGCCCTTGAGAAGAGCGCCGAAGCGGTTCCGGACCTGCCTGCCGCCGGTGTTGCCGTTGCGTTTGAGCAAGAGCCGGACGCGGTGGAAGATTTCCTCATTGATTATGGCCGGGTGTTCCCCGTCGTGGATCTCGTCCTTGTACGTGATCTTGCCGGTGTAGAGGATGTTCGTGAGCAGTTTGAAGAGGCTGGTTTTAGTGAAGGGCTTCCCGCCGCTATCGCGGCCTTTCCTGGTGGTCCACCGCTTGTTGGTCCAGCTCCGGGAATCCAGATCCTTGATGGTCTCGATGAGGGATTGCCGTTCGAGGTAGAGGTCGAAGATGGTCCGGACCCTGGCAGCCTCCTTCTTGTTCACGAGAAGGCGGCCGCCCTTGGGGTCGAGGTCGTACCCGAAAATGGGCTTGCCGCCCGACCACTTGCCCTTGCGCCGGGTGGCAGCGATCTTGTCCCGCGTGCGCTCGGAGATGATCTCGCGTTCGAACTGGGCGAAGGAGAGGAGGATGTTGAGGGTGAGGCGCCCCATCGAGGTCGTGGTGTTGAACTGCTGGGTCACGGAGACGAAGGAGACCTCATGCCGGTCGAGGACTTCGATGATCCTGGCGAAGTCCATCAGGGATCGGCTGAGGCGATCCACCTTGTAGACCGCGATGCAGTTTATCCTGCCAGCCTCGACGTCCTTCAGGAGCCGTTTCAGGGCAGGCCGGTCCATGTTGCCGCCGGTGAACCCGCCGTCGTCATAGCGGTCGGGAAGGGCGACCATGCCTTCACCGCGCTGGCTGGAGATGTACGCCTCGGCCGCCTGGCGCTGGGCGTCGAGGCTGTTGAATTCCTGTTCGAGGCCCTCCTCGGTGCTCTTGCGCGTGTAGATGGCGCAGCGGATGGTCGGGGGGGCCTCCGTTCTAGTTCTTGCCATTTCCGTTCCCCTTAATTCCGAGCCCGAAGAAGTGGTATCCGTTCCAGTGTTTGCCCGTGACCGCCTTGGCCACAGCGGTGAGAGTCCGGTAGATCTCGCCCTCGCACTCGAAGCCGTGCGGGAGCACCTGAACCTGGATGGTCTCGCCTTTGTACTCCCGGGTGATCCGGGTTCCAGGCAGAGGCAGGCGGTCGTCCGGGGAGACGTGGATGGTCCCCACCGTCGTCGGACAGCCCGATGGCGGGGGCGCCTTCCTGGGCGCCGTGAGTCTGACGTCAGTATTCTTGGCCAGATCCAAAGCCCGCTGCCGAGCGCGGTCGGAAAGGTCGCCCCACTCGTTGGCCTGAAGCTTCCAGGCGATCTTGACGAGGAGGCAGTCCTTGTGGCGGGTCTTGGTGGGCTCGCCGAAGACCTCGGCGTACTTCTTTCGCAGCTCGGACACCGTCATGCGCTTCATGGCGGCGACCTCTTTTCCGACGTTCAGTCCCATACCGATTCTCCTAACTCCAGTTCTCACAACCCGTTAACCAGCAGGGACATCAGGGAGCCTTGGGTGACCCTCATCAAGCGAGTTCTGGCAGGATTTCAGAGAATTGTGGGGTGAGCTTTCCGGGCAGGGAGCGGCCGTTTCCGACCGGATTCGGAGGCGCAGGATGCCGCCGGCGAGGATGGCTGCGATTTCCCGGAGGCGCTCGGCTGGGGTAAGGTTCTGGTCGGTCGTGGGCATGTGGGATCCTCCAGCATGCGCCCACGACGGTCTGCGCTCAGCGCCCGAGACGCCGTCCGGCGAAAAATACTCTCCTCTGTTTACTTACCCCGTGGGAGTTCGAAACGTCGGAGTGGTTTGCGAAAAAATGTCTCTATTAGATATATACCCCGCGGAGGGGGGAAATGACGGTTTTATTAAAGAAGGAACTGGTACAAACTATGCCAATTTGACCCGTGCGTCATAGGCCGATTCCCGCCCCTTACCGGTAATACTCTTTTCCGTTGTTAAGTGTCACATGAGAGGACCGGTGGTGACGAAATCGGTTTTGCAGCTTTGCCGAAAAGACATGAACTACCACCCTGCACTACCTCGAATCTCCGCTCCCTGGCCTTACAAATCCAGCGAATATCGCCCGGCAGGCCGTTTTGGGATTATTCATGCTTGTCGAAAGGCCACGATCCATCGAGTGTTCTCATGATATAGGGGATGCACTGATTGGTTCTTATCCGTTCAGAAGAGTTAAGCAATGATAGCACCAACCACGTCGCTCATTCAAACATTTTTTTTACAGCGATATAGTCAGGTTTACCATTGATATTCCTGGGAATCTCTCTTGCAGAAAGTACCTTAGCCAACTGAGCCTCTGCTGCCCGGCATTTATTGAAACATTCTAAGAAAAGATCCAGGCGTATGCTAATACAGTCGGAAAAGACGACAAGAGCAACAGGAATCTCTCCTTCGACATGATCAGCGATGGCTACAACACAAGCGTCTACAACGTCCTTACATCGCTTCAATTCATTCTCAATTTCATCCAAGAAAACAGGCATGCTCCCACGCAGAATCCTTCGTGAGACACGGCCCTTCAAGTAGAAATATCCATAAGTATCCATGCTTGCTATATCTTCTGAAATAAGCACCTCACCGATGAATACCTTCTCCGTTTTTTTCCTATTGCAATGGTATTCTGTCATTGCACTGTCGGCTATTCCCGCCAAATATCCAATCTTACCGGGACTCAACTCACATCCAGTGTCATCGACTACTAACATGTGGTCACCCACGAAGGGGCGGCCAATAGACTCCGGACGTGTCTCTATGTCTGCCGGGTCAGTAATTGTACCCAGACCTTCCGAGTTGCCCCATGACTCGATATATTGGCAGTCAAGCTGGGTTATAATTCGCTTCTTTTGATCCGGAGAAATCGGTGCTCCCATTGTAAGTATTAAATCCAACATGACTGAAAGCCCTGATTCCGCGAGCAAAGCAGCTTGGTTAGGGAGCAGAAAGCAGTGTGTTAACCTGTTTTGTCGTGATATATTTGATAGGATGGCTGAAGTGTGTTCTCGTGGTGAGATAATACATCCACCAACAAGTATTGTCGAAAAGGCCAGAACAAGGCCACCAGTATAGAATAGAGGCCTTCCTATGTAGAAACGGCTGCTGCGAGTCAAACCAAGTTCGATAATCCATCCCACAAGTTCCATTAGGACCGAATGGTCTGAACGTTCAACTCCTTTGGGATTTCCAGTCGTACCTGAAGTGTAGATTATCCCCCACCGATCGTTTGGGGCACGTTTAATGCATGTTGTAAGTGAAGAAGCCTTCGACAGATCGAGATTCCCAACATCACTAACTGAAATATCTCCTTTTAACTTCTCACCTAAGTCATCGTCATCGACGATAGCTAAAGGTGCCTGAGAGTGTTTTATTGTTCGACATAGCCAATGGGTGTCAGTTTCTGGATTTAAGATACCAGCAGATCCACCCTTGGAGAGTACGGCTACGATTGAAGCTAAGAAGAGAGTTTTATCGCGTACGAGAATGTAAATTGTATTCCCACTTTCAATTGTTGGGATTATATCTGCAATTCTCGACGCAATTATCGCAAGCTTTCTATAAGTAGTGCAGTCGCCATCAATTTCAATAGCGATTGAATTGGGATGATAACGGGCCCAATGCATGACAGCTTGAGCCACTCCCAACATCAATGTTTGTCTTTTATGACTATCAATCGACTCAGACATGTTTCACCTGTGTTATTCATTCAAGGTTTTGTTAGCATTTTTGCGAAAACAAATGTCACGGCAATGCTAATAGCAGATATCACAATTCCGAATATAGCAAGAAATAGCATGTGCATCTTTGTTATTACAATCTCCGCACCATCATATTTCGCGTGCAAGCCACGCAGTTCGGCTTTCTTTGCTTGAAGGACATTATTCATTTGTTTCATCTTACGAACAGCAGCATTTGCCCTCGCTATGGCATTGCGCGCCAATAGACAATCGGCAATGGTTAGCGAGTCCGAAAAGCCATCGCCAACGACTGCACGTAAGGCCATCGCACACATCAATGTTCCTCCCAGATCGGAGCACTTGCCGGTCTCGTCCATACGTGCCTTGAGATAGTCGATAGCCCTCTCAATGGGCTTGCGAACCGTTGGCCTGCCATGCTGCGTGGAAACCAGCGCTATAGCGGCATAGCTAGTAAAATAAATACGGTATTGATTCACTGACGGCCAGCAACCGTCCGCCTCTTGACTTTGAATGAGCCAGTTCGCCGCATTGGACACAGCACTAATGAATGCAGGTTCTTCGACAGTCGCAAGAGAAAGTACTGACTGTGCCGTATGCCAGACGGGAGAGATGACCGGATGACCCTCGATGTCAGTGCGACCCTGCCAGAATCCATTCGCGTTCTGGAGATCAAGTAGCTTCTGTTGAAGATGTTTCATTTTATCTGAATGCCCTGCAACTCGGAACAAGTCCAATGCGGATGCAACGAAACCTGGTCCTGCCCACTCTGATTCGCTATTGATGAATTCATCGTTACTAGTAACGTTAATGAGGCGAGCCATAAGCAGCTCGAATCTGGGAAGGCTTGATGACAAACCGTGCTTCGTGGTGGTCAGAGCTAAACGGGTGGCATCCCAAAAGTCCGTTCCAAATGACCCATCATCTCGAATGCAGGAGTCAAGGTATTCTAAACTCTGCGAGAGCGCATGACGGGAGATAGTCTCCCCTTCAACGTACCAAGCAGAATCCGCCGTAAGACCGCAATTCATGAGTAGATCGACGACCATGGCAGTAATTACAGGATCCCAACTCTCTTGGTAATCACCCCATTTCCCGCCATGAGCCACACTTTCAAAAATGCGCTGCAAGCTGCGGATTAATGCCTGAGAGTTCGTTTCAACCATCAGAGACACTCCATGCAGTCCACCAATCGGTGAAGTCCTCCGGCTCGCGAACCACACTAATAGAGTCCTCGTCGTCAGACCACAGCACCGCTGATAGCCCATGAGAAAAACGTGTTTCCCAGGGAATATGGTAGGCTCCTGCATTATGCCAAAGTAGGTAATCCCCAATGCGCAAGTTTGACGGAAGAAGTATTCTATCAAGCCGATCGAAAGCCATACAGGTAGGTCCACATACCGTCGTAAGAATGGTTGAGGTGAATTCTCTCGTTGGATATGTCGTAATGGTGTGTCGTTCCCAGTCGGATATAATTGCATGATTCGTGCGACCACCATCACAAATAACAAAACGTTGCGCTCTCCGGTGTTTGATATCGAGTACCTTAACGACGAGTATGCCGCTGTCCGATGTCAAAAATCTTCCGTTTTCTGCCCAACACTCCTCAAGGGATGGAATCTGCCTTTTAGCGTCCAGGATTACGCGGGCATATTCGCCGAGATGAAACTCAGGGCGGCTTTCTACAGACCGAGAAATCTCTCCGCGCGCAGGAAGCCCGCCACCCACATCTAAATACTTTGGCTGAAGATCTACGATTCTGCAAAACTCTGCAACTTCGGAAATTGCTTGTTGGTAGACTTCAGGTCCTTCTATATTGGAACGAAGATGAAAGTGGATTGCCTCAACGGGGATGCCCGCCTGCCGAAGTACTTTCACTGCTTCTGTAGCCTCGTCAATGGAGAGCCCAAACTGGGTGGAATACGAGGGCTCGTCCGGGTCATGCTCCAGGCTGAGTTGAAAGCGTAGCCCAACATGCCATCCTTTAAGAAGTCCCGCAGTGAGTAAACACTCAACCTCGTGAAGGGAGTCGAGATTAACGCGAAGGCCAGGTAAAGACACTCGCGAAAGCCACTCGTGTTTAGCGACGCCATTCACAAGGATGTCATTAGGCATGAATCCTGCGTTTATTGCTGCACGAAGCTCGAACTCGCTTACTACCTCTG
>DYIT01000101.1:10477-16608 GCA_020723505.1 Candidatus Kuenenia stuttgartensis
GTGGGGGTACAGGTTGCGTCTTCACGGACAACCAGTGCCGGATTGGAACGGTCTGCCTGAGGATTTCGAGATTCCTCGCTACTTGTGGCCAAGACAATAGGAAAAAAGGAGTCTTGGCTGCTAATAGCGCCCGAGTGACAAGTCTGTTCCAGGATACTGGAATTGACAAAGCACTATCTCTCTAGCAAATAATCCTTGGTTGAAAATACGCGTGAGAAGCCTGCGGATAGCAACTCGCCAACGATTTCCCGGATTCGGGATTCGTCGTAATTCTCAGTTCCCGGACTCCCCGTCGCATCCACGATGAAGTCGACGAAGAAGTTCCGATCCAACGCTTCCCGCGCTGTTGATTCGCAACAAAAGTTCGTCATGAATCCACAGATCGCAACCCTCTGAATCTCCGCGTCTGCCAGGATGGATGCAAGTGTCGTCCCGGGAAATGAGGAGTATCGAGTCTTGGTGATTTCAGGTGCGCCCTCGATTCTATGAAGGCTCTCTGTGTACTCTACATCGGAGCTTCCTTCCTTGAACTGAAAGTCTTCAATAGGGCCACCTTTGTGGTTCCAGAGATTGCCAAGATCGGTACCGTCCTTTTTATGGACGTGACGAACGTAGACGACGAGCTCACCACTCTTCTTGAAGGAGTCGATCAACTTGTTGATTCTCTTTGTAGTCTGTATTGAATCGGAACAGTAGAGTTCCGATCCCTTGTCTGTGTAGATTCTTTGTGCATCGATGACAAGGAGTGCTGTTTTCATGACTTTAATCTCTCCTGTCTAGATTTCCTGTATGGCGTTTGACGGGTGCTTCCCGTTTCAGTTGATACCGGAGCCGCATGGTATCTAATCGTATGTGCTAGATACGAAAGAAGATGACCATGCGAGCTCCGGATTCCTTCACGAAGCTGCGGAACACTACGGTCCAGGTTCTGACCACGGCTGTCAAGAAGTTCCTGGAAGACCCGGGAGCCATCCTTGCCGAACTCTCCGGTTCCGAATCTGGAACCGACGACGCTGTCGCCTTCAAGGAGGACCCCGGCTCGCTGGGTCGGGCCTTCGATGTCGAGTGGGAATGCCTCGCGGGGCGGGACATGGGGGGGAAGCTGGAAGATGTCCTCGCCACCGTCCGCCGCCTGGACGCATAGCTTCGGGACGCGGCCCTGAAGGGCGCCTGCCATTGATTCTCTATCCTCGTGGAGAAGTTCGTCGTCAGATGCTTTGTCGGAACGAGCTTCGAACACGATGAGACCACGTACATCTTTCACAGTTACCGGGAACGCCCCCTCTTCGTGACGAGCCCCTTGACCGTCAAGGCGGCGTACTAGCGCCGCGAGGGCAGCGAGGAAGGGATCTACCCCCTGGACCTGCTCCTGGGCGTGGATCGGGCTGACTACACGCGTGAGGCCTCGTTTCTGATGGCCCATTTCGCCGTGGAAAACGACTACCCTGAGGCCCAAATGCTGATTGAGCGTGCTACCGGCTTGAAGCTCGGCCAAAACCGCCTGCACCTCCGGATCCATGAACTCGAAAAGGCAGCCTGGGAACTCCAGAAAACGCCAGGAGAGCCGGCAGACGTGGCGCCGGCCGCAAAGTGTCTGGTGATCTAGACCGAGGGCTTGATGTTCCAGATGCGGTACGACCCGGAAGCGAAAGACCCGGAGAAGGGCTTTGGGAGCTGGCATGAAGACCACGCGGGCCTGGTAGCGGTCCCCGAACCCGCAGAACCGCGGGAGCCCGCCTACCACCGCCGGAACGCGTCTCCGGACCGTGAGAAACGGACGAAGACGGATCGGCATCCGGACGTGCACCTGGAGCAGGCGACGTACGTGACTATGTACGAGGGTCGGGACGAACACCTTCGCAACCGGAAGGCGGGATGGCCCATCGGGAGCGGCCCCGCGGAATCGTACTGCCGTCACGTCGTGCAGGAGCGATGCAAGTTCTCGGGCATGCATAAGTCCCCCGTGGACCTGCGCAACGTGCTGGCTTTCCGCTCGGCGATCCTCAACGAACGGTTCGACTCGCTCTGGGCGCATCATGCTCGGGTCACCCGCTGGAGGAAGGCGGCATGATAATCCACAGAAACGGGAAGCACCCTGTATGGCTGTAGGGTAACTGAAACCGCTTCGCGGTAGCTCCTCCACCCGCCCGCTCAAATATCTGGTTTGCATGCAAGGCCGCAGCTCGTTGAGCCCCGGCGCCTCTTCCGCAACGGGTCGCCTTCGGGTTCCGGTAGGAACAGTCTTGTTAAATTTGAGGGGGGTGTCAAACAGAGAATCGGAGAGTTCGGGGCCGTTTCTTCGCGAGTCCGGAGGGAACCCCGGGGTTCCTTGCGGGCGTGCGGCTCTCTCCGTCGAACCGGAGAATCGCGCGGTTTGGTCGCTTTGGCCCACAACCCTCGCCTTCCAACGGGTTACGGCAGCCGGCCGAAAGCTCTCTCTTACGAGCCCGCCGTCAACCATCGTGCGGGGTGGAGTTCGCTTCCGGCTACTAGCTCCCCGAAGAGGTCTCGAACCTCTAACGTAGCGGTTAACAGCCGCTCGCTCTGCCGATTGAGCTATCGGGGACTGGATGATAGTAGACCTCTTCCTGCCGGATTTGTCAAGAGCAGGGGATTTCAACGATTGCCGGGCTTGGGCAGGAAGTCGCGCATCTCCCTCCTAACTGTGGGCTAGAACTTCGTCGACTTGCTGACGAATTCCCTGTCCGCCAGCGCGGCAGCTATGAGGCGACCGCAATTGAGCACGTCGGCAGGATTAATCAGCCCGCGCGGCCCATGATAGTAGGCCATGGGAAGGATCAGGTTGATGGCCGGCAGGCCCCCGCACTTCTGCTGAAGGATTGAAAGGTCCGCGCCCCGCCCCGACGCGGGGAAGCGCTGAATCGGGATGCCCTCGGCTTTCGCCAGTTCCAAGAAGCGCCTGACCATCCCGCGGCTCGCCTCCGGCCCGTCGTGGAGGATTGGCCCCTTGCCGAGAATCAGCCTGCGGTCGGGCTCCGGAAGGCTGTAGACTTCCCCGCCGCAGATGTCAACGTTGACCAGGGCCGCCGGCTTCGTCTCGAATTCCACCCCCATCGCCCCGTGCCCTCCGATTTCCTCCTGCGCCGTCCCGAGGAGGACGGGAAGGTGTTTACGCTTGCCCGCCGAGAGCTCGAACGCCTTAATCAGCGAGGCGACGCCCGACCGGTCGTCGAATGCCTTCGCGCAGAGGAGACCGCCGGGCAGCCTGTGGAACGACGGATCGAACGTTGCGACCTCGCAACCTTCTATGCCCAGAGCCTCCGCCTCCGCACGGGTGTTAGCCCCGACCTCCAGCCGGAAGTTCTCCGGGGTCATGTTCGAGTAGTCCTTCGGAAAGGTGGTCTGCTGCCCGACCGTGACGAACGCCGGTATGGGCCCCTTCCTCGTCCAGACCTGCACGATCTCGGAGGAGAAGGTGCGCAGGTCCATGCGCTCATGTCCCACGAGGCTGAGACGGCCGTCATCCTCGATCCTCTTGACGAGGAAGCCGACCTCGTCTATGTGAGCCAGGATCACCACCGGAGGGGTCTTAGGCCCCTTGCCCTGCACCCACACGTTGCCGTTGCCGTCAATCCGCCTCTTCCCCGCGCCGGCAATCGGGTACTCCATGATGTAATTCGCCACCGCCTCCTCGTGACCGGGGATGCCTGGAAGACGTGTAAGCTCCTCGAGAAGGCGAATCGTCGATTCCATGTTTCCTCCCTTCCGCAGAAGTCGAATCTCGGCGCGAAGGGGACAGGATAGCCGCGCCGGCTTTTATTGGCAAGACGCGGATGACGGATCTCGCCCATGAGTTCGGATATGGAGACGGAAGCGGAGTCCTGCGAGTCGTCCAGCGCCTTGAAGCGCGTCTGGAAAACGACAAGGACCTTGCCAACTCCATTTCCGATGCCCGTCGAAACGCGGAAGTGTCTAGTGTCGAGAGGGACCCCAAAGCCACGCCACGCCGGGCTGCCGAATCGCAGTGCTTGCCCAAAACGGGACCGGGGTCGTGCGCTACGGCCCCCGCCTCTGGGCCGCCCCGCTCGGAAGGCTGGTAGGATAATCCAGGAGTTGCGGAAATGTGTCAGACGGGGCTTGCGGCCTGCGCTTCCTCGGCCAGACGGCGGCGCTTCCGGCGCATCCTTTTCTGCTTCCAGTGCGCAATGGCCTCGCCGAGAACGAAGCCCGGAATTCCGGAGACCACCCGCGGCGTGACAATCCTGTTCCGGATGGCCTTCCCGCAGAGCTGCAGCAGCTGCGTCAATCCGTAGAACCTGCGGTGGATTCTGCGGCGGATATTCCGGAGAAGCTCGGGCGGGCACTGATCCGAATACACGAGCCCGTCCGGGGCGATGTGGCAGCCGGGGTTCGATGCCACCAGGTCTTCAACGCCGCTGTAGCGTTCGTTCCTGAGCACGGTCAGCTGGATTACATCGATTCCGAGCCGGCGGGCGAAGGGCGCGATTTGCAGCATCTCCTTCTCCGACTCGCCGATGTTCCCTACGATGAAGTAGCCGAAGAGGATCATCCTGCTCTTTCGCAGGACGCGGAAGTACTCCCTGAGCCGCTTGGTGTCGAAGCCCTTTCTCATGGAGCGCAGCGTCTTGTCCTGCGCCGACTCGATTCCCAGGAGGAGCATCGAGAAGCCCGCTCGCTCCATCTTCCGGAGGACGTCGGGCCGGCGGGCGACCTCGAGCCGGGCGTTCGCGATGAAGCGCTTGCGGATGCCGCGCGCAATGATGAGGTCGCAGATTGCCGCCACGCGATCCATGTCATGAGTGAAGTTGTCGTCCACGAAGCCAACTAAGCCGGCGTCGATTGTCTCGATCTCGTCGACGACCGACTCGGGCGACCGGGCGGACCAGGCGCGCTTCCCGCCCCAGGGATTCCGGCTGAAGGAGCAGAATGCGCAGTTGAACGGGCAGCCGCGGGAGGAGGCCACCGTGTCGAACTGGGGCCCCGTCAGCCCGCTCTGGTCCATCGTGTACTTGTAGCGGCGGAGTTTCTTGTCCGGGTAGAGGTCGCCGCGGACCTTGGCGCACTGCCGCACGGGATTGTGCACGATGCGCCCTTCGAGGCGATAGCTGATTCCGGCTATTCCCTCGAGCGGCCGGCCCTCCGCGATCTCCCCGACGGTTTCCTCGCCGTCCCCCCGGACTACGATGCCTACGTTCGGGCACTCCGAGAGCCATTTCTCCGGATCCTCGGTCGCGTGCCGCCCGCCCACGACGGTGAGGATCCCCGGCGGAACCGAGCGGATCTGCTCGCGCAGGAAGCCGGCTTCGCGGTCCCAGTTCACGGAGAAGCACACGAGGTCGGTGTCCGGACGCAGGAAATCGGCGGCGTTCCCGGTCTCGCGGCGCAGGTCGATGACGTCGATTGCGCGGAAATGCGGCTTGAGCGCGGCGGCGATGATCTCGAGCCCCAGAGGCGGATAGAACCCGTTGCGGCGGCCGAGCTCGGACCGGTACGGGTAAACGCACAGCAGGTGCCGCCATGATCGCATCGGATTCCCTTCCCACAGACCGGGGAAGTATAGAGGCGGGGCCCGAGGGTTGTCAATTCGGCAGCAAAGCAAACAGAGACGCTTGGCTTAGCCATGCTCCGGCCTCGAGTTCCATTGCATTTTCCCGGGTGAATCCTAGAATTGAATTCTGCAGACCAGCGTTGATTCATTTAGAACGGATCCGCTTTTTCACGGAGGCCGATATGAAAAGTATTATCGGACTGGCTGCCGCCTGTTCGGCATTGACCGCCCTCGTGCTCGCCGGCTGTTCCGACGCAGGGGATGCGGGCAGGGAATTCTCCAAGAAGGCGAACATCGGGACCCTGACTCTTTCGCCAGGCCCTGCGCATGGCGGCGGGACGCCGGCGGTGGTGAAAAGGAACATCCCGCTCGGCGTCGCGTCCGACGTGGTGCTGATGCAGGTGAGGGCCGAGGCGGACGGCGTGGAAGGCATACTGGTATCGTCGCTTGCCTTCGACGCAGTTGGGTCCGGCCACGACGTGAACGCTCTTTCGGCCGTAAGCCCCGTGTCGCTGTACTATGATGCCGACTCGGACGGCCAGATAGACGCGGGCGACACTCTGCTCGACAGCGGAGCTTTCAGCATGGACAACGGGATCGT
>DYIT01000004.1:0-5922 GCA_020723505.1 Candidatus Kuenenia stuttgartensis
GGGACCGGGATTTGAAGGCGCTGCGGCATGGGTCTTCTCCTTTCCAGCAAGAGAACCGCCGGGGAGATCAATATGACTCCACGAACGCCTCCTTCTCCTTCCGAAGCCCGCCCCAACTGCGGGGAAAGCTTCGGAAAAAGCCTGAAGCGGGAATTAAAAAGGAAAACGGCTGACATATCAAGCGCTCCTTCGATTGATCGATAATTGTATCAAAGCCGATATAATCAATAAAGAACACTGGATTTTTCCAGGATTTTATTATTGCGCCGGAACCGGTCCGGATATAATTGAAAATTCTGATGGTCAGCACGGTCTTTCGCGGGTTTTTTTTCCAGGGGGAAAGATGGGGCAGATTCACAGCATCAAGCTCGCGGCATTTGCGGCCCAGCATGACGATATGGATCTGGATCTTTTCAAGGCGCGTTACAAGGTGCCGTTCCTGCTGGTCGAATCCGCCCCTTCGAAGGAGAACAGGGAGAAGTCGTTCCGGACTCTCGCTCCCGAGGAGGACACGAAGCAGAAGGGCCAGTCCGCTCTCCTGGATTCCGACTTTTCCGAGCAATACGTAAGCACGGTCGAGAAATCGGGAAGGAACGCATTCAAGAACATGGTGACCATCGGCAGGTCGGTGAACAACGACATCATCGTGACGAGCCTGTCCGTTTCGAAGCTTCACGCCTATTTCCGGTACGACTCCGAGCTCGGCATGTACACGGTGACCGACGTCGGGTCCACGAACGGATCGTCATACGACGGCGAGAACCTCGAGCCGAACGTCCCGCGCCTGCTTTCGAGCAGGAAGACCCTGATGCTGGGCGGTTCCGTGCGGTGCACGTTCTTCACGCCTTCGCATTTCTTCGAATTCCTGGAGCTGTTCAGGAAGCTCGGCGGCAAGGCGCCGAAACGCTGAGTCGCAAGGATTTGCAAGTCAATCCCGAAACGCGTATAATCCTCCCCCGTTGATTTCGCGTCCGGAACGATTCTGCTGGGGCTGCTCGAATGCCGCAGATTCACAATGTGAGGCTGGGCCGGTTCGCCGAGGAAGTCCGGGGCATGAACCCGGAAGATTTCGCCCTGAGGTTCGGGAATCCGTTCAGCGTGGTCGAAAGGCCTGAAACCTACCTGGATTCGAACGAATACACGACGCTCTCTCCTGACGAGCAGGAGGCGGACCGGACGACCGAGCTCGGCTCGCAGGTCGAGATCCTGAAGGGCGTCCCTTTCGTCTGCTCGATAGAGAAATCAGGCAGGAACAGCTTCAAGAACATGATCACCATCGGCCGGTCCCAGAACAACGATATCGTCATCCCGCACCTGGCCGTTTCGAAGCTCCACGGCGTGATGAGGCCCGACAAGGAGAAGGGCGGCTACACCTTCACGGACGTGGGGTCCACGAACGGCACCTCAATCGGCGGGATGAAGCTCGTCCCGAACCAGCCGACATTCCTCCGCAGCAAGGAGGTGGTCATCATCGGCGGCGCGGTCAGGACCACCTACTTCTCCCCGAAGGATCTCTTCGAGCACTTGAGCTCCGCGGCGAAGCCCGGGAGGAAGTAGTCCTTCGCCCCGGTTCCGCGGAAAAAGAAAAAAAGCCGTAAACTCCGCATCCCATCCCACCCCCCAGGCATCCAGGAACAGCCTGCTCCAGCCAGGCGCTCCGCGGCACATAAGGTTTGATGCTTATGGCTGCTGGGTTCCCCCCCTGACCAGGTTCGCACCGCCTTATTGCACGGATCCCGGCCTTCATCGCCGCTTGTCCCGTTCAGGCAAGGGGAAATGAAGAATTTCAGCGAATCATCAACCCCGCTACAGCGGACTGCGGGTTGCAGGGGACCGCTGCCCCCCCGTCCATTACGGCTCGGACATGAAAGCACCGGCCGAGGGCCTTGTTAAGCGCCGGAGGCACTGCAGTACTTATTTGGCTGAATGGTGTTGCAGTCGAGCAGCTGGCAGTCAGGAATTATAAGTAACTGGTCGGCGACCAAATGATTCCGTTGGAGCCGCCGGGAAGCCGCAGGAAACAGTCTGTGGGAGCCGCCGGGAAGGGGTTGCAAGGCGAGGCGGCGATATCAACCCAATCAACCTATCCGTCATTCCGGCGAAAGCCGGAATCCAGACAGGCAGTGTCAATCTGAAACCAGGCCTTGAGACGAAAACCCCGGCTATTTCTCGCCCAGCTCCATCCCCTTCTCGAAGGCGGCGATGCTGGAGGGAGCCAGCTTTCCGGATGAAATCGCCGATATGCAGGCCTTCCAGCCGGCGGGCTCGAACGGGAGGAGTTTGCGGGCGACGGCGAACCCGAGGCAGACGAGGTTCGACGAGACGGGCGATCCGACTTCGGCAGCGGCCTTGTCGGCGTCGAGCGGGAAGAGCGAGACGCCGAGGCCCTCGAGCGCGGCCCTGACGCCTGCATCGAGGAATCCCGGATCGGGCGAGTTGGCTACGCATGCCCCGCCGCGGCGGACGAACGAGAGGTTGCGGTATGACTCGTCACGCTGCAGGGCAAGAAGGAGGTCGGCGCCTCCCGGCGAGGAGAGCGGATTCGAGAACCCGCCAATCTTCACCACGGACACGACCGACCCGCCGCGCTGGCTCATGCCGTGCGTTTCCGATCCGATTACGGGGCTGCCAATGCGCCTCGCGGTCTCGAGGACGACCTTGGTGGCGAACAGCACTCCCTGCCCGCCCACCCCGGCTATGAGGATCTGACGCCTATCGTTCTTCATGGGCATCCACCACAATCGCGCCGCGCCTGCAGACCTTCACGCACACGCCGCAGCCGCTGCAGAGCCTTTCGTCGATCACGGCCCGCTTGCCGTCCCCTGACTGGGATATGGCGGGGCATTCGAAGTTCTTCACGCAGTGCATGCATCCCTTGCAGTCCTCCCCCACCGAAACCCTGCCGATGGAAATCCTCGCGTCCCTGTAGTGGAGAAGGCAGGGATGTCTCGATATCACCACCGCCACCCCGCCTCCGGGCGAACAGCAGTGTCCCCATGCCTCCTTCAGAACGCTAATCAGCCCCTCCATGTCGTAGGGATCGTGGACCTTCAGGAACTTCACTCCCGCCCCCCGCACGAGCTCCTCAATCGGGACCTTGTTGCCGCAGGTGCCGTCCGCGAGCAGTCCGGTGCCCGGCGTCGGCTGCATGCCCGTCATGGCCGTGATTGCGTTGTCGAGTATCACGAGAACGAACCTGGCGCCCGTGTAGACGGAGTCCACGAGCGGCGGCACGCCCGCGTGGTAGAAAGTGGAATCCCCGATGGTGGCGACCACCGGGACCTCCAAGCCGTCCATCTTGTGGGCATGATAGAAGCCCGCCGCCATGCCGATTGATGCGCCCATGTCCAGCACTGTGTCGACCGCTCCGATGTTCGTCCCGAGCGTGTAGCAGCCTATGTCCCCGGCGTAAATCGCCTTCGGGAAAGCCTTCCTGATGGCGTAATGCGACACGCGGTGCGGGCAGCCGGCGCAGAGCGTCGGCCTCCTGACGGGCAGATTGACCTTGGACAGGGCTTTCCTCAGGTCTTCCGCGGCGGGATCGGGCGAGCCGAACCGGCCGGGGAAGGCCTTGCGGAGCGCGGCGAGGACGTTGTCCGGCGTCGGCTCGCCCTCCCTGGGGAAGGTCCCGTCCTCGCGGCCCATCACCTCCCTCGCCCCCCTGGTCTGCATCTCGATGATGCCCTCGGTGGTCTCGAGCACGAGGACGCGCCCGAACCTCGAGGCGAATCCCGAGACCAGCCCGCGCGGGAAGGGATATGAAGCTCCAATCTTGAGGACCGGGATCCTTTCGCCGTGCTCTTCGAGGAGATCCATGAGGATGGCGTGGCAGATCCCGGCGGCGATTATCCCGGTATCGGACCGGGCTTCCGGGGAGGAGACGCGGTTCACTCCCTCGTCCTTCTCGAGTTCGGCCCTGATGCTCTCTATCTTCAGGTTGAGTTCCTTGTGGAGCGCGGACCGGAACCGCGGCGTGGCCGCCCAGCGGTTCGGGTTCTTCTCGAACGACGCCGGCCTGTCCAGGATGGCCGGCTCGTCGAACGCGACCGCCTGCCTCGCGTGGCAGACCCTGAGGGCAGGCCGCAGAATGACGGGGATTGAGTACTTCTCGGAGAGCTCGAACGCCCTCTTGACCATCTCCTTGGCCTCGACGGGGCTGGATGGGTCGAGGACGGGCGCCTTCGCGAAGGGCCCCCAGAACCTGCTGTCCTGCTCGGTCTGCGATGAAAACGGACCGGGGTCGTCCGCCGTTATGACGATGAATCCCCCCTTGACGCCCGTATAGACCGAACTCATGAGGGAATCCGCCGCCACGTTGAGCCCCACCTGCTTCATGGCCACGGCCGCGCGCTTCCCCGTATACGATGCCGCAAGGGCGACATCGTAGGCGACTTTCTCGTTCACCGACCATTCGGTGTAGATATTGAGCTTCTCCTCCTGCATGAACCTGACGACGGCCGGGAGGATTTCCGAACTTGGAGTTCCCGGGTATGAGGTAACGACGTGGACCCCGGCTTCGACGAGACCCCTGGCGATTGCCTCGTTGCCGAGCAGAACCGCTTCCTTCATCACTTCGCCTTTTCAAAGCGGAACCGAAAGGGATAATATACTCCCAAAATCGGAGACTGCAACTGATTCGAAACCCTGATGGAATGCGCTCCTTTGCGCGAGAATGTTGTCTTGGTAAGAACAGCTTTCCGACCCTTGTCGAAGGGATGTTTGGAGCGGCTATGCTGAGTTTTGAATTGCTGCGCTTGAATCGCGAAAGACCGCGAATCATCCTGCTTTGATCTTTTCCTGTTGGCGCCATCGGAGCGGCATATTTCTCAAATCGGTTTTTCCCAACGCAAGTAAAGTCGCACCCATAGGTTCCGCGAATTCTGCGAACATTGTGGGCAAAACCCATTCGGGCGCATGAAGTTATGGAGAGTTTTCTCTTGAACTTTCCTCCTGATTCCACGTTAATATTCATACCGACATGCAATTGCATCCGTCGCCGAAAATAGGCGCTGAGTCGAAAAATTCAATCGAAGTCCGTGCATGGGAATCAGGACTCAACTGATTGCGTTGTCACTCCTGGCGGCAGCCGGCCTTGCAGGTCTGGTCTTAAGGCCATTCAATACCTGCGGTCCTGCGCAAGGGTCCTTATCATCCCCGGTTCATACCACGGATGAACCCGCGAAAGTATCCATCGACGACAAAATCGCCGCCCTGATTGATGAACTCGACCAGGCGGCAAAAGCAGGCCGTAACGCCGATGTCTCCCGCATCCGCCACATGCTCCGGTTGAATGGCGAAGCCATCCTGCCGCCTATCGAGAAAACGCTGTTCGGCAGGACATACGGCGGTACGAAGCTGGCATTGTTGAATCTGCTCGGAGAGGTGGGAACTGAAGGATGCATCGTGCTGCTCGAGAGATTCTCCTTCTGTGCATGCGACCCGGGCGAAGACTGGCTCGTTCTGAATGCCCTGAGCCTTCTCAAGAATTGCGCCCCTGCAAGGTTCGCTGAACTCATGAAATCCGCGGCTGTAAACGGGAACGAAAGTCTTCAGGTCATGGCCAGGAAGCTGGAAAAGGCTGAAGGCCTGTCAGAAGTCGCGACCAGTCCAAGCCTTGATAACCTCAAGTATCTCGCGCATGAGCAGTGCAAGTCTGCATCGAGCCTCAAGGCCGTCTTGCATGGCGAAGGCGAAGACCGGGTGAAGGTCGAAGCCGTGGAAGTGCTCGCCGAGAAGTTCCCGGATGCACGCGAGGAGGTCCTGGCCTCATACGTTGAAAAGAACGCCGGTAGCTGCCAGTGGCCCGTGAACAAAGCGATTGCCCGGCTTATAGAGTGTGATTCAAAGAACAAGGACTCGAGGATCAAGGAACTGGCACGGACGGGGGATGAAAGCCTTGTCGAGCGGATTCTGAAGGTTGCG
>DYIT01000004.1:5932-95601 GCA_020723505.1 Candidatus Kuenenia stuttgartensis
TAACTCGATGGAAATATTGAGAATCATCAGAAACCGGTTCGACGCCCGCCACGTGCTCCGCATGAGGGCCGAGGCTGAAATCCAATCCCGCAAGAGGGAACAATCCGTAGGGGCAAGGCATGCCTTGCCCTTACATGAACGTTCCGTGCCCGCGGGATCGGGCAAGGAGACAAAATGAAACGAGTATATTTCATCGGCGGTCTTGGCTTGTTTCTTGCCGTAATCTGGGTTGCCGGCATGACGGTTGCGGGGGGGGGTAGCGACAAGATAACCGTATCCCTGCGCGCTTGCATCCCGGTGGGCAACTCCGTGAACGCAAAGGCGGCGCTTCCCGAGGGCCTGTGGGGTGGGGCGTTCTCCTGGAAGGTCGTCGCAGGGGCGGGCGTCGTGAAAATCTCCTTTCCAGAAAATCCGGCCGACCGTTCCGTGTGCGTCATCGAGGGCGTCAAGCCGGGGTCAATCCAAATCGTCGCTGATTACGTGAAAAAAGACGAATCCGGCAAACTCGTGGTCCTCTCGTCTTCGGATCCCGTTTCGTCCACCGTGGACGAGGTCAGGATTTTCCCGGCGTCGATAACCGCCGTTGAAGCCGAACCCTCTGAAATCACCCTCATCGTCATCCCCCCTCCGGACCCGAACATCCTCGGGTTCCAGATCAACAACGCCGACCTCGATTTGATTAACAAGTCCGACGGGTCCGTGATTCTCACGCAGGACGTATCGCCGTCGAGCTTCGTGCAGGACCCGTATAATCCGAACCAGTTCATCTTTGAGACGAGCTTCACGCCGCCCGCGGGAACAGCCGGCGTGACTCAGCTTTTCCTGCGATTCACGGCGGAAACCCAGGTGGACGACCCGGTTTCGGGAAACCCCATCCTCATCCCGAACGTCGCCGAGGCGCCGGTCGTGGTGCTTCCCGCGGAAGGCCCTGCTCCCGCGGTGAGCATCACCACGCCTTCCACGCCTTTCGAGGTCAATCCCGGCGCTGCTACCTCTATTAATATCAGCATTGTCACTCCCTCGCTGCAAGGCACCCAGGCCCGCATGGAAATCGGGCCTCAGGGCGGACTGCCCGACAGGGTGGAGAGCATCAACCTTGCCGCCTTCGAAGTCTCCGGGAATACGATGACGGGCATGCACGCGTTTGCGGCCCCGCAGTCGGCCGGGTTCTATTTCGTGCGAGTGGTCGTCGAGACCTCCGGCGGCCCTGCTTCGGCCGAAGTGCAGCTTATAGTAACCCAGCCCATGCAGCCGCCCGCGGTCGCGATAACCACGCCCTCACCCGTGACCGCGACCGAAGGCGACCCGGTTTCCATTTCATTCCAAATCAGCCCCGCGCAGGCGCAGAGCCTGATTACGAACCTCGAATGGTACGTGCGCAACGCGGCGGGAAACCCGGTCTACGGCGAACACCTCGACCCCGCTGCCCTGACGACCGCGGGCGGCATGCTCCTCGGGCAGGTCTCCTTTGTCGTTCCCGAGGGCATCGTCACGCAGACCGAGAACCAGACCTTCATCATCCAGTGCGACGTGTCGGGCTACGGACCTGCAATCACGTCCATCATGCTAATCGTGTCGCCAAAGCCGCCGGTGCCTGTCAACCTCACGATCTACACCGAGCCGCAGTCTCCCGTGTTCGAGGGCGAGGACGTCGAGTTCAACTTCCTGATTTCACCAAAGACCATCCTTTCGGACATCGATTCAATCACGTATGAAATCCTCGACGCCGGCACGGGCGCACAGCTTTTCGCTTCGAACGTGGATCTCTCAACTCTGTTCATCAACGACCACATTCTCGGGGCCGCGGCGTTCACGGTGCAGGACGGCTGGCACACGGCGTCCGGCGGGACGGGCATGGTCGAGGTCGTCGTAAGCGTGATCATCGACGGCCAGGTCAGGGCCGAAGACAGCCGCACGATGACGGTTCTGAACAAGCCAATCATGGAAATCGCAACGCCTTCGCCTGTTCAACTCGAAGAAGGCGAGACCGCGACCATCAACTTCGCCATTGCTCCGGACCAGGTGACGGTCGCGGACCTGCGATGGACGCTCAGCACGACGGACGGCGCGTACACGCTCGCCGCGGGCGTCCTGAACCCGGCGTCTCTTGTCCCCGGCAACGGCGTGCTGAACGGTTCATTCGAGTTCCTCGCCCCCGCGGGATCCGCGCCCTATTCGCGTAATCCCGGCCTCATCCTGGTCATAACCGCTCAAATCAGCGGGTTTGCGGGGATCGTCGAGGACGGGATTTCCGTGGAAGTAGAAGAGCCTGCGCCACCCCAGCAGCTTGAAGTCAAAATCCTCAATCCCGAGCCCATGCAGCTTGGCGAATACCAGCAGTATCCGGTCTACCTGAAAATCAACGGCATTGAAGCGGCGTCGGAATTGAAGGAGGTCTATTTGACTCTCACTTCGGGAAGCACGCTTCTCGTCGAGCATTCCGCGGACTTGTCTGCGGTCATCCCATGGCAGGACGGCTTCGCCCTATCCTTCTATATATTCGTGCCAAGGGGAACCGCCGGGTTGGACGTCGAAGCAGCGGTGGTCGCGAGGACTTCCACGCTTGAATCCGTCGATACAGCAGCCGGAAGCATTGCCCCGTATCCCCGCAACAGGGCCGCGGACCTTGTTCTGCTGTCCGAGGACTTTTTCAGGGTGCCTGTGAATTCCACTCACGGGCCGGTGCGAGTGCAGGCTCTGGACATTTTCGGTGATCCCGTCGCGGGAGAGGAAATCTCGTTCGCGCTCAATGATCCCATGGCCGGAGGTTTTTTCCCGGCAACGGCGACAACGGGCCAGGACGGCGTTGCTCAATCGTATGTCAGTACGTACTGGTTCGTCTGCTTCTATTTCTCGATAATCAGCGTTCCTAATCCGCCTCCCACGCCGGGCCCGGTTCCTCCTCCGGGTCCGAACCCGGGGCCGGTTCCCACGCCGCCTGCGGGAAAGCCGACGAGGACCGGCGGGAAGACGCCGGTTCCCCTGCCCACGTGGTTCTTCATCAAGATATATTGCGACATGGGTAGGCTCGGCGCGTTTGTAGATGCGAAGGCTTCAGGCGGATCGGTCGCCGGGCTTAAATCGAGCCTCGACGGCCTGTATTCCGCATGCATGGCAGGCGACGAAGCCCAGGCAACCGGCATTTTCGACGGCGTCGTGAGCACGGTCAGGGGGATGATTTCAGGCGGAGAGATTTCCGAGGCCGATGGAAAGCACCTCCTCTATCTCACGGCGAACACGGACGGCATCAACGGCGTCATCAACCAGGAGATGATTCCCGATGATTTGACTATCGACGATTTTCCAGAGTGCGTCCCGACCTGCTGTCCTGTCTGGGGGATTTCCGGCACGAACGCAGGAGGCAGGGAATTCCTTGGCGTCACGGCTGATCAGAGGCCGGACGGGTCGTTCCCTGATAAACTCGTTCTCCGCGTGGGCGACGTGCTTCTGCTCACCGCCCCGAACGACAATCCCGCGGAGCTATCTGGGAAATGCCATCCAGACTCACATTCCGGGGGAGAGGACAAGGAGGCGGCCGGAGACCTTCCGGTGGTCATCTGGGAGGACCTGGAATCGTCCAAAGGCAGGCTGCACTACAAGAAGATGTACAACCTCGATTTCGGATCCGGGCCGACGCCTGTGCATGGATTGCTTGGTCTTTACGAAGCCCCATGCCCTGAGAAAGACGAATCCAGCGGCGATTATTCCAAGCCTGACGCTCCCGGCATGATTTCCGTAAAAGCGAAGCTGCTTCCGAACCAGGCGATTGAAGAGAACCACAAAATCGACTTCTTCGTAATCGGCGTGGATTCGGAGGTCAAGTGGAACAAGGGAGATGAGCTCGGGGCAGGTCCTGACGAGCTGCTGGTCTTCACTGCCTCGGTAAAGGCGGGAGATGAAATTCTGGATGGTTTCGACGACTACATAGACTGGGCTCTTGACGGGAAAATCGTCGGGAAAGGCAAGAAGTTGAGGATAAGGCTAAACTGCGCTGGGAATCATGCCGTGCAGGCGTGGGTCGGGTTATCGAGGAGCAGCTTCAGGAAGTTCTGGATAAAAATGCCGGGCGTACCGCTCACCACTGAAGACTTAAAGGAAATGGAAGCTGCGGTAATGGATTCGCGCATCAATCGCAGGAAGACCTGCGCGGACGGAATCAAGGCGTACGTCGACAGGCAGGCGGACAGCTGGCGCGAGTACAGGCTCAACAGATGGAACCCAGATCCAAAACCCGGCCGTCATGCAAGCCCCACTTGCAGCGCTGCGATGGCGTTTTCGAACAAGACGTTGGGGGAAGTCCCACCGGGCGGCGGGCCGAAGCCGGAAATCATCGGCGTCATCCGCGGATGGCTCCACGCGCCTCGCTGGTTCGATCCCGGGTGGGACGGCGCGAACGGGTTTTCGCCAACGGTGACCATTCCTGCGCAGGGGATTGCGCATCTGAACCTCGCGGCTGGTGATTTGGACGTGATGAAGAGGATTGACTGCGTCCATGGCGGGTCGAACCAGCCGAGGAACGAGGATTACAGCTCATTCGGCGAGCGTTACGAGCATAGGTTCGGGGACTACATGATCCACCACTGGACCGGGCCGGGATTCGACGCAACCCAGGCGGGGCCCATGGACCCAAGATACATGGGAGGCTCGAGCGCGGGCGCGAACACGGTTGTCTGCCGCATCAAGAACCAGGCGGGATCGAGGATTGAGGATCCCGACGTCGAGGTGTCCCTTGCGCTGAACCTGTTCGGCGTAAATCTCGCAGCCAAAGGGAATCACGCAACCTCGACGGCTGCCGGCGAGATCCAGGAGAACACGGACGACGACGACGGCAACAAGAAGGCCGACCTGGACCAGGATGCGGCCGTGCCGAACGAGGACGATCTGCTCGAAGTCTATTGCTCGATTGAGCCTGCCCTTCCCTGGGACGGATCCGTTCGCATCAGGTGGAACAGGAATCTCCTCGGCCTGTGGACGAGAAGCGACAAGGGGATTGAAAACGAGTACGCGAGGGTCGTTGAGCCTGGGCAGGATGAAGAATCCGGGCATGCATGCATGGATATCCATGTCTCCGAGGTCTCCAACGGGGTCACCTTCTGGGTCGAAGGGAAGAGGATTACGGAAGAATCGGTCAGCACGGAGATCTATGCGGAGTACATCGGGATCGGCGGCAGGGCGTTCGCGGGCGGGAGCATCACGGTCGCCATCAAGAAGCGCAAGGCCGCAAACCTTGTCATTTGTTATACTAACGGAGATGAACTTAGCGAGAGGGAAGAGGAAAATCCTGGCAGCTTCACGATTGTTTACGGGCCCAGCGTCAGGATGTGGGTCGAAAAGGATTCGCTTGACGACCCGGGCAAGGGTATTTTTGAAATCCGGCGGATTTCCGGAGCGGACAAGGTGAACGTCTTTAGAGGCGGTGGTGCACAACCGGTTTCCTTCCCTGAAACCGTGAAGCATTTTGGCAAGGGGAATTACTACTCGATTGAGGGGATTTCGCAGTCTTCAAGCCTTCGGGATGTTATTTTTGAATTGCATTTCATCCCCTCGGACAATAACCAATCCCAAAAGCAGGACACGGTCAACGCAACCATCGGCGATTTCTCAATGCCGAATCACGCTCTTTTAAGCCAATCCATTCAGTCATCCCGGGCATATGAAAGTAGGTTCGTTTTAAGACCCGTTCCCAACATCGTAGAGTCAAGGGTGAAGGACGCACTCCATTATTTCCTGGGAGATTTGGATGCCGGGGTTAATATCGAGGTCCTTCCGAAAAGAAGCGCCAGTTGTGAAATCCCTCCGGACGCTCAATCTCCTGTTTTCGAGAAAACCGGAGAGGAATGGTCATTTGTAGTCCCGTTTGTTTTGAATGCCCTCGACCATAAGATTACGGGCGAAGGGAAAATAATATTCAAAAGGGATGACGTTGCTGGGAACTTGAAGGAAATTGGATTCATTCCTTTCTGGATTTACGGGATAGAAACAGTCAATGCAAAACACGTGCCCAGCGGGATCGAAGGCAACGGCCAATGCAAATATAATGAAATCAATAACAGCGCAGGTTTGGCAGGGTGGGCTGGGCCGAGCAGCAACATTGACGCGAACCTTGTTCTAGGATTCTGCCAAAGCATGCGGGAGGATGCTTGCAAAATCGACTTCAGTCTCGGCATGATTCCTGCGGAAGGGGGTATAGACGGATTCGATTATGACGTTTCGCCTACTCTGGAATACGCAGTTTTCCAGGCGCTTGGTTCTCAGGAATTTGATTTCGACGAACCGAGGTTTACGCCCTTCGATCATACTCCCCTCGACTACGGGAAGATGGACGTCAAGACGCTTCAGTTGAGCCTGAAATCGCACATGGAAATGACCGGGAAGAGGAGTTTCAGGGTCAGGTTTTTCCTGCCAGTCAAGCCCCCTTGGGCGCCAGGCAAGGCGTTCGGGAATTATATTGATGTGCACATCTGGTTTATTGAGCCTGATCTAGACGTAGATTCAAACAACAACGGACGCATCGAGGCAACCGACGATCCTATTGAAGCTGAATCTCCCGGGAAGATTATCGGCTTGAATTGCAATGACGAGAATGGTAATGGAATCCCTGACTGCTTGGAACCAATTAGTACCGAGCGATTCCTCACGCAACGCATCTATTTCGTAGATATTGACATTCACATTAGTCCGGTCGTAGAGGGCGCAGTTACAAATATAAAGCTGGTATTTGATTCGGCGGTCTTAAGGGTTTACGAAAGGATTTCATTGTTCAATCCTTTCAGATGGTCCATCAGAGAAATATCAAGCGGAGACATTGTTCATTCAATTGAATATGGATTGTCCCAGAGACCGATTTGCATGTACGGATACTATGCAGAAGGGCATAAAACAGGCACTACAGCGGTTAAACTTAACCTATCGAAGGCAGGTAATACACAGGAAACATACGACGAAGTTGCCATGTCCATTGCTACTATTAAATTAGTAGAAATGAAAGGTTTATATAAACATGACGGTTCATATGAGGACGGATATACAAGCGTCGATAACATGGGCAGAGTCTACTCGAATAGATTGCCGGATGGAACAAAGGAAGATGACAAGCAATATGTCGAATGCATGGTCAAAGTAGAACCTGCATACGTTTTGAATGACAAATCGAGAGTATTTTGGCAATCAGAGGATCCTGACGACCCAAGCTCCAACACGATAATTGATCCTAATCTATTTCTTGGGAACGACAATTTGGGTGAATTGGAGGCGGCTATTGAGGAGTCAGGGAACTATCCATTCACGATGTTTGACGATATTTATGGAATTGAATCGCAGACACGCACGTCCGTCTCCGGTTCTGTTCGCGGAACTGCCATGACGATGCTGGACGGAAATGGTAAATCCAAGGCAGTTTTCAACGTAACAGATGCCGGCGGTGATAACTTCAAGATAAATGTCGAGCTTTATATTGATGGTTCTACGTCTATCGGTTGTAATGGTGGAACTGGTGTTTTCACAACATGGAAGAGAATCGACGTTGAGCTGAAGAAGATGGGCGAAGCTTACGCGCTTCCAACTAATCCCCTAATAACTTTGATGAAAGAAGTGCATGTCGAACTCGATGTTCATGACATGGGGAATACGCCTAACTATAAATATCTAAATGGGATAGATAATAACCTAGACGTAGATAATTTCGTTGAATATTATTTCTCTAACCAAGATGAAAAACAGTGGCATTTCATTTGTGGCGCTAGATGTCAGGATGATTATAATGATTTCAACCCATCAACCTCAGTAAATCAACCGCCCTTTATACCGGGCCAAGGAAGACCTTTAAATGAGACTGCATATAGGGCGATAAATGGTGGACTAATCCCTGATGGATATCTTGACAAGTGGCTAATGCCTAACACTTCTCAAGCGGCTCCAAGCTGGACGCAACGTCTTGACTTTCCCATTCTTAGAAACACATCAAATATATTCATAGTTAGTAAATTATCTGGATTTGGAGGAATGACATATTCAGTTAAAGGAAATCCTATCCCCGGGGCGAAGAACGGCGATACGTTTGAAGTTACCCAGGATAGGTTATGCGGCTTGGCTAGCAAAGAGGCTCGTTGGTGTCTTGTGTTTGTTGAGACTGTTAATAATCATTCACTTGCGGATTCAGTGAATATTGACTTCAATCTAAACCGGGATACTACAACATGCCACGAATTCATTCATACTTTCGATATTGATCATCTATGCGGTAAGCTTTCAATAAATGGTATTGACCCGTGCATCATGCAATGGACAACTACTCCAATTCATATTAACAATGTCATAAAATGGCAGAACCTAAAGAATGGTGCAATCAAGCTATGTCCTGAACATATGCTTGCTGTGCGAAAATCCGATGGATATTAATCCATCGAAAGGAGGTAATATATGATGATCGATAAACTGCTTCTAAAAGCAACGATATTACTAATCACATCAACGAGTTGCTTTGGAGAGGTTGACGATCCAATCGAACTTAGGGCAACCTGCGCTGAGACATACATAGTTGGAGAGCCGATTATTTTGCTGGTAGAAGCAAGAAATATATCGGAACTTAAATTAGATATGATTAATTTAGATGGCGGATGGTCAAATATGCACTATTTGAAATTTGAAATAAATGGGCCTAAAAGCAGCGCGAATAAAAGTTATTCTGCAGGAGCCGGATATGAAGGATGGAAAAGAGTTGGGAAATTAATAACATTAAATCCATCAGAAAGATCAATAGGTGAATTCGACATTACAAAGGATAGCATTACAGTGACTCCGGGAAATTACTCAATCGTTGCAGTATATCGCTTAGAATATAACGACAAAACATACTTTATTAAGTCTAAACCCATATCTTTCAAACTAGTTGAGCAAAACGAAGAAGATAGAGAAGTTGCTTCATTTCTAGGATTGAGTAATTTTCGTAGGGTCTTAGGTATGCACAGACAAAATGACTCTCTTTTAAAGCTTCTAGGGTACGAGTCAAAGTATCTTTCTGTTCTGTCAGGACATCCGAACTCTACTTTTACAAAGTATGTAGCTTTTAACCTTGCTAAATACTACTCGATGAAAGCCCGAAGCAAAGAGGCCATTCCAATACTGGAGAATCTCATAAAAACGCAACCGGTGTTTGCTCTCACGGACGATGCTATGTTACTGCTTGCAAAGAGCTATATAGAAGAGCCTGGTGAATGCGCCAAAGCCAAGGAAGTCCTGGAACAAATCCTGACAAAGTTCCCAAAAGGAAATTGCGCGCGCGATGCCAAGGAGAAGCTTGACAAGATGAAGGAAGAAGATAAGAAGAAAGAAGAAGATAAGAAGAAAGAATGATTTCAGACGTTCGGAATGCAATCGCACGACCTCGTCAAGAAAATCAGAATCGTCGGCATTGACCCGGTCGTGTCCGCGAGCAGGATAGGGGTCATTCCGGCGGGATTTCAGGTTACGTTCAATGCCAAGACGAAACCGGACGACATCCAGTATTACAATCGCATTTCCTGGAGGGTGAACGGCGCGCTGGTCGGCCTTGGAAATGAAATAAAAATCGCGTTCCATGATCCCGGATGGAAAGCAGGGCAGGCGTTCGTCGGGCTTTCGGGAAGCGTCATTGACGAGCAGGGCACTCTTTTCGAAGTGATCGGCGAAACCAAAGGCGAGACTACTAAGCCGGAGGCATTGAATCTTGCGGAAAAATACGTCAAGGAGAAATCGACCGCGTTGAAGGCAGCGGTCGATAATTGCACGGGCTTCGTGGATAAGCACGGCGAGAAATGGGAGGAATATCTTCCGCTCAACGTGACCATGAATTCAAGACGGGCTATCCACATGGGGCTGATTTGCAGGGGGAATTTCAGGCTGTCGAACGAGTCCTATTACGAACCGATTCCGTCGAATATCAAGGGCTGGGTTTTCTCGCCATTGAGTCTCCTGGCGGACGATTTGCGGGTCTGCGCGGGCAGCAAGCTGTATTCGGGACCGTCTCCTTAAATCTTGAAATTAATCCTGTTCCCAAACCATTACCACCTGCTGGTGTCCACCCCGCACGGGGGATTGGCGCGATGGATGCGGCACGTTAACGGGGATTATGTCCGCTATTTCAACCATAGGCACCGAAGGATGGGGCATCTTTGGCAAGGCAGGTACAAGGCGATTCTGGTTCAGGACGGGGAGTATCTCAATGAATGTTCGCGATACATCCACCTGAACCCCAACCGCGCGAAGATCACGCGTCCCGCGGAGCGATACAAGTGGAGTCGTTAGCCGCACGCCACCTGGAAGCGGAGTCGGCCCGGAACGCGGAATTCAGCGGAAAGTTGCAGGTGTTGGCCGGCCGCCTGGAACATAATATCAAGAATTACACCCGATCACGATTCGCGCCCGCTCGCGGGGTTCGAGGACGACCCAGACCGGGTCGAACAGAGAAAGCGCCGCCCGGGCGTCTTCGGGGTCGACGATGCTGTTCCTGATTTCCGTCATCCATGCGACCAAGCCTCGATCATCCCAGGTGGTACAAGGTCCGCAAGGCTGAAATCACCGACACGCGAGTCGTACCACGGATGCCGAGGGCGCGCAGATCTACCGTCTCGGTTTCCATGCGAGACAGAAACTCGCGCAGATCTGCCCGGATCTTCTCCGGGGCAGAGATATCCCGGTCCGGCCGGACGACCTGGAAGAGCCGAAACACGTCGTTCTTGTGCTTCTTTATCGAGGCTCCCTGGACATCTTCCATATCCGTCCGGCGGCGGGTCAGGTCGAGCCAAGCCCTCGCCTTCAGCGGGATGAGGTGCTCCGCCCCGACGAAGGGCAATCCATCCAGCTCCCTCCTCCCCGACAGCATGAACGCATAGTAGTCAGAGTCGAGAAGGATTGCAGACAGGCTGGAAACGTACTCATCCATGGGGAGCGGGGTCAGGTGACTGCCCTCGGCGACCTCGAGGAAATCCGGTACGCGCGAAAACAGCTCGATCATCGCCGGATAATCCGCGTCCTCGGGCTTGAGGAAGCGGTGGCACTGCCGCCTGCCTGTCGACTTCCGGTACGCGCGATACCCTCCGAGGCGGACGAACGACCAGATTGCATTCACGAACGGGCGATCCAAGGTTTCGGCGCACAGCACAACGTCCAAATCCTTGGTCGCGCGGAAGTCGATGGCGGCTTCGCCGAGGACGATCTCGCAGGCGGTCCCGCCGATTAGCAGGAATCGGTCGGAGAATCCGCGGAAGTGTTTCCGGAACACATCCAGGCCCTTCACCACGGCAGCCCCCGCATCATCTCTTCCAGCGCCACTTCGACCCGCTCGTCCGGGCTTCCACGAAGCGACAGGTATAGGGAAAGGCGGTCGACCACGCCCTTCTCAGCGAAGAGGGACGGCGGGTAGATCCATACCTCGACATCGTCGGCCTCCGGATTGCGATCAGGCATCTCCTCTGTGTCCAGTAATCCTGATGCCTTCCAGTCCTCCCGTCCGAAGGCGAAGGTCTCGTAGGAGGGCGGGGACAGGATGGAGTAGCGGGACAGGGCCGAGAGCCCGGCCTGGATTCCATTCGAGACCCGATTTCGCCGGTGGACGAACCGGCGCTTCAGAACCGGACTTCGAAGAAGGGATTGCGCTCTCTTCCAGACCTCGCCCCTGCTCCCGTCGAAGCGGAGGCATCGCTCCTTCCCGCACGCGGAGGCCTCGGCCAGGCGGGCGGCACCAAGCTCGTCGAAAGCTCTGCTCATCGTCATGGGGGAGTAGCCAAGTTCCCCCGCCATCCGTACCGGGACCAGCGGCTCCTCCGATCCGCGGAGCAGCCAGAAGAGGACGACGGTCTGGGTGGAGGGGCTGAAGACCTCGGGCTCCTCGCGGAGCCTGGAGAAGTGCTCGCGCAGGTCCATGCCCAGCATGGGAAGGTACATCTGGTTACCTGGGACCACGAAGGGGACCTTCTGCTCAATCAGCCGTTTCCGGTGGAACGCGGTGACGCGGGAGCGGACATAGACGACCTCGCCGTTCCAATTATCCCGCACCGCGTCCATGTGCTTCCGGATGACGGCCGGCGGCTGTTCCGCGCGGCCGGAATCGACCATCAGGAGGATCTGCAGGCCGAGGAGGCGCGCACTGCGAAACCCATACGCGGCCTTCAGGAAGTGCGGCAGGTTCGACTCCTCGGTCCAGGAAGAGGAATCTATCTCCACGCCAAGCACCGCGCGAATATAGGCTTCAAGATTCTTTATTTCCCGCTCCATCGCCTTTCCGTACCATACAAATCGCACGCTATCATAAATGATGTTAGCGTGCGATACAAGAGATATTCTTGCTGGCAATTATATCACTGGGAGGGGCGCAACAGGTCAACCAAGGGAAGGCGGCCCGTCGAACTCGTCTACTTCGAGGAGTTACCGACGGCGGCGCAGGAGCGCGAAAGGGAGCGGTCGTTCAAAAACGGCAGGACGCGCATGAAAGTGATCGAGCATCTCATCGCGACATTCCCAAAATGCAAACTCGCTCCCTTTCGCGCGGTGTAGTGTCAAGGGCCAGCCCACTTTTCAGGACGTCTTCCCTGCCTGCGCCGCGCAAGTTCGTGGCAAGGGCGCGGCAGGCAGGCAGATGATGGATCTCGAGGATTTCCAGCAGGAGTACCTGCCTGCGCCGCGTAGGAGAGAAAATACGGCGCGGCAGGCAGACGAGCTCGGGCATAATGATGAGAGTCAGACGTTCTTCTCGTATGACCTGATCTTCGCTTGTTGTCAGCCTGCCTGCCGCGACGCCTGGCGATGTGAAGGTCGCGGCGCAGGCAGGGACGAGATGGAGACGAGCAGGACCATACGGTCCCGAGCATGGTTCTATCGTAAGTCTAGAATAGTTCTCATCCGGAAAATTAAAACCGAATGTTAAAAAGGATTTATATCGGCAAGGGGACAATTGTCAATGCCGGTTTGGAACGAACCCACTTACCGGCGATTTTGAACCCACCTGCCGGTCAATTTGAACCCACCGCTGCCGGGCACGCCGGCCCCTCGGATCTCAAAGCCGTGCGAACTCGTCTCGGTGCATGGCGCGCAAATCGTGCGGGCCGTGCCTGCGTTCCAGAATCCCTCTGGGAAATCGCCGTGCCCCCGGAAGCTTTCCAGGAATCGAACCAAGCGCGAAAAAATCCTGGCGAAAAAGCTTCCGGCTGGAGAAAATGTTTTCCTGAAACGGCACCGCCGGCGCAGGAATGATCCGGCCGCCGTCCGGAGGTGCATGTGCCCGGCAAGATCGACAGGTCAATGACATGCACGGAATGCGGAATCAGGATTGACGTATCCATGCGCAATCCGGGGGAGCGGATAAGCTGCGCGTGCGGGAAGCCGCTTTACGTCCCCGAGCCGGCCAAAGCCGCGACGTCGCTGTCTTGCCCCGGGTGCGGATCCCCATGCGACAGGGACCTCCACCGCTGCCCGTACTGCGGCGCAGGACTTCAGACCGTATCCTGCCCCAAGTGCTTCGGAATGAATTTCAAGGGGGTGAAGCACTGCTGCCACTGCGGGGAGAAGATTGAAAGAGCCGCGGTCGACCTCGACGAGGAGTCGGGTCTCCCCTGTCCCAGGTGCGGAGCGGGGCTCGCGAGGCGGCATGACGCGGGCTGCCTTCTCAACGCCTGCAGCACCTGCGGGGGCGTGTGGGTCGACTCGGAAACCCTTGACAGGCTTGTTTCCGGGAAGGATGGCGCGGCCGCGGTGAGGAAGGCGGCGCTCCCGTTCGAGGAAAGCGCGCGCGGCGGCGTTTCGGAGGACAAGGTCGCCTACATCCCCTGCCCTTCCTGCGGAACCATGATGCACAGGAGGAATTTCGGAAAGGCATCCGGCGTGATTGTGGACGTGTGCAAGGAACACGGCACGTGGTTCGACAGGGGGGAAATCCGGCACTGCGTGGAGTTCGTCCTGTCCGGCGGCCTGGAAAAAGCCGCCAGAATCCAGAAGGAGGAGCTCAAAAACGAGGTCGAGCACCTCAAATCCATGGCACGCGGCATCGGCACGGGCGCATCATACACGGTGAGGGGCGCAAGGAAGGATTCGGTTTTCGAACTCGCAGGAGAAGCAGGGTTCGTCCTCGGTTTAATCCGAATCGTATTCAGGCTCCTTGGGTGATTCCTCGCCCTTGACAGCGCTGCCCGACTCTGTTGTAATATAGCCGCGTTCGGAGTCCGGTTGCCGGACCTGGACGATATTCCGTCGGCCCATGGAAGTCCGACGGCCCTTTTCGACGGCCTTTCGCTTTCGCGGAAGGGGGGGATTGATGCGTTTTCCGAACCTTGCAGCCCCTGCTGTCCTGATGGCGATGCTTTGCGTCGTGCCCGGCTGCGTTTCGGAAACCGAGAAGAAGATCGAGAGCCTCCGCGCCGACCCCGGACCCGAGAACTGCCTCAAGCACCTGTCCGATCCCGACCCGGTCGTTAGACTTGCGGCCGCCATCGCGGTGGAGAAGCATTGCGGCAAGGACGGGAAAGGGCTCCAGGGCCTGCTAGATGCCACGGCGGACAAGCACCCTGCCGTGCGCGTATCCGCAATCTCCTCAATCAAGAGGCTCGACGCCGCGGCCAGGAACGCCCTGCCCTATCTGCTCGACAGGCTCGCGGACGAGTCGGATCTCGTGCGAATAGCGGCCATCGACGCCCTTGGCAGGCTCGGCAACGGTGACAAACAGGTCACCTCAATGCTGGGGAGAATCCTCCTCGACGCCGAGGAATACTACCCTGCCCGCGTGGAAGCGGCCCTTGCGCTAGGAAGGGGGACGAAGAAGGACGGCTTCCATGCTGCCGAGACCGCGGAAAAGCTCGAAGTGCAGTCCGGGAAGACGGATCCTGTCATGTCGCTTTGCGCGACCTTCCTATCGCTTCAATCCGGGGGCGAGTTCGACAGGCTGGTCAAGCACGTCTCCAAAAGGATGAATGAGGGAAACGCAACCGAGAGGAATACGGCCGCAAGGATGCTCGGCATCCTGGGCCAGGCCGCCAAGAACTCGGTGCCGGATCTCCTGAGGGCGCTCGAAGACAAGGACGAGGGAGTGAAGGCTTCGGCTGCCGAATCCATAGGACTCCTCAATTCCGCCCCGGCCCAGGCGATTCCCGCCCTGCTGAAGACCGTGGTCTCGGAAACCACGCTCAGCCTGGAGACCTCCCTGGCGGCGGCCGGCGCCGTGGCGGAGTTCGGGTCCCAGTCCGTCCCATATCTCCTCAAGAATATCGAGTCGCTCGACTCGAAGGACCGCTTCTGGGCCGTCTTCATCCTCGGCGAAATCGGCCCCAAGGCCCGTCCTTCCCTTCCGGCAATCCGCAGGCTTCTCCAGAGCCAGTTCGAGGATTCCGACGTCATCATGGCTGCCGATATAGCCGTGCGCAGAATCTCGAACTCGAACGGGCGCTGAATTCCACACGAAGCATCGGCCAGGCGCTTCGCGTGGAATCCATTAATACTCCTTCGTGAATTATCCGGGGCAAATCACGGCGGAAACCCCCGAAACTTATGCGGGAACGGAGTGTTACTATATTTGACGCCTTTTCTGGGGATTAGGGAATGCCGAAATCAATGAGCCTCGCAATTGTTTCGTGCTTCGCCGCCTGCATTGCCGGCCTTCAGACGGCATCTGCCCAGGATCCCGTCCGGAGTCCTGCGGGGAGCGACATGGCAGGGAAGCTGGAAGCCCTCACCAACGAAGTGCTGATTCACGCTCTCCTGAGGAAGATGGACGCGACGCAGGACCAGCTCAAGCGCTTCCTAGAGTGCGCATGGGGGGCCAGAACGGCGTCCGAGGCGTACAAGAAGGAAATGGAGCGCCTCAATCCCCTGTTCGAGGAGGCATGCAGGGGGCTTCACAAGGAGGACGAGGGGAACAAAGGCCTGTCGGAAGAGGTCATGCACAGGGCCGCAAGGCTCGAGCACGACGTCAAGACGGCCTTCAAGGCTTTCAGCGACAAGGTGAACCGATGGGAGGACAGGGCTCTCGAATCGCTGACCGCGGCACAGAAGGCGATGGTCGAGGACTTGAGGTCCGAAGGCGGGGTGAGGAAGCTGCTCAGGCTGCTCGATCCCGCGAAACCGGGGGAGACCCCGAAGTCCGAGAAGCCGTCCTTGAAGGCCGTGCGCGTCACTCTGGAGGCGGCCAGGAATCTGACCGCCGAGCAGTGGAAGGAGCAGTCGGCCGGATTCGTGGAGAACCTGGTCAAGGGCTGGGAGACGTCCAGGGCTCCGCTTCCGGCGGAGGACAGGGAGCGGTTCCGCGAACACCTGTCGGATCTGCTCGACGAGGTGAGGGCCATGGACCGGAAGACGTTCGATGAATCCCTCCCCGGCATCGCGAGGAGCATGAGGCCGCCCGACAGGATTGAGGAGCTCAGGGCGGAGCTCAAGGAGATAACAAAGGCGAAATACGGGGCCATAGGCGATGTCGGGAGGTTCCTCCTGAACGACCGGCTGATTCCGGTGCTGGAGGGGAAGCTCGGCATGAAACCGGGCGCCTCGGCCCCGGCGGATCCGGGCAGGGCCGGGGACGGGAGCGGGAAGAAGTAGCACGGCGCCGCGGCCGGTTTCCGTTCCGGCCCGCGGGGCTGTATAATGAGGGACTGCGGATCGGTTTCAACGCCGTCCGCACGGTTTTCCGGAAGGAGGATTGACATGAAGGAACTGCTGCTGGCCGCGTCATTCGCGGCATTGTCGGCGTTCTGCGCGTCCGCGTTAGCCGCCGAATCCGATTGCCCGGCCCCGGGGCCCGCGCCCCAGGCGAAGGGCGATCCGGCGGAAATCCACAGGCTGAAGGTCGAGATAAACGCCCTGAACCTCATAAACGGCCTGCACCTGTCCGCGGCCCAGGTCCAGGCGCTGCTCGACGGCGCAAGGGAGGTCAAGGCGCTCAAGGAAAGGCATTTCCCGGAGAAGGAAAACGACCGGGAGGCGCCTTCGAACGCCGCGGAGCTGTGCATGCTTCTGGAAAAGGTCAAGGCCTGCTATGAAAAGGGCGAGGAGCCGCCGGCGGAGCTCCTGGCCGAGCTCAGGGAGAAATCGGGCAGGGGGAGGAAGCCGGCGGGAGACAGGCCGGATCCCGCGGAGTACGGCCGCAGAATCAGGGAAATCGAGGCGAAAGTCTGCGCCCTGCTCTCCGAATCGCAGAAGGAGGTCATCGCGGATTTCAAGCCGTGCCTCGTGCCTCCGAAGAACTTGAGGGACCCCGTGAGGGTCGGCCAGGCGAAATCCAGCGAAATCCAGGAAACGTTCCTGGAACACACGAGGAGAATTCCGGCGGACCGCTGGGCGAAACTGGGCAGGTTGATTGTGGAAAAAGCGCTCTCGAAATGGGAGGAGAAGAACGGGGCCATACCGGAGAAGAAGCGCGCGGAGGAGATGGAAAAGGCCATGGCGGTCATAGAGAAGGCCCGGGCCCTTTCGGACGTGGATTTCCAGATTGAGAAGACCCCCCTTGCCGAGAAGATAACATTCATCGACAGGAAAGAGGTCGTCATGAAGGAGCTCGAGGGGCTCATTACGAGACGAATCGCCCCTGCGGGCAAGGTGGCCAACGTGCTCCTCGACCCGAGAATCATCCCGGTGCTCGAACGCAGGCTCGAGCTCGCTAAGAAGGCCGAGAAGGACCCCGCGGTGGACCTCGATGGAATCGAGGGCGCGGATTCGTGCAAGGGCGGGAAATGCGGAACGCCGGTGAAGAAGGACTAGGCAGCGAGGCGGGCGCATGCGGCGGCTGCGGGGCGGCATGGAAGCCGCTTGGCAGGCGCGGGTTCCTGAAAAGGCTCGCCGCGCTCGCGGCAGGGGCCGCAGCTTCGCCGGCCATATCCGCGCTCATGGGTTTCGCAAGGAGCGCGTCCGCCTCCCCGGCCGGCTGGCTGGAGGTGGAGTTCTACGAGAAGCTCAAGAACAACGAAATCCTCTGCCACGTCTGCCCCTTCGACTGCCACCTCTTCGACCAGGAGATGTGCCGCTGCCGCACGCGCACGAACCTGGGCGGAAAACTCCTCACCCCCGCCTGGAACAACCCGTGCATCATACGCAGGGATCCGATTGAGAAAATGCCGCTGAACCACTTCCTCCCGGGCGAAGAGCAGGTCTCGCTCGCGGTCGGGGGCTGCATGCTCAGGTGCCTTTACTGCCAGAACTGGCAGCAGTCCCAGAGCATGCCCCAGAACTTGAAGAACTTCGCATGCACGCCGGAGGACGCGGTTTCGGGCGTGCTCAAGCAGACCCCGGAAGACGGCGCCAAGAAGTGCAGGACCATCGGTTTCACGTACACCGAACCCATAGCATGGCTCGAATACGCCAAGGCCGTGGGCCTTCACGCGAAATCCAGGAACGTGAGGGTCGCCATGGCGACCTCCATGTTCTTCAAGGAAAAGGCGCTCAGGGACGCCTGCAAGTACGTGACCGCCTTCGCGGCCGCCCTCAAGGGGTGGGGGGAGCTCTTCTACAACAAGGTCATCGGCACGCGCGACCCCAAGGAGGAGCGCGGCGATTTCAAGGCTGTCCTCAAGGCTCTCGAGGTTGTGAAGGAAGAGGGAGTGTGGATGGAAATCACGAACCTCGTGGTGCCCACGTACAACGACGACATGGCCGGGGTGAAGGAGATGTGCGGATGGATTGCGAAGAACCTCGGGACGTCCGTGCCCCTGCACTTCGGCAGGTTCGTGCCTGAATTCAAGCTAAAGAACCTGCCCAGGACGCCCGTGGAAACGCTGGACGAAGCGAGGAAAATCGCCCTGGATGCGGGAATAAAGTACGTCTATACCTCGAACATCGCCCCCCACACCGGCAACAACACCTACTGCCCCAAATGCGGCGAGAAGATTATCTCGAGGCTGGGTTTCAAAATACTCTCTAACGGTCTCCGGGACGGCGCATGCCCGAAATGCGGGGAAAAGGTGCCGGGCGTGTGGTCGTGAGCGGGGAACACGGAGCCCGCCCCGGCCCGTGCGGACCTGCGGCCGGGCCGGTCCTGGCCCTTGCCGCGGGTGCGGCCGGTTTCGAAGCCCAGGTCCTCCAGCTCGTTCTCATGCGCGAGCTCCTCACCTTCTTCTCCGGGCTTGAGATCGTAATCGGCGCGACGCTCAGCGTCTGGATGGCGTTCACAGCCGCCGGCGCGTTTGCCGCGGGCAGGATTCCCGCCCGGAACCCGGCCGCCAGGCTCGTGATTGCCCTTTCGGCGGCCGGCGTCTGGACCGCCGTGGCGCTCGCGGCAATCCGCGTAAGCCGCGGCCTCCTCGGCATCGAGTCAGGCGAGGAGCCGTCGCTGCCCGCGTCGGTCCTGCTCTCCATGATTGCTGCAGGCCCGTCCGCGGCGTTTCTCGGCGCGGCTTTTCCCGCGGCAGCCGCGCTCCTGTCCGGATTGGGCAGATTCGCCCCGGGCAGGGCTTTCCTGTACGAGGCCGCCGGAGGGGCGTTTGCAGGAGCGGTTTTCACGTTCGTCATGGCCCATCTCCTGAATCCGTTCCAGTCGGCCTTCCTGGCCTCGGGCCTTGCGCTGACGGCAGCCGCAGCCGCCGCGGGCCGCTCGTTCAGGCTCGGAGGCGCGGCCGCCGCGCTGTTCGGCTTCCTTCTGGCAGTCGCCGGCCCCCTGGACCGTGCCACGGAAAAGGCGCGCTGGCGCGACTGGAACGAGGGGTACTCCATGGAGGAGACCGCGGACTCGAAGTACGGCAGGATTTCAGTGCTCCGGTATCGGGACCAGACAAGCTTCTTCGAATCGGGCCATCTCGCGTTCTCCATCCCGGACATGGAGTCCGGAGCGGAACTGGCGGGCATGGTGATGGTCCAGCACAGGAAGCCCGGATGCGTGCTCGCAATCGGGGGGGGAATCTCGGGTCTCGCGCGTGAAATCCTCAGGTTCCCGGTCGAGTCCCTGGACGTAGTCGAGCTGGACCCGAAGCTCGTGGAACTCGCGATGCGGCGCCTCCCGGCCGAAGAACGGGGAATCTTCTACAAGCCGGGCGTGCGCATGCACTACGCGGACGGCAGGCTGTTCGTGAAGCGGAGCGACCCTGAATCCTTCGACCTCGTGCTGATCTGCCTGCCTGATCCGTCCACCGCGTCGCTGAACAGGTTCTACACCAGGGAGTTCTTCGAGGAGGTCGGACTGGCCCTCCGGCCCGGCGGCGTGTGCGCGTTCACGCTCTCATCGGCGGAGAACTACCTCGGGTCCGAGCTTCTCCTGCGGAACGGGACCGAATACCACACGTTCCTGTCGGTTTTCCCGCACGTGCGGGTGGTGCCGGGCGACCCGGCGATATTCCTGGGATCGCGGGATCCGTCGTACCTGAGCCTGGACCCGGACGTGCTCGCAGACAGGCTCCTCGAGAGGAGGCCGGAGCTGGCCGGAGAAGGCGGGGAAGGCAGGCACGGCTGGTTCAGCCCGCACCATTACCACATGAGGCTCGGCTCCGGCGACCCCGCCGAAGTCAACAGGCAGCTCCGGACCTGGCCTGCGCCGGGGTCCGCAGGCGAACCGGAAGGAGGCGGCCCGAGACCACTGCCGTCCTTCCTTTCGGGCGGCCGGGACGGGAAGGACCCATGGGACGAGGACGTCCCGGAGGCGGAGAGGACGCTCAATTCCGACCAGAGGCCGGGCGCCTCGCTTGCGACCCTGCTCGTATGGGCCCGGAAGATGGGGCATCCGCTGCTCGCGGACGCGCTCCGCGGGCTGTCGTCCCTGCCGGTGGCGTTCCTCGCCCTCCCGGGACTGCTCCTCCTGGTTCCCGCCCTGGCGCTCCGCGCCGCCGGAAGGCCGGGGGGCGCGGCCGGATGGTCGGCTGCCTCGGCCGTGTTCGCCGTGGGGCTCGCGGAGATGGTCTTCGAGCTCTCGGTGCTGTACTCGTTCCAGGGATACTACGGGTACGTCTACGGCGAGATGGGGTTCCTGTTCGCGGTCTTCATGGCCGGTCTGGCGTCGGGATCATGGGTTTCCGGCAGGTGGTTCGCAGAGAGGGGGAGGCCGGCGTTCGTTCCGGCGCTGCTCCTCTGCTGCATCGCCGGATCCGTCTGCCTGCCCTGGGCCCTGGCAGCCGCCGGATCGGCCGGGAGCCCCGCGATAGTGCTCTCGATTTTTTCCCTGCTCACGTTCCTCTCGGGCCTGCCGGTCGGGCTCCTGTTCCCCCATGCCTCGGCCTCGGGTGAAGGGGGCCTCGGCAGGGCCTCCTCGCTGTACGCGGCGGATCTCGCTGGCGGCATCGCCGGGGCGCTGGCCGCCGCGCCGCTTCTGATTCCCTGCGCAGGGCTCTCCGCCACGCTGCGGGTTTTCGTCCCGGCGATCCTGGCGGCGGCGCTGATTGCGCACCTGGCATCGGCATGCCGGACGCCTGGACGAGAGATTCAACCACCCCCGCCCCTGTAGCCACGGCGCTCCGCTGTAGCCACGGCACTCCGCTGCCGTGGTCGCCCCGGCCCGCCTTCGCTTCGTATTCAAATGGAGTTCTATCCTGCGAACGCCCGGATGGAAGGAGCTGCCGCGTCGCTGTATAATCCCCTGGCTTGAATCCCTGCCTGGTTCCGGCTCGTCCGGGTTATGGAGGCTTTCCCATGGATTGGGAGGAGATATTCTCGAGGCGGCCGCCGCCGGGCACGCCGCCCGGCACAATCAGGTTCAACCCTGCGGCGCCGGAATCGTCGGTCAGCGTCGTGTCCTACGGCCCCTCGGAAATCGAGGAGAGGAGGATTGCAGCGGAGGACGAGGTCCGTCCCTTCCTCGGGAGAAGACCCGTCACATGGGTCAACGTCGAGGGGCTGGGAAGCAGGCAGATTATAACCGGCCTGATGGAAGCATTCAGGATACACGGCCTCGCGATGGAGGACGTGCTCGACTTGAGCCAGCGCACGAAGGTAGAGCACTACAAGGAATACGTCTTTTTCATAGCGGATTTCGTTTCGGCCGGGGGCGGGATTGCGATTGAGCAGTTCAGCATGTTTCTCGGAAAGGATTTCGTTCTCACGTTCCTCGAGAAGCCGGGGAAATGGCTCGAACCGGTACTGGAGCGCGTGAGGCAGGGCAAGGGATCCCTTCGTTCCGCCGGGCCCGACCACCTCGCCTACGCCCTGCTCGACGCCCTCGTGGACAACTACTACCCGGTGCTCGAATCATGCAGCGAGAAGCTGGACGAAATCGAGGAGGAGCTCCTGGGCGGCTGCGGGAAGGGAACGCTCGGAAGGATGCACAGGATAAAACAGGACCTGAGGACGCTCCGGAGGACGGCGTGGCCCATGAGGGAAGCCCTGAACACGCTCCTTCGCGACTCGTCGCCGCTCATTTCCGAGGATACCCGCCTTTACCTCAGGGACTGCGCCGATCACGCGGTGCAGATTATTGATCTGGTCGAGCTCTACAGGGAACTCACGGCCGACCTCGTTGACCTGCACTACTCAAACATATCGAACCGGACGAACGACGTGATGAAGGTGCTCACGATAATCGCGACCATCTTCATCCCATTGAGCTTCGTCGCGGGAGTCTACGGGATGAATTTCAACACCGAGGCTTCCTGCCTCAACATGCCCGAGCTCAACTGGGCTTTCGGCTATCCCTTCGCGCTCGGCATAATGGCCTCGATCGCGCTCACGCTGCTGGCATTCTTCTGGCGAAGGGGCTGGATTGGCAAATCCTGAATTTTCGCGGCAGTTCAATAAATGCTTGCGAAGATTCAGGACGATGTTTTTCACCCGCCTTGCGGGTGAAAAATGGAGAGCCCGAGCTCGGCGATTTGCTCGGCCAGGCGGACGCCCGTCGCCGCCTCGATTCCCTTGAGCCCGGGGGAGGCGTTCACTTCGAGGAGATACAGGGTTCCGCGGTGTTCCAGGAAATCCACTCCCGCGACGGAGAGGTCGAGCATGCGGGCGACGGCCTCGGCCGGGGCAGCCCATGGCCCGCCGGCAGGAAGAGCCTCGGCTCCCGCTCCTCGGTGTATGTTTGCCCGGAAATCGCCTTTCGCGGGCTTCCTGGACATGGCGGCGGCCGACTTGCCGCCGATTACGAAGACCCTGACGTCCTTGCCGCCCTCGAGGTACGGCTGCACGAGCGCGTCCTCTCCGAACGCCGAAAGAGCGGAAACGTAGGCTGCGGCGGATGCCCGGTCATGCACCACCGCTGCGCCTATACCCTGGGTACCGACGTCGGGCTTGATTACGACGGGGAAACCGAAACGCTCCGCCTCGCGAGCGGTCGATTTCCCGCCAGAGGCGAGCGCCGATGGAACGGGGACCACGCCCGCGGGCAGCGGGCCCAGCAGCACGGATGACTTCCTCCTGCACTTCCTGACGCCTTTCGGGTCCTGCATGCTCGCGCATCCCCGCGCGACGAGCGCCTCGAGGAAGGCGAAGGATCTGGCAAAGAACCTGCTCCCCAGACGGGGGACCAGGAGGTCGAAAGGCGGAGGCCCCGCTTCGATGCCCTGCAGGAGCGGTTCCCTCGCGGGGTCGATGACCGTCACCGCCGAGCCGAGGGCCTCGAAGGCCGCCTTGAGCCTAGACGTCGAATGAAAGGATTCATCGCTGGAAAGTATTGCTGTTCCGGGCATGGCAGAATCGCGTCTCCTCCACGTTTCCTTCCGAACCCCGGACATGACATCAGGATTTCAGTCCTTGCTTGTCCAGTAGTAGTTCCTCGAATACAGCGTACAAGCTTTCGTAGACGGGCCGGCTTTCTTCAGTAGGTTCCGAGTAGCAGTGCCCCATCACTTCGCGAGAGAGCCGGCAGGAATCAATCAAGACCACGACCCGGCCCAATCCTTCGTCCTTCCAGACGCAACGAAAATTCTTGTCCGGGAGGTCGAACGACTTCCCGCCTTCGATACCGCCCATCGCGACCGGTTTGATTTCGATTTCATAAGGCTCCAGAATAACGGTGCCTGCTGAGATACTCGCAAGACCGGTGCAATCAACCAGAAGCAGTTTCCCGCCTTCGCGCACGAAATTCCAAATAATCTCATACTCCTCGGATTCAAAGGCGCGCACTGGATTAATCAGGAGCAGGATGTCAGCTTCCTTCACGGCCCTTTTTATTGAATGTTTAATCGAGGGAATGCAACCGAGGCGTTGTAGAGTTACGAAGGGTGTGTCAAAAGCTCTCTTTAGGGGGATTCCGGGTGATCCGACTGCCCCGGGGAATCCGGCCTCGCATTTGCCACTTAGAAACACCACTCTCGGCCTCTTTACGAACGGCTCCGGAAGGCGATAGTTACGCCGGTTCACCTCCGAAACAATGAAAAGCCCGGCTAGACAGCCCACGAAAGCCGCAGGAAGCCCCGCAGCATAAAGCGTGGAGGGTCCCCTCTTCCAGTGAGAAAGAAGCACAGTAGCGAGACCTATCGCCCCGGTCAGTAAAAAAACAACGTTCAAGGCATACCCAAAGACGTTCCTCTGATTAAGGTAGTTCATGAACCCCAGAAGAAGGCGGTAGTGATCATGCCTGAATAGTGCAAAGGTTGAAAAAACAGTCTCATCCCCCCACACGACGACCCGGCCTTTCCCGACCTTTGTCGCAGCACCGACCATCAAAGTGCCAAACCGGGAATTCAAATCAGGCCGGAATTCTCCAAAGTTGCTGGGATTCGCCACGTCTTTCCAGTCAGAATAGCAGTTATTCGTGAGGGCTACCGTCTCACTCAGGATAGGAGCCTCGACTGAGCAGGACGTCATGAGCTCGAAGGGCTTCTCGACTCGACAAGCTGCAGGATGAAACCCTAGAGGTCCTTCATCGAAAAGCGTATAGCCCCCGGTGGTGAGCCCGCTCAGCGCGTCGGGCCTGAACCTGAGTCCGAACCGATCCACGAGACGGTTAGAGTTCGTAGTCATCCCCATGAGGTCGTTGTGGTCGGAAAGTACCAGGAGCCCTCCTCCGCGGCGGACGAAATCCTCCACGGCATTAATTTCCCCATCTTTCAGAGGAATCGTTGGTGTCTTGACGATCAGGACATCGTGGTCTTCCAGCAGCTCCGGCGTGAAATCCCCTTTCTCGTGAATGTTCACGACATAATATGAGGTGAGCAAGGAAACAGCGTTCGAGTAGCTGTAAGCCGCGAGGTCGCCATACCAATTCTTGTCGAACTTCTTTGAGACCTGTTCCCAGTAGTCGCTATGGCTGCCGTCCACGAGAATTCGCCCCTGTTTTTGCTTTCCAGGGTCGTGAAACGTAAGACCTGCCAGAATCAGGAATACCGAGCCTAAGATTGCCGCGGGGAGGCGAAGCGGAACCTGCCTGTAGATCTGCAAGGATTCGCGGCTTGTTGAGAACGCCCCTCGGAGGTCCAGGGGCAAGAACTTGCCGAGTATCAGGGCAAGCGGCAGGAACGTGGCGATGAGGAACCATGGATCCCAGAAAACCTCCATCGGAGGCGGAATCGAGTGGTCCTTATCCACATTGGGGAAGTCGGCATATATCGCGAGGACGATAATGAAGCGGAAGAACGAAAAAGCGAGCAATACCGTCATGAAGAACAGGAACCGCCGCATCCGACTTCCAAAAGCTCCTGCCAGGAACAGAACTAGACCAGCGAAGGCGAAGCAGGTCATCGGTAAAAAAGCGATCTTGCCCGTGCTGACCACAACGGGAAGGAGGGTTGAAGAACCCTCAAGGTAGGCAGTACCGCCGGAGACGGCGCAGTCATAACCGAGAATTCTCATCGTCCAGCAGACTGGCCATGAGAGGGCCGTGAAAAATTGTGTCCTTGGTTCAAGGTGCCGGAAGAGAGCACGGAGGACGAGTTGACCCGGGAAAATCGACAGGAAGACTAACACCGCTGAGAAGGAGATCATCAAAGCTGCTTTCATGCCTGATGCAATCCTGCTGATGCGAGTAAGCGAAGGCGAAGGTGTCCTATCCACGTGTTGTTCCTGGCGGGTCATCCAGGCAACGAGCAAAAATCCGGAAACGATGAAAGCGATACCCCACCCCCACCCGTGGTTGCCGTAGTTTCCCAACAGAAATGGCCATGAAAAGGACGCAGTTAGGACCCCGACCCAGATACCGTACCCACGTATCGAGGTCGTCCGAGTAGTCGGGCTGTCCTCTCCATCTGCAAGGACTCGGCGTGCGCTCTCTATTCCCGATGGCTCGTTTCCGACGCTAATCTGATTATCCCCCATTCGCCTTATCCTTTCCCTCTCAACTGCTTCATGCGCGTAAGCATGTTACGGATGAAAGTGATGTTCCCGAGGTGCCACGCCACCATGCTCTCAACATTCCTGTTTGTAAAAAAGCGGCTATCCGACACAAACAGCATGCCTCCCTTCCCGTACTCCCGGTAAGTTGCGAGCAAATCCCCTTTGGAAACGAAGAATCTGTGAACGGCGCCGGGCGCGAGATCTCCTTTGCTAGAGGGAGCCGGCTCGCGCACAATGATGGGCCATGCATCCATGAACTCGGGGTCCATGGGTTTCTTGTCCTTGTAGTACGTGTTCGGTGCCCGTCCGAGTGACCGGCCTTCAATGTCCAACCCAATGGCCTCAAGGAGCCGCTGTGATCCCTCCCTTTCCTCGTACCCGACGCTTAGAATGACCTGGCCTCCCTTAGCCATATAGTCCGTGATTAGATCGACCTCGTGGCATTGAATCGTTTTGAGGGGAGAAAGGATGACCAGGAGTTCAGCCTCGGATATGCTCTTCCGGTCGAAACAATTCAGAGAAACCGGAATGAACGCATTCCGTTCCAGATTAAGGTACAGGGCGCCTATTCCCCTTCCCTCGTCTCCGCCCCGGGAGGCCCAGGGGATGTGGTAGTAGTCAATTGCGGCCAGAGGGCCGGCGATAGCAGGGCCGCTCATCCGCTCCTTCGAGATTACGTCGGAAACCGGTCCGGAAAGCGCGAGGAAGAATGGGAAGATCAACGCAAGCAGCCTGGAGCCGCCGGACGCGCCCAAGGTGGTCGTCAGCAGAATCACCCAGACCAGGAATGCCAGCGGCTTAAGCCAGTACCAGCGCCCGTACACCGTTTCGCAGGAAAGCCATGTAAAGACGTTGTGCAGGAAGGGGGTGTATATGGAAGTTACAGACCCGTTCTGAAATGATGTCGTATCTCCGAAAACCAGCACTTTCCCCCTCCCGTAGAAGGCCGCCGCGAGCAGGCACATGTCCCCCAGCTTTTCCCCATGCTCGTAGGAGTAATTCCCGAGAAGGGATCCGCCAACGTTGTAAGGATTGCCTCCGTCCGAGAAGGAGAGCGGCCCCCATATTATGGAAATCGCAGGCGGGCCGATGGTTAGAGATGCGCCGACGTCTATCCCTGTCTCATCCCGCGATCGCGCGCCTGCCAAAACCGGATGCCGTGCGAAAGACTGGCAGTAACTCCAGCCTCCGCGGCACGGGAACGCGGAGTCGAATTCGAACCGAACGTTGATTCTGTCGAGAAGTTCGTTGTAGGTGTCCTGGAGCCCGAAGACGTTCGTGTGGTCGCCCAGGATGAGCAAAGCCCCGCCCCTTTCCACGAACCCCCAGATTGCCCGGATCTCCCCCTCCTCCCACCGACGCCCCAGGTTGATTATGGCGAAGATGTCAGTCTCTTCAAGTTGTTCGGGCTTGAGGCGTTCGGCGTCGAGTTTCGAGACCCGGAACCCGTCCAGTTCCAGGAAGGCGGGAAGATGTCCAAACATGCCTCCCGAGTACGAGCCGTACTTTCCTAAGACTGCGGTGTCCCAGTCTAGATAGCCCTTATTCCAGAACATAATCCGATTTCTTCGAGGGGACAGGATTTCCCATGATTGCATCTGAAAGAGCGTAATCGGGACAAACGCGGCAAGCGCAACTAAGCCGACTACCCTACTGCGACTCGAGAATAGTGCAGAAGGGATCCTCTCCTTCGCGGGAAAAAGCATGGAGAGCCCGGCCAATGGCATGAGCAGTACCGGAAAAAGCCATCGGACCGAATTGGCAAGCACACCCGCCTCTTGTGGAAAGACGGTCGACGAGCTCTGGATGACCAGGAAGGCCGTCCAAGCCCCGAAGACCACTATCAGAGCTGCCGATAAAACCCGCCATGCAAAAATTCGGAAGGCAGCGGTCCCAATCAAGTAGACAATCGCAAACAGAAGCACCCAGAGACCGGAAACGGATGGACCGATTGTAATCTCGGCATTGATTAATATGCGTCCAAGCAGACCTGTGTACTCGTTGCTGAAAACTTCGAAGAAATTGTAGACAATCGGAACGGTTTCCAGGGCGAACCCCAGCGCCCACGCGAAGTACGAAAGAAGGCGCAAAGGACCGGCGCATAACGCCGGGCGTCCCCAAATAGCCGATGCCCTTCCGAACCCCCAGAGAAAGACGATAAGTAAGCCAAGGACATAGAGCCGGTCGGTCGAGAGGAAGAGAAGAAAGCCAGGGAATGCCATTGAGAGATAGGGAAGAAGCGCGTTTCGACGGAAGATAGCTTCACGTTTCGAAGGAGCCTGGAAGAGAAGAAGTCCTGCAAGGAGAAGGGCGATAAACAAGCGGCCGTTTAAAGGGCTCAGGATGCCGAAAGTGCCCCATGCTATGAGAAGTATCAGGAGAAACGTGGAATGGATGACAAGGTTCCTTGCGACTTCGGAAACCCGCAGGTTGGTGATTTTCCCCCTCAATCTCCCGAGAATGGATTCACCTGCGCTCATCTTTCTCTTCTCCAGGCGCTGGCCCATGTTCCGGAGCAAGCAAGACTCGCAACGCTGCCGCGTTTCCCCGGACAAGGTTCAAGGGCCCCGCCTCTCCCGGGCTGAAACCCCTTGCCTCCGCGCGAAAAGTATACGTCCCCTGCTTAAGAAGTAATGAGACCTTGCCGTCTTCGCCGGCGATGGGATTGATGAGCCTCCTCTCCTTTCCTCCAGCCGTGAAGGCATGCAGTGAAGCTCCAGGAATCGGTTTGCCCTTGTCATCCAGGATCTCGGCCTCAACCTTCACGCCCATACCTAGGGAGAAGATTGCACTGAAGCCGTAATTGTTGTGCGAAACCTCTATCTCGTCGTTCACTTCCGGGGCGAGTTCATTACCCTGACCCACGAGCATGTACTTGCCCGGGTCGAGGTACTTGAAGGCGCCGAACGCCTTTGCCTCGAAGTCCTTGAATCTAGCCGTGCTGTGGATCGCCCAGGCGGGACTTCCCGGCGGTATATGATAGAGGACGACTTCCACGCTTCTGCCTGCGAGACTGCATCCCTCGCTCCTTACCTCGATGTTGATTTCCCCTCTCGGCAGGCTGATGTCTGCAACCAAGTGCCCGACCTTATCCTTGACTTCGATGTATTTGCGGTAAGTATCGCCTCGGCGTCTTACTTCGAGAGTGTACTTCCCGGGGCGGACTGTCTTGTATATGTAGCGCCCTTCCTTCATCTCAGCTTTCTGAGCAAATCGGGCGGTACGGTCCCATGGGTAGAGGAGGAAAATCTCGGCATCCTGAACCGGGAGCCCGCCGTAAATCAAGTTGCCTTCCAGAGAAGGGCTTAACCCGTACATCTTGTCGTTGAACTCAAGCTGTGAGCTCATTTCGTTATCAAGAATAAACCCGGTAACGGGATGCCTTTCCATTCCCTTGAGGGCACACAGGGAAGTGAGGTAGGAGAAGCCTGGATTTACACCCGTGAGATTGAAATTGCCATTACCGTCGGGGAAGGTGATACGGAAGAAGCCCTCCTCGTCATAGACGACTAAAGGCTCGAACTTGCAAAGAGCTTTCCCTGAAATACGCCCCCCTTTGGAGAGTTGGATGACGAGAGGTTCCGATGGTTTCTCTCCTTCCTTCCCTTTCTCCGTGCTCGGTCCAATCGAGACGAACCTCGTGGTTGCGTAGTCCGGGTGAACTACGAGAAAAAAGGATGGGTATGCCGGGACGCGGTCGAAGCAGAATCGGCCTCCAGCATCCGTCGCGGTCCAGCGCCGAATTACGGCGCCCCCTATATTCTGGACTATCGAACCAAGAAGCTTCCCGGCACGGTTGGAAGGTTCCCAACAGACCATGGCGTCAGACAGCGGCTCTCCAGTATCCTGCGCATGAACATGGCCTTTGACCTTGCGGCCGGCATTGAACCTAAGATCCTCTGGGTTGACTCTGCCGTCGGAGATCAGACGAAACGGATAGTATAGGTCCGCAAAGGCCGGATTTTCGGACCGGATTAGGTAGTTGCCTGCCGGAAGCGCAGGCAGCTCTATCCTGCCATCGTCATCTGATTTCACGGGTAGTGAAAATGCATCTTCCGGAATGTTCGGGATTGCGATGCGGAAGGCGGATTTCCCGATGGGATTTTTCCCTTCGGTGTCGGAAGCCCTGATAGTCCCTGCATCGGCCTTTGGCATGTCAATCTTCACCCCCTGGGATCCGGAGATCACGTTTTCGACTAGGGAAATGAATTTTCCTTTATTAAAGAGAAGCAGTGTGTATGGTCCGCCGGGGAGGTGCTCGAATCGGAAGGAGCCGTCATTCGCGGGGTGAATGATGAATCGGAAGGGCACGGCAGGGGTCAGTGCGACCAACTCAATGTCCTCTGGGGCCATGTCCGTACTCGTCCTGACTGATCCCTCTAACCAAGCTCCTTCTTCGAGGCGAATCTTAAGCTCCTTCAACAAGACGCCGGGTCTGATGACTGCGCCCTTGCATGCAGGGGCAAAACCCTGTGACCAGGCATAGACCTTGAACGCGCAAGGCGGAAGTTCCGTTTTGAAGGCACCGTCTTTTTCTGAGACTAATGAAGCGACAGATGGGGAGGGCGAGCTCCTCGACTCTGCTCGGGGCAGGCTTCCTGACGAGCTGTTCCCGCCATGCGGCCACCCGAAACCCGGAAGTCCTGAAACACCTGAGGCAATGTCTTGCATGGCGAGGACACCGTCTTTGACCAGTAAAACCGGCTCCGGATTCCACACTCCGTTGAATGGAACGAAAAATATCCGACATCCTGAAATTGATTTGGCTGAAGGGTTGAGTACCAATCCTTCAATCAAGCCCCGGTTCCCAGGGACTTTTTCCAGGGTTTTCGACGCATCACGCTCTTTATCTCCAGCCTTGTCCGAATCGTGTTCTCCTTTCTTTTTATCATCCACGGAATGCTGTGGGTCGTTCGGAAACCAAATTCGATCATCACGGCGCCCTGCTGATCCCCAGAGCAAGAACGCGGAGACAATCGGAACGGAGGCGATAAGACCCCAAGAGGCGATCGTTACTGAAACTCTCAGGGGCGGCCAAGAAGCCGCCCCTGAGAGGAAATCCCGCATTTTACCGAAGGCATTCATTTCCTTTTATCGCTCTTGTCGTTATTTGCAGGCGGAGGAGGCGGATCAGCGAAGAACTCCACGCCGGCGGAAATCGGGGAGAGGTTCCCCGCCGCATCCCGCGCCTGCGCATGGATCGTGTGCCAGCCGGGCGACAGCGGTTTGACGACCTGGAAAGAGAACAACCCGCCCCCATCCGCAGGCGTCTCCCCTTCCGGATTTGCATCAATAAGGATTGACACGATGCTCAGAGGCTCTGAGGTTCCCCTGATTATTGGGGTCTTTGTCGTCATCTCGCCGTTCACCGGCGATCTGATGAGGGGTGCCGCCGGAGGCACAGTGTCTACTTTGAATACGATGGTCTCGGAGGTTGCAGTGTTTCCTGCGCCATCTGAGGCTACGGCGTAGACTGTGTGGAGACCCTCAGCCAAGGGGGCGGTCAGAGTGAATGAGAACACTCCGCCCGGTCCGGTAGTTGTGGTTCCGGCCAGGTTCTCGTCAACCACGATTGCGATTTCTGCGTCAGAGTCCGTGCCTGCGCCGGAAATTGTCGGCGTGCTGTCGTTTGTCAGTTCAATTGGGTTGAGAATCGGTGTCCCGATGAGCGTATCCACAGTGAATGAAACTGTTTTGGATGCGGCCGTGTTTCCCGCAGCGTCAGTCGCCACGGCGTAGCCCGTGTGCAGACCGTCGCCAAGCGCAGTGGGTACCGTCATATTGAACCCGCCGCCTTCGTTTGCCGTGACCAAACCAACCAGATCGCCATCAACGTATACATGCACTAAAGCGCCCACATCTGTTCCTGAACCCACAACATCAGGTGTGTTGTCCGAGATTACGCTCCCGTTGGCCGGACTCGTGATAATCGGCGTTCCAATCACGGTGTCAATAATAATATGCACATAGTTTGACGGTTCTGTGAATACTCCTTCCGGACTCACGCCAATTGCAAAAATAACATGCTCACCATCCTGTAAAATAATTTCCGTTTCATATTCGAATTGTCCGCTTGGACATGATATTTCTTCAATCTCAATGCTATCAATATAGAATTTGCAATTAAATCCAACTTCCACTGTTCCAATTATTTCTGGTTTACTATCATTTGATATCAGATAATCAGGAGGGGAAACAATATGTGGCGGAGAATATCCATGCTCTCTACCACATGTTCCACTCTCATCTGGGACTTTTTTTGTTTTCCTTACACTGCATCTAATAGCCTCACCACTTTGGTTATTGCCAATACTGCAGACTCCTTTTTTCTCTTCATTCAATAATGTGCAAATCCCTTTCCCAACATCCTCAACAGAACAAAATGCATTGTTCTTTTTTCCGACCTGATTCTCAGAAGGAGTAAATACTGAACATTGTCCAGTATTTGCTTCCTGCATAATGCTGCAGTTCGAAAAGTGCCCGGATCCGCCACCGTCCATAACTGAGCAAAATGCATCAAATGCACCTTTTTCAATTGAACATCTTGCTTCTCCCGTTTGAGTGCTTTGCACACTGCATTTAGCTACCCCCATTCCTCCGCCATCAGAGTCAATAGCACTGCATTCTGGACTTCTTTCACCATCGAGTGGAGAATCATGAAAGACACTGCAACTAGAATTGTTACCGCTGTCATTGCTAAAAACTGAACAAAAAACCTCCTCCGTTTCTTTTTGTACAACCGAGCATTTCTGTTGTTCTCCGCGATCCATGAAAACGCTGCACATGTCGCTCGATCCAATTCTAGTTCTCGATTTACCTACGCTGCAATTTGCTTTCCCACCTTCCCCTGCATTATCAACAGAACACCATTGATCTGATTCTTTTGACCAGCTTACGACCGAACAACCTGCTTGCCCTGCCGATTTAGTACTTTCTAGAACACTACAACTATTTCGATGAGGAGGTCCCTCTGTCGATCCCTCTTGTACGCTACAACTTGCCCTACCCGAATCAACCCATGCCGAGCAAAACGTATTCTCTTTGCTTGTATCGAATACCGAGCATGAACTTTTATTTGAGTTTCCATAAACTGAGCATCGTGCCTCTCCAATATCATTTTCACCAACAACAGAGCATTGCTTCCTATCTTCCGCTACAGAACAGTGCTGACTCTCCCCCGATGTTGAGCATCTTCCTCCAGCATATATATCGCAATCAACTGAACAATTTTTATCTGGCCGCGGGAGATGCTCTGTACTACATACAATATTTTGAATAGAAATAACACCGGATTCTGCAATACCAAAAGGATTCTGGATTTTAATTTCATTTGATAAAATCCTAGAACCGATATTTTCACAATCCAGTTGGCCTAGATAATTATAGTTCAATTCAGCAAAACAAACATCAACCTGAAAAGAAAGTAACGAAATTACAAGAACCAAACCGTATCTGATATTTCTATAGCTTGTGCTACTCATTTAGGACCCCCTTTTCCGAAAAAGTCCTCGAGAAACCCTTCAGCTGCTTCTTCAGGAGACAACCGCTTGATATATACTTTAGCTTCTATGTCTGGGCCATCTATAACTAACGTGTTATCAGCGCCAGGAAATACACTGATTAGCTTGTAATAGTCTGATTGAATTTTAAGCACATGTGTGCCGATTGGGACATTTGATACAATAGTATATCCGGCTGTATTTGAGTTAAATTTAATCGGCGCAAACCTGTGCGACTTTTCAATCAACAGGAATTTAATTACATCAGAAAAGGGGGCACGGTTATCATCATTAATAAAATGAATATTCAATTTATAAGCCTTTTCCAGAAGGAAATCAATTCTGTTAATATTCTGTTTATCATTTATTATAAAAGTAGTGGACATTTTCGCAAATCCTTCGCAACCAATAACCAAATCGTACTCTCCGAAAGGGACATTACGCAAAGAAAATGTACTCTCGGAGAAAACGCCGGATTTCCTTAAACTGTATATTTCATTGCAATTTGGCGAGATTGAGATAAGCTCATATGAGAATTCACATTTATCATGGTTGAAACAAGGGTTATTTATCTGAATCTGTAGCTCTGCAACCGATAAGAAAATATCGAACTTAACGGGCAGGTTATTAAAAACGACATTTCTTGAAAGTGTGACTGAATTTTCGTTAGGTAGAAATATATAAATATAATAATCCTCAAGAAGCATTCCAGGAAAGATATAAAAACCATCCGACATAGTAAGATAAGATTGGAAAAGTCTATGATTCTGATGCAATTCTATCCGTGCATTTTCAACTGGGACGTAATGCTTATCATAGATAGTGCCATAAAGAGAATCATCGCCAATTAAGAAAAAGTCAGGGAGAACTAGATTCAGTCTCTTAACGTCATTTGGAAATAGAGAAATCTTTACTGATTTGTAAATCATACTATTTTCAGGAAGAAAAGCGATAATCGAAACAAAATGAGGTCTTGCAACCAAAGTCTGAATAGAATAGAATGTGCCGTCTTCAGATGCAAAGAGAATCTTCTGCCTGGAACTGGGATTATTTACAATGATTTTTGCGTTTGAACATGGGGATCCATCTGCTTTTAGGACTTTGCCGAGCACCATGGCTTCATTAAATCTCAGATTCGATATATTTGTTTGGAAATCTGTCAATCTATTTTGACAAATCTGATTGTAAGATTGCTCTGATGAAACAGAATCAAAAAAGGTTTGATTTAATCCAACTGAATTCGCAGCATTTTGTGATAAGGAATAGCCAGCTAGGGTTATGGAATCACCTGCTTTTAAAAAATGAATAAATAGAAAAATAGCAAATAAACAAATAAAAACTATTATAAAGAAGGAAAGATAAATAGATTTACAATTCCAATGGGAGTTCTTTATATTATCATATTTAATCATGATGCCAACCCCATTGAGGTTTTGTAATAAAACTTACAGATGTCGACAAATAGGTAGTTAATAATAGCTGTACGTGCTGAAGAAAATCTTTGAAATCCATTGAACATGTCCTTCATCCTAAGCCAAATTTCCCATCGCATCGATTTAACCAAATGAGGGTGGATGTAAAATAATGAGCAAATAACATCCATAATCCCTCCATGTTTATAGAATCCCAATCCCCATCCTTAAAGTCAAGAAAAATCAGAAAAACAAAAAACGTGTGAAATGTTATTGGGGAGTTCGGAAACCGAGTACAGTCAAGTGTGGTTACAGTTCTCTTGGATATCCTTCGGTTGATTCAAAACGACGCAACAACCAGTAGGCCAATGTGTTACAACGCAGCTACGAAAACGGAAGCCTCATAATTTCATAGAAAAACCCGTTTCTTACCGAAGGCAATCATTTCTTTTTATCGCTCTTGTCGTTATTTGCAGACGGAGGAGGCGGATCTGCGAAGAACTCCACGCCGGCGGAAATCGGGGAGAGGTTCACAGCCGCATCTCGCGCCGCGCAATGGACCGTGTGTGACAGCGGGGCGCGCTCGAAAAGGACCCTGTTCGTGATTTCAGCGCCCACGTACTTGAGGGCACGTGAGAGCATACCCACTGCGTAATTCGCGGCAGCCGGATCCGAGTCGACGGGCGGAAGAACCAGCACGACCTTCTTGCCCTTGAACGGGAACTTGCGGATTGCGTCGAACCAGCGGTACACGAAAGCCTTGAACTGGGCGGTGGGCCCCCACCAGTACTCGGGCGTCCCCAGAACCGTTCCCACACCCCGCTCTCCTCCACATTGCGGCTTCATTTTCTCTCACCGTAAGTAGGCAGCTGCAATCTGACATGGGTCAGGAGAGGATTCCGAGGGAACCTGCTCTCTGATGAGAAAAGAAAAATCAGGAGCGCGTTCGGGATGAACCCCCCTACAGCCCTGCTTCGCGGAGCTTCTGGACGGCTTTCTTCTGATCAGCCGTGAGCGTCTCGGGGATTTCAATCCTCACTGTCACGTGGTGATCGCCCTTTGTACCGTCGTCCTTCTGGACGCCCATGCCCTTGAGCCTGAGCACGGATCCGTCCCGGATGCCTGCAGGAATCTTGAGGCTCGCGGTGCCCCAGTAAGTCGCCACGTCGATTTTCGTGCCGAGCAGGGCGTCGGAGATTCTGATGGAGACTTCGGATACCACGTCGGTCCCCTTGCGGGTGAAGGTCTCGTGGGCTCCGATTGCGACCTTGAGAATCAGGTCGCCGTCCGGGGCGCCGCCAGCCCCGACGTCGCCCAAGCCTGCAAGTCTTATCTTCGCCCCTTCGTTGATTCCGCGCGGGATTTTCACCGAAACCGTCTTCGTAGTCTCGACGCGGCTGCGCCCTCCGCACGCCCCGCACGGCGCGCTCGTCTTCTGCCCCGTGCCGCTGCAGTAGGGGCACTGCCTGTTGAACGCGAAGGCTCCCTGGGAGAACTGCATCACTCCCGCCCCGCCGCATGCGGGGCAGGGTTCCCGGGAGGCGCCGGGCGCAGAACCCGTGCCTCCGCACTCCCCGCACTCCTCTATCCTCGGCACCTTGACCGTGCTCTTGCCGCCCTTCATGGCCACGTCGAACGGGACGGTGAGAGTGAACTCCCTGTCTTCTCCACGCCTCGGCTGTGCGCCCCCGGAATCCCTCGCGAATCCTTCGCCCGGGTCGAAGAACGAGCCGAAGAGGTCGCGGAAACTCCCCAAATCGTCGAACTTGAACGAGGTGCGACGCCCGCCCCCCCCGCGCGCCCCCCTGCCGAAGAGGTCCTCGAATCCCGAAAAGCCCGAGGCCCTCGCCGCCGAGAGCTCGTCGTATTTCCTCCGCTTGTCCGGGTCGGAAACCACGTCGTAGGCCTCGTTGATTTCCTTGAACTTCTCCTCCGAGGCCTTGTTTCCCGGATTGCGGTCGGGGTGGTACTTCTTCGCAAGCGTCCTGAACGCCTTCTTTATCTCGTCGATGCCGGCGTCCTTCTTGACGCCGAGTATGTCGTAGTAGTTCTTTCCGGCCATTGGATTCCCCGGCGCCTCAATGCTTGGCCATGAGGTCGACGTTCTTGTCCCGCCCGATGACAATCAGGACGTCGTCCTGCTCTATAACGTCCTCGGCATACGGGACGTTTATTATGTCCTTGGAACCCTTCCTTCCGCGCTTGATGGCCACCAGGTTGACGTTGTACTTCTTGCGGATGTCGAGATCGATGATGGACTTCCCGACGAAATGGGCGGGGGCCTTGATTTGGACGATGACGTGGTGCTCGGCGAGCTCGATGAAATCCATGAGGTTCGGACGGGACAGCCTCTTCGCGAGCCTGTGGGCCGCGTCCTCCTCGGGATTGATAATCTCCCCTATGCCGAGGTGCTGGAGTATTTTTGCCTGGGTCTTGGTCATCGCCCTCGCGATGATTGTCTTGACGCCGATTTCCTTGAGCAGGAGGGAGGTCAGGATGTTGCTCTCGAAATCTTCGCCTATGCTTACTATGCCCACGTCAACGTCCTTCACCCCCTGCTCGATTAGCGCGGCCTTGTTCGTAGAGTCGAAGGCGACGGCGACCGAGACCAGGTCCTTTATCTCGTTGATGATTGCCGGTTTCCGGTCGATGGCGATGATCTCGGCGCCCTCGGCTGCAAGCTCCCTCACGAGGTCCATCCCGAACCTGCCAAGCCCGATTACCGCGAAGCGCTTCATCTGACCTCCGAGAATCCGGAAGAGCCGGAACCGAACAGGTTGATTTTTCCGGCTCTCCCGGATTATCAACGAGGGATATTAGAAATCAGAAGACCGCCCGCCGTCAAGGGCGCTCGGCAGGGATCAGCGGTGAAGAGTCGTGCGCGGGGTCGGTCGGGCCGGCAACCGGCAAGGGAGTCGTGGGGTTCGGGAAGGACTTGCGAGATGGAACTGCCGCGCTTCCCGGTTGCGGTTGTCATGTCGTATCCCACACGAAGCTTGTTGCTTCCCGCTTCGTGTGGGCGGAAATCATCCGATCATCACGGATTCCTCGGGGTAGGAATAGCGGACGGGCCTGGCTCCCGCGGCCAGGGCGAGCACGATTGTGATTGGGCCCAGCCTGCCTGCGAACATGACCAGGGAGATGATGATCTTTCCGGCGTACGAGAGGTCCGGGGTGATTCCCGTGGAAAGCCCGACTGTTCCGAACGCGGAGACCACCTCGAACAGGATGGCTCTGAGGGGCCGGCCGGGCTCGGTGCAGGCGAGGAACAGGGACGCGAAGAAGACCAGGAGCAAGGCGCAGAAGACGATGGCCAGCGCCTTGTTGACCGTCTCCTTCGGAATCCTGCGCTTGAAGACCTCGACGTGTTCGCGGCTCCTGAAGACCGACCAGACCGCAAGGCACAGGACGGCGAAGGTGGATGTCTTGATGCCACCGCCCGTTGATCCCGGCGAGGCGCCGACGAACATGAGGAACATCAGGACGAGCAGCCCGGCCGAACCCACGGCGCCGATGTCGACCGTGTTGAAGCCTGCCGTCCTCGCCGAGACCGAATGGAAGACCGAAGCCGCGACCTTGCCGCCCGCGCCAAGGCCGGAAAGTGAGCTCCCCCACTCGGTGGCGAGGAAGCCCGCCGCGCCGGTCGCGGTGAGGACGAGCGAGGAGAAAAGGACGATTCTGGAGTGCGAGGTCAGCCTTCCGGCCACGGCAGCCTTTCTGCGCCCGCGCCTGCCGAGAAGGAGCAGGCCGAGGGGCAGAATCCTTTCCTTGAAGACATCGGCAAGCACGCCGAATCCCAAGCCGCCCGTAATCACGAGCCCCAGGATGACGGCATTGAACCCGGGCATGTCCCTGTACTGCGTCAGGCTGTCGCCGTTGAGCCCGAACCCGGCGTTGCAGAACGCCGCGACGGAATGGAATACCGAGAACCACAGGTTCCCAGCGGGGTGGGATTCCCCGGCCCCGCCCGCGTAGATCAGGAGCGCCCCGGCGGCCTCGATCGCGAAAGTGGCGACGAAGATGGAGACCAGGAACCTCCTGATTTTTCCCACGGCCTCGACGTTCATCGCGTCCCTGATGACGAAGCCCTCGCCCATTGTCATCTTCTCGCCGATGGCCATGGCGAAGAACGCGGCGAAGGTCATGATGCCGAGGCCGCCGAGCTGCATCAGGATGAGCAGGATGACCTGTCCGAAGGGAGAGAAGAAGGTGCCCGTGTCCACCACGGTCAGGCCGGTCACGCACGCGGCGCTCGTCGAGGTGAAAAGCGCGTCTATGAAATTCATGCCGTTTCCGGCCGAGGTCGCGTTCGGCAGCAGGGCCAGCGCAGAGGTCCCGAGGATGATTATGGCGACGAAGCTCAGCACGAGCACCTGGATGGGCCGGATGCGAATCGAGAGGAGGAACCGCTCGAAGGAAACTATCTTGAGCAGCACGTTGAGGGCCAGGTAGAGCTCGACGGCGATTAGCGCGGCATGGCCCGGCCCGGCGAAGGATTCGCCGGCGGCCGGGAAGAGCGCGAGCGCGCCCAGGAACAGCGCGAGTATGCCGAACTCGCCCTTGTGCTCGGCCAGGAACCCCGCGCGCCCCGGCGAGGAGAGCCAGCGCAGGAGCAAATCAAAGGAGAACAGGGCTGCCAGGATCGTTTCGGCCCAGTTCACCGCCTCCATGAATCCCGGGTCCAGGTCGAAGCCGTACTTCACGGGAATTACGAACGCCGCGGATATGGTGCAGAGCCCCGCCATGATTCCGCGTGCAATCCCGGGGAAGTTGTCGAGCCCCTTGCGTCCAAGCGGAAGCCGTGCGGAGTCGTCCAGGCTGCGCCCATCGAACTTTTCGTCCCTGACGTCTTCGACTGACAAAACTGTGCCTGTTCAAGGATTCCGGGAGACCCGCGCCTGCCGGATGCCGGCGGCGTCCGGGATGCATAGATGATATCGGGGAAGCGCCGGTTGGCAACACGGCGCAAACGCCCGGCGCGGGATTCTCCAACCTCTTTATTCGAAGGGCCGCCGGGCGGTTCGCGGAAAGCCGGCTATTCCTCCGGCGGTTCCTCGGGAGGGATGACGACCGGTTCCGGCTCGATTTGGGTTCGCTTGGAGATGACGACCACTCCGCCCGGAGAGACGTAGTACTTCTCCCTGTCTTTTTCGAGGTCGAAGCCGATTTCGATTCTCTCGGGAATGACGACCTCCTTGTCGATGATGGCCTTCTTGATTCGCGCATGCCTCGAGACGTGGACGTGGTCCATCAGGATGGATTTCTCGACCACCGCGAACGAGTTGACCCTCACGCCGGGCGAAAGGATGGACCTGCGGACCTCGCCGCCCGAGATGATGCACCCGGACGAGACGATGGAGTCGAAGGCAACGCCCCTTCTCCCGCCGGGCCAGTCCTGGGCGAACACGAACTTGGGCGGGGGCATCTGCGGCATGTGCGTCCTCAGGGGCCACTCGGGACTGTAGATGTCCAGTATGGGGGACACGCTCACGAGGTCCATGCTCGCCTCGAAGAACGCGTCGACGGTGCCGACATCCCGCCAGTAATGGGGCTTGCCCGTCCCGGGGTCCGTGAAGTTGTACGCGTAGACCGGCGCCTTGTCAATCATGCCCGGGATGATGTTCTTGCCGAAGTCATGTGCGGAGGAGTTGTCCCTCGCGTCCTCCAGGAGCACCTGCTCGAGGACGTCCCTGTTGAACACGTAGACGCCCATGGATGCCAGGCAGGCGCCCGGTTTTCCGGGGATTTCCGCGGGCTTCTTGGGCTTCTCCTGGAACCCGATGATTCGCCACTCCGGATCGACCTGCATGATTCCGAAGCTGCTTCCCTGCTGAACCGGGACCTCGATGGCGGCCACGGTGAGCACCGCCTTCTTCCGGAGGTGGAAATCCAGGAGGAGGGTGTAGTCCATCTTGTAGATGTGGTCGCCCGAGAGAATGAACACGAATTCCGGCCCCTCCTCGATGATGTATCTCAGGTTCTGGTAGATTGCGTCCGCCGTGCCGAGGTACCACGAATCCCTTACCCACTGGTGCGGGGAGAGGGGCATGACGAATTCGTCGAGGCTGTGGGGAAGGAATCCCCAGCCCTGGCGGAGATGCTTTATCAGGGAGACGGACTTGTACTGGGTGAGGACGAAAATCCTCCTGAGGCCCGAGTTGATGCAGTTGCTCAGGGTGAAGTCGATGAGCCTGTAGACTCCTCCGAACGGCACCGCGGGCTTCGCGCGCTGCTCTGTGAGCGGGCCCAGGCGTTCGCCGCGCCCGCCCGCGAGGAGCATCACCAGCGCCTTGTTCATCATCGGACGGCCTCGATTTCCTTTCTTACCTTCTCCAGCCCTTCCTTGCCCAGCAGGGCGGCGGCCACGACTTTCCCGCGCTCCACTCCGGGCTGGTCGAACGGGTTGACGTTGTACAGCCTGCCTGCGAAGACCGTGGAAGCCATCAGCATCTGGAAAGCGTAGCCCGCGCAACGCTCGTCCACCCTGGCCAGGGTGAGCCTGGCGGTCGGCCTTTGGGCCTCCCTCAGCGCGACCTCGGTGCCTATGAACTCCGCTTCGAACAGCTCCGATATATTGTGCCCGCCAAGGTACGAAAGGCTCTTCATTTCGGGATACAGCTTTGGAATCTGCACGTCCGCCCCCGGGCTTCCCACCCTCAGGAACACGATGAACTTGTCGTTCGGCCCCTCGGCGTAGAGCTGAATCTGCGAATGCTGGTCGGTGGTGCCGAGCGCGCGTATGGGAGTCGAGCCGGCGAACACTTCCGACCCGTCCAGGGCGATGCGCTTGCCCAGGCTCTCGGCCCAGAGCTGCCTGAACCAGTCGGCGAGGTCGTAGAGCTTCTGCGAATACGAGAACAGCACGACGACCGGCTTGCTCCTGAGCGAATGCATGGCATGGCAGGACGCGGCGAAGGAGTAGGCGGGGTTTTCCAGGGGCTTCAATTCAATCCAATCCCTGTCGAATTCCCTCGCGCCGCCCATCAGGGCATGGACGTCGATTCCGGCGGCGGCGGCGGGAAGGAGGCCGACCGCCGTGAAGAGCGAATACCTGCCTCCCACGTCCGGCGGGACCGGGAGGGTCCGGAACCCCTCCTTCTTCGATATCGCGCGCAGGTCCCCCTTTTCCGGATCGGTCGTCACGAAGATGCGGCCGGCAAGCTTCCCGGGCGCGGCTTTCTTGATCATCCCGCAGGCGATGAGGAACTGCGCCATGGTTTCTGGAGTCGACCCGGACTTGGTGACGACGTTGAAGGCGGTGTTTCGGAGATCCAGCGACCCGAAGGTCTCCGATACGTAATCAGGGTCCACGTTGTCCACGATGTGGATGCGGAGCTTCCGGCCGGATTTCGCGCCCTTGCCCGCGGCCGGTGCGAGGGCGCTCAGCAGCGCCCTCGCGCCGAGGGCGGACCCGCCGATGCCAAGGACCACCAGGTCGCTGAACTCCTTCGCGATGTCCTCGGCCGCGCGGACCGAGGCTTCCTCGGCGGCGCCGTCATGGACGGCGTTGGCGAACCCGAATTTTCCGGCCTTTCGTTCGGCAATCAGGGCGGCGTGCTCCTTCTCGATTCTCTTCTCCATGGCTTTCGCCTCCGCCCCGGACAGGCCGTGCCTGCCCACCGCCTCGGAGAGGGCGTTCTTCGGATCAAAGGCCAGCGGTTTCTCGGATATTCCCGGCATGACATGACCCTTCAAAGCGCAAAAAGTCCAGAACCCGAGTATATTAACGATTAAGCTTTTTATCAACATAACCAGGACGAGCCCGGAAAGCGAAGGAGGGTTCATATCCGTATTCGGATTTAAATAGCCGCAAAGAGGCGCAAGAGGCGCAAATGGTGATTTCCGCTTGCCGACGGGGGCACGGAAGTGCGCGGTGAATTATCCGTTGCGGCGTGATAGTGGAATCCCATTCGCGTGAATTGGCGTTTATCAGCGGTTCCCCGGTTGCCGCTCAGGCACGTCGGGTGTTCTTTGAGTTGGCTATCATGCCGCCGCGGGTTTCCCTGGCGAGCCCGGAGTCGATGAGCAGCCGCCCGGCGGTTTCCGGCAGGAATTTCCCTCCGATGACCGCCGAATAGACCTGGGCAGCCTCGTCGAGGGTGAAGCGTCCGGGGAGGAATCGAACCGCGAAGCCGCGGAACAGCACGGCGGCAGAGAGCCTTTCCATCGCTTTTCCAAGTATGCCGGGGTGGTCGAAGGCGAGCCTGGGAGGCCTGCGGGCCGGGAACCAACCGGCCTTTGCGGCGTCGTCCCCGGCCCGGGCGGACGATTTGCTCCTAGCCACCGCGCCGAAGAATCCCACCGCTATCACCCGGCCTCTCGGATCGCGGCCGGGGTCGCCGAATACGTGGAACTGCTCCATCGCGACTCCCGAAAGCCCGGTCTCCTCGCGGAGTTCGCGCGCGGCGGCTTTCTCGAGCGGTTCTTCCATTTCGACGAAACCGCCCGGGAACGCCCATGCGCCCTTGAACGGAGGCCTGCCCCTCTTCACGAGAAGGACCTCGAGGATTCCATCCCGGACGCGGAAGACCGCGCAGTCCACAGTGACCATGGGCCTCGGGTATTCGTACGTGTACGGCATGCGTCAATTCCAAATCAGGAACCGCGGCGCTTGGATTCCATCATGGGCCTGACCGAGGAGACGCCGGATTTCACGGCCAGGATCTCGGCGAATATCGAGACTGCAATCTCCGCGGGCGTCTCGGCACCGATGTCGATTCCGACGGGCGCGCGCACGGCGCCGAGCTTCTCCGCGGGCGTACCTTCCTTCTGAAGCGCTGCGGTTATGGCCGCGACCTTTCTCGCGGATCCTATCATGCCCACGTAGAAGGCGCCGGTCCCAATCAGGTTCGCAAGAGCGGCTGCGTCTCCCGTGTGGGCCTCGGTGGCGATGACGATCGCCGTCCGGCCGTCCGCCAGCTCCCTCAGGGCCGGATCCCCGTACCCGGCGGTGCGCAGCGCAATCGCCTGCGGGAAGCGCTCTCTCGACGAGAAAGCGGGCCTGTCGTCGGCGATCGCAACCTCCCACCCGAGCTGTTGCGCGAGCTTGTAGAGCTCGAGCCCGATGTGGCCCCCGCCCAGGATGAGCAGCCTCGGTCCGGCCCCGAAAGCCTCGATGAAGACGGTGACCTCGCCGCCGCATTCCGCGCCTATTCCGCCCTGCTTTTCCGGCCTGAGCGGGTATGTCCTGAGCGAAGTGCCGCCCGTGGCGAGGAGCGCCGCCGCGTCCTCGACGACCTTCTTCTCGAGGATGCCGCCGCCCACCGTTCCCTCGGAACGGCCGTCCTGAAACACGACCATCCTGGCGCCGGGCGCCCTGGGGGCCGAGCCGCTCGATGCGACCACGGTTGCGACCGCTGCCCGGGGCCGCTTCCTCAAGGATTCGGCTATTTCGTCGTATTTCATGACCGTTGTTCCTACGGGAAACAAATGGCCGGTCCGCGCCCTCGGGCGCGGCTGCGGCGCGAAAATCGTCCCAGAAACTGCAATGATGCGCAATACCGCAGACACTTCAATCAGTGAAGAGTCGCGCAGCGCGGGGGATGGACGGGAGACGGTTTGGAAAGCCGGGCGGTTTGGGGATGGGCGAGAAGGTTCGGATTTTCGAATGGCCGCAGGAGGCATAAAAAGCGCACGGGGGGTTGTGAAGCGATTCACAGCCGAAGACGCCGAAGGAAGGGAGGATGCAATCCCCCTCACCCTTGCCCTCTCCCGCGGCGGGGAGAGGGTCGCTGCTCACGAAAGATCACCTCCGCGTCGTTGCGCTTGCGTGATCGTCTTGCTTATGAAGTCCAGTGCCGGATGTGGATGGATAGAAGACTCCGCCAATGTTCCCTCTCCCCCGGGGCTTCGAGGGAGAGGGAGGGGTGAGGGGGCGTAGACGGCAGGTGACGCCTGAAATATCACTTCGACCCGCCCAGCCTCTCCAAATCGTCCCTGACGTCAACGTCCTGCTGCGTTGAGGGGTCCACGTCCACCGCAAGTACGCGATCGCAGTTCGCTTCCATTATTCCCCTCGCCCCCCTGTCGCCCGGAATGACCTTGAGATCCGCGAAGAAACGCTTCCTGAAGACGGCGGGATGTCCGGGCGTTCCGGAGCAGACCGCGGCGCAGATGGATGCCGCGCTCCGGCGATAGGCATGCAGCACGGGCCCGATTGTCTCCGGGCCGGCAAGAGGCTTGTCGCCCAGCATGATGGCAGCGGAGTCAAAGCCTCGGCTTTCGACGGCCTCGATGCCCGCACGGACCGAGGAGCCCATCCCGCTGCGGAAGGCCGGATTGCGGACGATTTCCACTCCATTCAAGGCCGCCTCGCCCAGAGAGAGGAGAAGCATATCCGCCTGGTGCCCGACGACGAGGAAAATCGAGTCGAAACCGGATGAACGCGCGTTCCGCAATACGGCGCCCAGGAGGGTTCCCCGTCCGAATCCGGCTGCGAGCTTGGGTGATCCGAACCTCTTGGATTCGCCCGCCGCCAGGATGACGCACGCCATGCGGTCCTTCGAGTTGTCGATGATGCGGACGAAGGCGCCGGGTTCCCGCAGGGAGGAAACCGCCACGCCGCCGAGAAGCGGGGAGTAGGCAGCCCTGGCATAAGCCTCGGCGGCGTCGGCCCCGCAGGCGTCGGCCTTGTTGACGAGAAGGAAGAGGGGCATGCGGCCGCCGAGCATGTAATACCCTCCCCTGCGCGCGACGATGCCGAAGGCCTCCGGACCGAGGATATCTCCCCGGGCGATGATTCCTGATTTGCAGGCTGCTTCCAGGTTGAAGAAATTGCCGTCGGAAACCGCGGCACCGAAGGAGTCGGCGCCGAAGACGACGAGCGTCTTGTTTGCGAATTCCGGCACGTCCGGCTCGTGGGCTGCGGGGATCTTCACGGGCTTTCCCCTGGACCCGTCCGACTCGAGTAACGAAACGTCGGCTGCCGAGACCAGCTTTCTGAGAATCGAGGCAGGAGGGCTCCCGACCTTTCCGGGCGCGGTTTCCACGCCCGTCACAAGGCAGGCCTCTTTGCATGCCCATGCGGAAAGGCATGCCCCTTCGATGCCGGAGAGGTCGGCTCCGGGGCCGATTCTGACCGTGCTCGGCAGGGTTTCGCGGGAGGAGAGGTGCGTGGTCGTGGAGCAGAGGACCCGGAACCTTCGTCCGAGTTCGGCGGCCATCCTGAACATGGCGGAGGTCTTGCCTCCCGCGCCGACGAAGGCTATCGAGTCGCCGCGCGAGACCCCCAGGAAATCAGCCAGTCCCTGTCCCTGCATTCCCTTTCCTCCTCCGGCGCCCCTTCGGGCCAGGTTCCGCACGCCCGCTTGCGCCGGGTTTCGCCATGCCCGTTCCAGCGCAGAATGGATCCCTGAGGAGGCTTCCGAGCCTCAATCTCCTGAGAATCCCGGACGTCGTGGCCATCAATACCTCGATGTCCGGCGCGAACTCGGCAATCGCCTGCAGGCAGGCCCCGCACGGGGCCATGGGAGCGGCCGCATCCACCACGAGGAGGAGCGCGTCGAAATCCCGCGCTCCGGCGGATACGGCCGCGCACAGCGCGCTGCGTTCCGCGCAGATTGTAAGGCCGAACGAGGCGTTCTCGACGTTGGCGCCGGAGAAAACCTCGCCCCGGGCCGAAAGGAGGGCGGCGCCGACCTTGAAGCCGGAATATGGGGCATGGGCGTTCTGTCGGGCGGCGGTCGCGGCCATGAAGAGCTTTTTCGAGGCTCCGACCATAAGTCACTCAAGCAAAAAGACACATGCAGGAACAAAAGGGATATTCGGCAAGGCGGTTCATCTTCCCCATCCGAGCTCCTCGAGAATCGCCTCGATGACCACGCCGGCGTTTTGCGAGGCTTTCCCGGCGGTCTCGAGGACTTCCGCGTGGGTCATCCGACAGCCGTCGCGGGAGGCGGCATGGTTTGTTATCACGGAAAGCCCTATTACGCGCATTCCGGCGTGGAAGCCTGCAATCGCCTCATGCACGGTGGACATTCCCACGGCGTCGGCCCCGAGCCTTCGCAGCATTTCGATTTCAGCCGGGCTTTCGTACGCGGGGCCGCGAACTCCGGCGTAGACCCCGCGGGATATTTCGACTCCCGCGGCATAGGCGAACTTCGAAGCCTGTTCGATGAGCACCGGGTCCCACAGTGCCGCGAGGTCCGGGAATCTCTGGCCGAGGGAGTCGATGTTCGGGCCTTCGAGCGGGTTTTGGCCGGTGAAGTTGATATGGTCGCTTATGAGCATGAGGCTTCCCGGATCGAGGCCGGCGCGTATGCCGCCCGCCGCGTTGGTGAGAATAATGGCAGGGACGCCGAGCGCCGACATGACCCGGACGGGGAAGACCACTTCGTGAGGCGCCCATCCTTCGTACAGGTGGACCCTTCCCCTGAGCACGACTGCCGCTCCTCCCCCGAAGCCATGGACTTCGAGCGTTCCCTGGTGCCCTTCCACCGAGGGGGGCGGGAAACCGGGTATGTAGGCGAACGGGATGCTCGTAATGGGGCGGCGGGAGGCGGCGAATCCCGACAGGCCGGACCCAAGGACAACGGCGGCGGTCGGGCGGGCATCGAACGACTTCTTCACGGTTTCCGCAGCGCGGGCTATCAGACTCATGTATTCATCAGGGTCCGGGAATGAATCCACGTTATTCTCCGAAACACGACGGAGCCGCCGGGAAGACCGAATGCGCCGGAATCCCGTTATAACATGCCGGTGACGCCGGTCAAGAATCTCGTTTCCCCTGGCCGGCACTCACGGAAGAGCGCTGCTTTCGTGTAGAATCTACCCGGGGCGGAGGTGCGACATGCGGTCCATGAGACTTGCGGTTGCCGTGCTGGCGGCGTTTTCATTTCCGGCGCCGCATGCGGCTTTGGGCGGAGACGAAGTCCGGGCGGCGGCGCTCAGGTATATCGATTCCGGCGGAACCGACGCGAGGGCGCTTCAAATAATTGAACGTGCGGGTGACGCGGCGCTCCCGGTCGTGCGCGCGATTGCCGCCGAAGGAAGGAAATACGCTCCCGCGCCCAAAGGGATAATCGAGGGCTTCGCGAAACTGACTCTCGATCCCGGGTTCGAGGTGAAATACTCGCTCTACGTGCCGGACGCATACGACCCTGCCGTTCCGTGTCCGCTGCTTCTGTACGTGCACGGGACCCACTCGTCGGGAGGGGAGGCGCTCAAGTCGGTCCTGCCCGGTTTCCGAGACGATGTTCGATATCGCGAAGCCGATAGAGACGGTGGTGAACGGAAGGAGCGCATTCAAGGCAGTCGTGAAGCCATCTGCGCCGTACATGCTCAAATACATGGCCGCAACTTGCGACTGGTCGGCTGTCTACGTAAACGAAATAAAAGTAAAGGCTGAGTGACTGATCGGCGGTTTTATGCACGGAAAGAAATCGGACGACCTTGAACTGATCCGCGGAATGCCCAAGGCCGAGCTGCACATACACATCGAGGGGGCGTACAGGTGGGGCACAATCAGGGAGCTTCACCCTCGCGGATCGTCGTTTCCCTCTTCGCCGCCGTGGCTTGCGAGCCACAATCCGTTTCCCGATTTCAACGACTTCAGGGCGGTCTTCATGGATTTCGTGAAGCCGTCCACCGGGACGCGCGCGGCGATAATCCGCCACACGTTCGAGGTCATCGAGGATCTCGACCGCCAGCGCGTGAGATACGCGGAGCTCAACACGGGGCCGGTCTTCCACACGGCGCTGGGGCTTCAAGTTCCGGAGGTTCTCGATGCGCTCGGCGAGGCAAAGAGGGCTGCGGATGCCGCTTTCCGAATCCGGACGGTCTTCGTTATGGGGCTGAACCGGCACGACCCCGTGGAAAAAGCGGGGGCGGCGTTCCGGGAAGCTGTTTCCGCCGCCGGCCCGGCGGGGTCCGGGCTGCTCTCGGGTTTCGACATCCAGGGCGACGAAAGACTGCCGCTTCCGGCGGAGTTCAATGCCATGGTGGAGGAGGCGCGGTCGCTCGGGATGAGAGTCAAGGGTCACGCGGGCGAACTCGCCGGTCCGGAAAGCGTAAGGAGCATGGTTTTCGATTTGGGCGTGAGGCACGTGTCCCACGGCGTGCGCGCGGCCGAGGACCCTGCGCTCATGCGCAGCCTCGCCGAGTCGGGCGTGTTCCTGCATGTCTGCCCCACGTCGAACGTCATGCTCCATGCTGCGCCTTCCTACGAAGCTCACCAGCTGCGCGTTCTGTACGAGGCCGGCGTGAAGGTCACGATTAACTCGGATGATCCGCTGCTGTTCGGGTCTTCAATCACGGACGAATACATCCATGCGCGCACGCGCATGGGATTTTCCATGGCCGATCTGAGAAGGATGGCCGCATGGGCGTTCGAGGCTTCGCTGCTTCCCGAGGACGAGAAGGCGGGCTTCATTGGGGAATTAAGGGGGGCTGGAACCGGAAGTCCCGGGTCCGGCGTCTGAAGTCCAAGGCGAAGGACAAAGGCAATAGATTATCGGTAATCGGTATTTACTAATAAGTGCGAAATAGTTTTTGCCAGACCATGGCTTTCGACACCGACGACACTGAAAAAGAGCTGACCACGCTGAAGGGCGTGGGCGGTAGTTCGTCGAGCCGTCAGCCCGGACTCCGCCGAAAACCATCTCCGGCGGTCTTCATGCCGGGTCCGTTCGGTTCAGGGCTCGCGTAGGACGATTTTCTTCGCGTTGTGGAACAGGGCCACGCGCATTCCTGCGGGCATGGCCTTGGCTGCATTGCGGACCTTTTCCTCGATTTCCGCCGACTTGTAGCGCGTAGACACGTGTATCAGCATGACTGCGCCGACGCGGGCGTCGGCCGCGGTCCCAAGCGCTTCGTCGAGGGACGCGTGGACGTTGAACTCCCTGTCCTCCCCTGCGAGGAAGGTGGAATCGTGAATCAGGAACTCGGCTTCCATGATGTCGGCGGGATCGAGGGCGAGCGAATCGCCGCTGTATGCCATCAGCACGTGTTCGTACTGCTCGGATACGGCCTCCCTCCCCTTCTCCTTCGCGATGGCCGCGATTTCCCTCTCGCTCAAGCCGTTGAGCCCGCTCTTGAGCCTCGTCCGCTTTTCAACCAGCTTGTATCCGAGGGTTGTCTGGTTCCTGACATGCCTGGTCCTGAACGCTTGTATCGTCCACGACCCGGATCCCGCGGCGAGCGGGACGCCTTCGCCGTGGGATAGGCCCTTCCACGAGAGCTCGTAGCCCAGCCCGCGGGCGAGATGCAGTATGTACTCCCTCTGGAGCTGCACGTACGGGTCGCCGGCGGGGTGGAACACTTCGAGCGGCAGGGTTTTCTCGCCCATGGCGGAGTTCCTCGCCAGGACGATACCGGGAAGCCCTCCGATGTGGTCGTGATGGCCGTGGGTGAGAAAGACGGCGCGGACGCCGAATACCGTATTCGCGAGCCTTGACGCCGCGCCCTCGCCCGCGTCGAGCATGATGCCCGCCGGGGGGTAGTAGAACCAGGTGGAATACATGGCTTTCGAGAAGCCGCGGAGGTTCTCGAAGATGTCCTGGGGAAGGCTCACGATTCTCCCCTGGCGGCCTTGGCCTGGAGGACGCGCTTCAGGGACTGGACGAACACCTTTCCAGGGCCGGTGAGTTTCGTCATGAACACGCCTTCGCCGCCGAAGATCATCTTTAGGCAGCCGCCGACGCTCGTGACGCTGTAGTCCACGGTCGCCTGGAAGGCCGCGAGGTTGCCGGTCGAGACAAGGATGCTCTCCCCGGGTTTGAGGTCGTACTCAACGAGATCGCCTGCGACCGAGAGGAAAGCCAGGCCGTTGCCCTTGAGGTGCTGGAGCAGGAGTCCGCCTCCGCCGAAGAACATCGCGCCCGCGCGCCTCGCCATGGTGACGGATATGTCGATTTCGCCCACGGCGGCCAAAAAACCGCCGCGGAGCGCAACGAGGTCCCCTGCCTGGCCGAGGTTCCAGACGACCACCTTGCCCGGCGACCTCGACGCGAAGTTGATGCGGCCGGCGCTTTTCGCCGTGCAGTGCGTGAGCGTCAGCGACTCGCCCGAGAGCATGCGCGAGACCGTCTTGCCCATGCCGCCGGGGATTTTCAGCGTCCAGTCGATTGTGTCGTCGTAGGAGACAATCGACCCCTTCGACGCCCAGCAGCTCTCGCCCTGATCGAGTTCGAAGGAGAGGGTCTGGTTAATCACGCCTTCAATCTGGTATTTCATGTTCAGCTCGGAATCATTTCCAGCAGTTTGAAAATGCCCTTCACGGTCTTGGGCTCACGCTTTATATTCTGCACCAGCACCTTGCCTGGACCTTCCATGCGGGTCATGAAAATCCCTTCGCCGCCGAATATCATCTTGAAGCACCCTCCGACGCCCTTGATGCTGTAGTCGACGGTCGTGGCGAACGCGGCGAGGTTGCCGGTCGAGACCAGGATCGACTGGCCGGCGGCGAGGTCGTAGTCGATTAGGTCGCCCTGGACCGAAATGAATGCGCGGCCAGTGCCGGAAATGGTCTGCAGCAGAAGGCCGGCGCCGCCGAATAGGGCCGCCAGGGGATTGCGCGCGATGTTCACGTCTATCGAGACGTCGCCGACGGCGGCGAGGAAGTTGTGCTTCAGGGTGGTGACCGGCCCCTTGGTCAAATCCCAGTCGTAGATGAGCGACGGCCTGTGGCAGGCCAGCTGCAGCCTCCCCCTGGCTTCGGCGACGACTTTCAGCAGGAATACGGATTCGCCGGAGAGGCGCCTCGAGACAATCTTGAGGGGGCCGCCCGGGATGCGCGGGGACCAGTCAACGCCTTCGGTGAAGCTCATCAGGGCGTTCTTGGCCGCCCAGAGCCGCTCGCCGGGCTCGAGGTCGAAGGACACCACCTGATTGAGGATTCCTGCTATTCCGTATTGCATGGGCGCCGGTCAAAACCTCTGCCAGGCGTTCGTGTTCATGGATCCGGGGCTCAGGAGGCTGAATATGAACAGCCCGACCCCGAGGATGATGCCGATTATACTGCAGATGATTCCCGCGATTGCGAGGCCCTTGCCCTTGTACATCTGCGGGTTCGAGGAAATCTGGGACAGGGCCACGGCCCCGAAAATGATGCCGGCGAGGCCGGGAATCACGCTGAATATGCTGCACAGGCAGCACGGCAGGGTGAGGATTCCGGAAATGAGGGAAACAATGGCGAACGCGTTTGTCCTCTCCTCCTGCACGACATGCGCTCCGCCTTGAGGGTCGTAATAGCCGCCCTGCTGCGGCTGGGGCGGGGGCGGAGACCAGCTCTGCTGCCTCTGCGGGATGGGCGGCGGGCCTGCCTGAGGCCTTTGCGGAGGCGGGGGGCCGGGTCTGTTGGTCGACTCGATGGATCTGCCGCAGCTGCCGCAGAACCTCGAATCCTGGGGCAAATCCGCCCCGCAATTCGGGCAGTTCATTCCATTTCCTCTCAAGCTGAAGAATTCGGCGGCATTATAGACCGGAAGGAGGCCGGACAACAGAAAAAATCAGTCGAAGAAGCTCCGAGCTTCCGAACATATGCGTCATGCGGGCAGGAGGATCGGTTTTCGGCATCCGCCACTGCACGGCGGAAAAAGCTTTTATTCGACCTGTCCGGCGGTTCTAATGGCGATTTCCTCTACGAAGCGGAGAGACGCAATGGCGCTCGGCAATGGCATCACGGATTGCGGCAAGGCCGGTGACGGAGCGGATTCCGGGTCCGCGAAGATGGGTCTCCCTGCCTTCAAGCACGTCTCGCTCAAGGGCGGCGTGGACCTTCACGTCCTCGAGACGCGCAGGTTCAAGACCGTCCTCATCGAGGCCGTGATTTCGGAAGACCTCTCCGGGAACGCGTCCATGACCGCCCTCCTGCCTGCCGTGCTGCGCAGGGGAACCGCCGCCTTCGCGGACATGCAGGAGATGGCGAGGCATCTGGACAACCTCTACGGCGCCTCGTTCGGCGCGGACGTGCTGAAAATCGGCGAGAGGCTGATGCCGTACTTCAGGATGGAGTTCCCGTCTCCCGCGCTCGTGGATCCGTCGGCGAATCTGCTTGCCGAGGCGGTCGATTTCATGGCCGAGGTGATGCTCAAGCCCCGGATCGAGAACGGGGGATTCGTGTCCGAGTTCGTGGAAGGCGAGAAGGCGAATCTCATCAGCCAAATCAGGAGCCTGGTGACGGATTACGACCATTATGCCGCGCAGAAGTGCATAGAACACATGTGCCTCGGCGAACGTTTCGCCTTCTACGAGTACGGCACCGTGGAGGACGCGGAGAGAATCACTCCGGGCGCCCTCTACGACTACTACCGCGGCCTGGTCAGGACGAAGCCGATGGACGTGTATGCGGTCGGCGACCTGGACGCCGGCGCTCTGGCCGCGGAGATCGGCAAGGCGTTCAGGAGGAAGGGCTATTCGCCGGTTTCGCTCATGGACACGGAATTCATCCGGACGGCCTCATCGGAGAAGACGTTCTTCGAGGAGATGCCCATAGAGCAGGCGAGGCTGGCGGTCGGATTCCGTACCGGCGTCAGGTACGCGGACCCGAACCTGACGGCCCTGGTGTTCTACAACGGCATCTTCGGCGGATTCGCGTTCTCGAAGCTGTTCAAGATAGTGCGGGAACGGGAGGGGCTGGCGTATTTCGCCGGATCGCAGCTCGAGAGGACGAAGGGAATAATGCTCGCGACGACCGGGATAGACGCTGCGAACTTCGACCGCGTGATGGAGCTGGTGCGCGGGATTGTAGGATCCATGGCGGACGGGGACATCTCGGAGGAGGAGATGGAAAGCGCGCGCGCGAGGCTGATGTCGAGGTTCAACTCCACGGCCGATTCGCAGACGGCGCTCATAAACATGCACCTCGAGGGGATGGTCAACCGGCACCACGTGGACGTGGCGGACGTGCTCGAGGCAATCGGGAATGTGACGGTCGGCGACGTCGTATCGGTCGCCAGGGGAGTGAAGATGGACACCGCGTTCCTCCTGAGGCCGAAAACGGGCGCGGACGGCCCGTCCAGGCGTCAGCCCGGCGGATGCGGAGGGCCTTGAGGTCGCGTCCGAGAACCCCGCGCGCGGTCCGCTCGCATGCGGGGCTGATTGAGAGGCCGAATGGAAGCAACCGTCGAGAGATCGGAGAGGCTTTCGGAGGAGTACTCGTTCGCGAGGCTCCCGTCCGGGCTCGGCGTCTGGTACATTCCCAGGAAGGGATTCGCGAAGAAGGTCGCGATTCTGTCGGTGCGGTTCGGGTCTATCCACGAGGCGTTCTCGGGCGACGGGTCGGGCGGAATCACCCGGGTGCCGGCGGGAACCGCGCACTTCCTCGAGCACAGGATTTTCGAGACGGGGCACGGGGACGCCTTCGACCTGTTCGAGAGGCTCGGCGCGAGCTCGAACGCGGCGACCGGGCACACCACCACCACCTACTTCTTCTCCTGCACCGAGAACTTCTACAAGTCGCTCGAGATTCTCCTCGGGTTTCTCGACAGAATCGTAGTGGACGAAGGGATGGTGGAGCGGGAGAAGAAGATCATCATCCAGGAGATCCTCGGATACCAGGATTCGCCGGACTGGCAGGGATTCATGGGCATATTGCAGGGCCTGTACTGGACGCATCCCGTGAGGCTGGATATATCGGGCACGGTCGAGTCGGTGGCCGGGATTGACGCGGACGCGCTCAGGCTGTGCTATTCGGCCTTCTACCATCCCTCGAACGTGGACCTTTTCGTGAGCGGGGACCTCGACATGGACGAGCTGCTCGAGTTCGTGGGAAGGACGCATTCCTCCCCGAGGCCGAAGACGGAGGCGAGGCCGGTCGGCCACGACGAGTCAACGGGCGCATGCATCCGGTACGGCCGCAAGTTCATGCCGGTGCCGAAGCCGAGGCTCCATATCGGGTTCAAGGAGCTTCAGAACGGGCTTCTGGGCGAGGATCTGTTCAGGAGGAACCTGGCGACCAACATGCTCCTGTACGCCATGTTCGGAGCGTCGTCGGACTTCTACATGACGCACTACAGGTCCGGACTGATTGACACGAGCTTTTCCGCGTCTTTCCGCGGGGAAGCGGAGTTCGCCTACACGGTGGTCTCGGCCGAGACCGACTCGCCCGGGAGGCTGAAGGACGCGGTTCTCGACAGGATAGCGGAGGCGAGGAGGGAAGGCGTTCCGGCCGCGGACATCGCTCGGGCGGCCAGGAGGTTCAAGGGGAGGTTCCTCAAGAACTTCAACTCGCCGGAGTCCGCCGCGTTCTCGCTCATGTTCTACGCGCAGAAGGGGGCTTCGCCCTTCTCCTTCGAGCATGTGCTGGACGTAATCGACGCCGGCGATATCAAGTCGCGGGCCATAGAGCACTTCGATTTCGCGAACCAGTCGGTGTTCGTAGTGTCGGGAAATCCGGACGAGCACGAGTAGGGGAGGTTCGCGAACCGCCCCTACTTCGTCAGGCATGGCGTGCGAAGGACGAAGCCGTGGCAGTCGCGGGTGAGTAGCGCAAGGAGGCCGAGGGACCTGCCTGCAACGACCGCGGAGTGGCCGTGGCGGCCGCGGATTTCGTCGAGGGCACGATAGAGCGCCGCTCTGCGCTGCTCCCCGCCATGCGAGAAGAAATCGAGCTGGCACCCTCCGGAGTCGCGCGAAAAGCCTGAGATAGCCACGCCGACGAGCCTCAGGTTCGCCCTCCTCCCCAGCAGGCGCCTGAGCAGCGAGAGGGCTGCGCCGAAAATGACGTCGTCGCGCTGCGTCGGGGCGTCAAGGACTTCGCGCTTTTCGTCCCCGCGCAGATCGGAGAAGCGGACCTTCACCGAAACCGCGGACGCGGCGAGTCTCAGCCTGCGCGCCTCCCTCCCCGCCCTCTCGCAGAGGTAGAACAGCATTCCCTCGATTTCGGCGGAATCGGAGGTCTCCACGTGGAAGGTCGTCTCGCGCGAGATGCTCCCGGGGATTTCCCGCTCTTCGCAAGCGGACTTCTCGATTCCCCTGCAAAGGTCGTACAGCTTCCTCCCTCGCACGCCGAAGACCGCGCACAGCGCCTCCGCCCCCATCATTCTAAGCTCCCCGACCGTGCGGACGTTGAACTTCTCGAGAGCGCGACGGGTCGCGAATCCCACGCCGGGAATCGCTCCCACCGGCATCGGGGTCATCATCTCGAAGAGCTCCTCCCTGGACACCGCCCGCACTCCGCCGGGCTTCACTGTCTTTCCGGCGATTTTCGCCGCCATCCGGCCCGGGCCAATCCCCACCGTGACCGACAGGCCGGACCTCCTCATCACTTCCGCGCGGACGCGCCTGCCGAACTCCAGGAGCTTTTCCGGGGGAACCCCCGAGCCTTCCATATTGCAGTACGCCTCGTCGAGATGGGTTTCCACATGCGGGAAGAACGACTCGAGCGCGGAAAACACCTTGGCCGCATGGGAAGCATAGACGTGCCGGTCGCCCGGAATCACCACAGCCCCAGGACACAGGCGCGTAGCGTCGCGAATCGGCATTCCCGCATGAAGCCCATGACTCCTCGCCTCGTACGAGCATGAGGCGATCACCCCCGCTCCCACTATCACGGGCTTTCCGCGCAGCGGGGGATTGAGCAGCTGCTCGACCGACGCGAAAAACGCGTCGATGTCGCTGTGGAGCACATTGCCGGCGCTCATCCCATCCAAACCCCAAATCCTAACGCAGCAGAGCCGCAACCCCTGCTTCGCTTAAGAGCCTTGATGAAGCTACGCAGGGCTTCGCGAAGGCTAATCGCGTTAAATCCCAACCACCAATAGCCAAATCCCAATGAAATCCCAACCTCCAATTTCCAATGAAGTTACGGGCTCAACGCTATGAATGTTCTACACCCTGTGGGAGGCGAATGTCCCGAGCAGCGTCGAGGGACTTCGCCGATTGCTTGCGCTCTCAATTTACATGGGATGCGCAATCCCGGTCATTGGAACGCCACGCAGGTGAGCCGCCAGCAGGCCTCGCCCGGCCTGAAAGCCACCTGGAACACGTCTCCGGAGTCGACCGTCAGCGAGAAGCAGAAAATCCTGTACAGTCCTTCGCGGTCCTCCCACCTGCCGTTGACTTGCATCACCCTGAAGGTCTTGGCCCCGCGCTTGAGGATGATTGGGTTGATGGTGCCGCCTTCGTTGAAATCGGCCCGCACCTTGATGGCTTCGTCGGTTTTCTCGATTTGCATGCCCCTGCCTCAATCTCATCACAACAGCATTATATCCTACAAAGATACTAAAGTCAAGTAATAAACCTAAAAATATACTAAGTATAGGGGGAGCATCAGAGCAAAGCATCGATGAGCCGGGCGAGCCGGAATCCAATGGTAATCCGCTTCGGGTCCGGGAACGGAATGCCGAGATTTTTTTTCTATTTTTTCGCCGTTTTGTTCGTATGGAAAAAAAGAGGACTTTATACTAATATATTAGTGACAAGGTATCCCCGCTTTGGGTCCGGTAAGTTGTTGGGGGATTGGAAGATGATTCGCAGGACTATGGTGCTGCTCGTGATTGCTTTCGCGGTCGGGGCCTTTCTTCTCTACGGGGTAGCCCAGGGCTGGGGCTGGGGCGGCGGTGGAGGCGGTGGAGGGGGTGGCGGCGGCTGGGGCGGCGGCGGAGGACCTCCGCGTCCTCCGAGCGGCGGGGGCAGGGGCAATAATCCCCCTGCACCGGATCCGGGCAAGAACCCGGGCGATCCGGGCAAGAATCCCGGCGACGTCCTGAAGGGAGAGCAGTACAACAAGGAGTTCGAGTTCTCCTTCGAGGAGAAGGACGAGAACGCCCTCCACAGGGACGGGGTGTATTTTGCCCTGAACAAATGAGGCGTCTTGCGTCCCGGAAGACAGGGGAGCCCGGACTGTCGCGGGCGGTCTTCATTTCCAAGGCATCTTTCGCGGTGATTCCATGAAGCGGCTTTGCATGGCGATGGTTCTGATCTGCGCTGCAGCGCAAGCCGCAGGCGCCGATGTCGTCGTGACCAAGGACGGCAAGGAAATCAGGGGTAAGATTCTCGGGGAGGAAGGCGGGAAGATTACGGTCAAGACCCAGTCCGGCGAGGTCGCCGTCCCGGCGGAGAGCGTCGCGAGAATCGAGGACGAGGCGTCCCTTCTGAAGGCCTTCGACCAGAGGACGAAGACCGTGTCGGACACGGACGCGGATGGTTTCTTCAAGCTCGGCGAATGGTGCGGGGAGAAGGGGCTGTTCGAGAAGCAGGAGGAGGTTTTCGAATGGGTGCTCGCGATTGACTTTGATCACGAGGGCGCGCGCAAGGCGCTGGGCTACGTGCGGGACCGGTCCGGGGCATGGATGAGGATAGCGCGCGAACAGGGAGGCGGATCGAGCGCGGAATTCAAGAAGGCGCTCCGGCATTTCAAGGACAACGAGGACGAGAAGGCGGACGAGCTTCTGGACAAGATTATCGAGCAGCAGCCCGGATTCCTGGAAGCGCGCTACCTGAAGGCCGAGATTCTGATAAGCGCGGGCAAGTACGGCCAGGCGATAGAGGTCTTCGGGGAGATGCTCAAGGTGGACAAGAACTCGGCGCTGGCTCATTACGGGACCGCCTACGTCAGGTACCTCGAGAGGAAGTATCCCGACGCCCTTGGTTCGCTCAAGACGGCGGCCGACTGCGCGAACCGTATTGCGTCGCAGGCCGAGAAGAAGACGGTCCTCTCGGAGATTCTGTATCTCTCCGGCGTCACGCACGTGGGCATGGGCGAGAAGCACATCGACGAGGCGGAATCGGACTTCGTGAAGTGCCTTGCACAGAATCCCAAGCATTACAGGGCATGGACGGACGTGGGGATAATCTACGGGCAGAAGGGCGTCGTCAAGAAGGCGGCGGACGCGTTCGCCAAGGCGCTGGCCTCGAACTCCAAGCACATAAAGGCGAGGTACAACTGGGGCGTGCTCCTGTACAGGCAGGGGGACATGCCGCAGTGCATGTCGAAGATTCAGTCCCTGACCACCGGTTCCAACCCCCACCTGCCGTCGGTCCTCATAATGGGACGGTGCTATCAACGGGGGGGGAAGAATACAACGGCAAAGAAATACTTCCAGCAATACTTGAAGCTCGGCGGCACTGATCCGAGGGCGCAGGAGTGGCTCAGGGAGGTGGAGTAGCCCCTTGACCTTGCAGGCTTCCGGACATGCGGCTTGCATGCCGGCCGGCGTCCGACTCCTCTTTTTATTCTATCGCGATGGCGAAAAGCCCTGAAAAGACAAAGCCCGACAAGGACGACCTTTCGTACGGCAGGACGGCGGTGGCTATGGGGCTTATCACCGCCGATCAGTTGAAGAAATGCCTCAACGACGTCCAGAAATCCGCCGCCAGCGGAGCCCCGCAGAAGAAAATCGACGAGGCGCTCGTCGAGGCCGGCCTGCTCAACCAGGCCCAGGTCGAGATGGTGAGGCAGGAGGCCGTCCGCAGGTCCGAGGCGGCGCGGAGGATCGCGGGATACGAGCTCGTTTCCGAAATCGGCCGCGGCGCGATGGGTGTCGTGCACAAGGCGCGGCAGATAAGCCTCGACAGGTTCGTGGCCCTCAAGCTCATCCCGAAAACCAGCATCTCCGAGAAGGACAAGGTCCACCTCATCACCGAAGCCCAGGCGGCGGCCAAGCTGAATCACGAGAACATAGTGCAGGCGATTGACGCCGGCGAGACCGAATCCCACGTCTACTTCGCGATGGAGCTTTTCGAAGGCAGGAACCTGCTTGAAATCCTGCGCGAGAAGGGGAAGCTTGCCGAGCCGCTGGTTTGCGAAATCGGTGTCGCGGTGGCAAAAGCCCTCGAGCATGCGCACGCCAACCGCATGATCCACCGGGACATCAAGCCGGAAAACGTGCTGATGGACCGCGAGGGGAGAATCAAGCTTACGGACATGGGACTTGCCAGGTCCGCGGAGCGCGGAGCCGCGGACGATCCGCTCAAGGGATCAGTGGTCGGCACGCCGTACTACATAAGCCCCGAGCAGATCAAGGCCATGCCCGACATCGACATCAGGACCGACATATATTCGCTCGGCGCCACGCTCTACTACCTTGCGACGGGGAGCAGGCCTTTCGAGGCCGAATCCCCGGTCCTCGTGCTCAAGAAGCACCTTTCGGAGCCCCTTGATCCCCCCGTCTCGCGCAATCCCGGCCTTTCCGCGGAGTTCGACCGCATCGTGCGCAAGGCCATGGAGAAGAACCGCGAGAAGCGCTACGGCACGCCTTCGGAGCTCAAGGAGGACCTGTCGAACCATCTCCGGAAGGGGCCGGCAGCGATGCGGGCGCAGGCCCCCTCGTCCAGGGGGCGTGCGGCTGCGCAGGCGGGCGGGGGAGCGAACAAGGCCGTAATCGGCGGCGTTCTTGCGGCCGCATGCGCCGGGGCGGTAATCGCAGGAATCGTCATATTCGGCGGCGGTAAGGATAAGCCGCAGCAGGGCGGAAAGACGGCCGTTCCTGCCCCGTCGCAGGGCGGTCAGAAGACGGATGATCCCGGAAGCGAAACGGCTGGGAACCCGAAGGACGAGCCCGGCATCGAGGAATTCAACGCGCTCAAGGCCTGGGGAGCCGAGAAACCGCTCGAGAGCGACGAGGTCATCAGAAGGCTCGAGGACCTGAGGAAGAAATATCCCAGGACGAGAGTCGTCACGCTCTGCAGGGACGAAATCAGCGCGCTGCAGGAGAGGAAGAGGAAGGCTACGTCCGAGGCGTTCGAGAAGGCTCGGCAGAAGGCCGCCGGGCTCGCATCCGAGAAGAAGTTCGGCGAGGCCGTGGAAAGCCTGCGGAAGTTCCCGGAGCAGCTGCTCAACGACCAAATCAAGGCAGGGCTGGACGCGGCGTGCGACCGGATCCTCAAGGAGGCGGCGGTCGAGGCCGAGGCCCAGGCGGCCCGTGCGGACGCGGCGGCGGATGCGGGGGATTTCGCTGCCGCCGCCGAGGCGGTCAAGGCAATTCAGGCTTTCGGAGTCCCTTCCCTCTGGGACAAGTACAAGGGCAGGCTGGAGGAGTATTCGGAGTCGGCGTTCGCATCGGCCCACCTCGAATTGCACCGGAAGCTGCTCGAGGAGATTGCTTCCAAGGGGCCCGGCGCGGGGGCCGCCTTCGTGGCCGCGAAGCTGTCCGAGGACGTGGATCCGAACGTGAAGGACCTCCTCAGGGAGGACAGCCTGAACGTCGACTGGGCCAGGGGCGCTCTCCAGAGGCTCTGCGCCCTCACGGCGGGCATGAAGGGCTCGAACGCGTTCTTCCTGCTGAGGACGGGCGAGGCGGTTTCCGGCCAGGTGACGGGCGTGGAGGGCGAAAAGATCTCCTTCAAGGCGCAGTCCGGCGCGAAGTCGGCGGGCGTCCGCGACTTGAGGGCCTCCGACGCCTCGGGAATCATGTCGGCCTCGGACCCGGCGGGGCGATTCCAGATGGCGTGCTACTCCTGGTACATCCAGAACGACGGATCGGCTGCATGGGCGTTCCTCTCGGGACTCGACCATTCGCGGCGGGAAGTTCGCAGGCTGGCCTCGTCGATTGAGAGATTCGAGTGCGCGCGAATCTCGGAGATACTGGCGCGCGCGGGCGCCGAGGTCGAGAAGGGCAACCTGGAGGCCGCGTCGGCCGCACTCAGGGAGGTCTTCGCCCTATACCGCGGAAGGCCCTCGTATTTCAAATCTGAAAGGGCCGTGCTGGACCTCCTGGCGCGCGCCAACGCAAGGACCGGGAGGCCCCCTCTCGCCGAGGCCGTGGTGTCCTGCCCCATGGAATGGCCCGGGAGGACGAAGCTCAGGCTAATCTACGACTTCCGCAATCCTGCGCACGCCTCGGACCTGTGGTTCAGGGGAGGGAGATGGTCCGCTTCCGAGGGATTCCTCGTCCAGGGGGAATCGCAGGGCGGGCAGATGGAGGCGGGTCTTCCGGGCTCCTTCAGGGACGTGACGGTGCTCATGGAAGTAATGCCGCTTTCCGGCAAATTCCACGGCATCGGGGTCAATTTCCTCGGGCAGGCGGACGGCCGCAGATGCGCGTTCGACATGCGGGGGAACGGGGCCGAGGTCAGCGCCTCGTTCTTCTTCCGCGGCAAGGCGGACATGCCGTATATGAAGGCGATGTCGGCCTGGAAGCAGGTCGGCGGGGAAGCGGCCGGGGAAGGATTCCGCAAGGTCCTGCTGGTGGCCGGGTCGAGGGAGTTCAGCGCGATGGTCGGCGGTCTCGGCGCGGACGCAATCAGGGTCGGGGCCGGGGAATGGGATGGGCTCAAGGCGGACGGATTCCAGCGGTTCGTCTCGGGAACGGCCGGAATCCGCGCTTCCAGCCCGGCCGCGGTGCGGAAGCTGGAGGCTGTGGGCGATCCGGAAGACGGGTGGGTCCGCACGGTGGAGAGGCTCTGTCCTGCGGCGGCCGCCCTGTCGGCATGCGGGGAGTTCTCGCTCATGAAGGGCGGCCTGCACGAATGCTGGACCGTATCCGCCGGGTCGGTCCAGCTCGACGCGGAAGCCGTGTCGATGGAGGGGCTTCCCGCGATAATCTCGCTGCAGCAGGCAGCGGCGCTTGCGGCGGGGAGGAGATGCGAGGTATCCCTGGACCTGGAGTGCGGCCAGGGAATCTTCTTCATCCGCCTTCCCGCGGGATACGACTCGGCGCTTCTCGTGCTTCGGGGGCCGAACGCGGCCCTTGTCCCGGGAGTGAGCGCGGAGACGCATCCGCTGTCCGTGGACCTGAACGCCCAGCAGGGGCAGGCGGTGAAGCTAAGGTTCGTGCTCGGGCGGGAGGGCGCAAGGATGTTCGCGGGCGACACGGAGATTCTGAATTCGCCCGGCTCCGAGCTCGCGAGGGCCGCCGGATCAGAGCCGGGCGGTCCCGCGTTCACGATGGGATGCTTCGGAGAGGCATGGAAAGTCAGGGATTTGAGGATAAAATCAAATCCGCAGTAGTCCGCGCGGGCGGAATGGGGCCCGTGCCGTTCCCGGTTTTCACCCCCCCCTTGCCGGTCCCGGCGGCTTTCCCGGCGGATGAAGGCGCGCAGCAAACATGGCCAAGATAGACGAGTTGAGGCTGATAGGCGAGATTGCCGTCAAGCTCGGGCTGATAACACGCTCCCAGCTAGAGGAATGCCTGGCCCTCCAGCGGATGCGCAAGGAGGAGGACCAGTTCGACAGGCTGGGGAGCATTTTCCTCGAAAAGGGCTACCTGGACATCGACAAGCTCGACATAGTCCTTTCGCACCAGCAGAGGGTGAGCGAAGCGAAGGACCGCATAGGCCGGTACGAGATCATAGCAGAGATTGGCAGGGGAGCGATGGGCGTGGTCTACAGGGCGAAGCAAATCGACCTGGACCGCGAGGTGGCCCTCAAGGTGATTCGGAAGGGGATTAGCCAGGACAGGGACTACCGGAAGCGTTTCATGCGCGAAGCGAGAATCGCCGCGAGCTTGAACCACCCGAACATAATCAGGGCGATAGACGCGGGCGAGACCCAGCAGCACTTCTATTTCGCGATGGAGCTTTTCGACTCCCCCAACCTGCTTAAAATCCTGAAACGCGGGAAGGAGCCGCTGGGGGAGAATCTCGTTCTAAAGGTCGCGATACAGATGTCGCGCGCACTGACGCACGCCGAGGAGGTGAAACTCGTCCATCGCGACATCAAGCCCGAGAACATCCTGTTCGACGAGAACTCCGGAATGGCCAAGCTCACGGACATGGGGCTCGCGAAATCCACGGAGAACGAGAAGGCCAACCTCACGCAGGCGGGATCAACCCTCGGCACGCCGTACTATATAAGCCCGGAGTCCATCGAGGCCGAGAAAATGGTGGACATCAGGAGCGACATCTACTCGCTGGGGGCGACGATGTATCACCTCCTGACCGGCGTAGTGCCGTTCGAGGCCGAGACCGTCTTCAAAATCCTCAAGAAGCACGTCGGCGAGCAGCCCGTGCCTCTCAGGTCCAGGAATCCGGTAATCTCGCAGGAGATGAACCGGATTGTGCTCAAGACCATGGAGAAGGACCCGGACCGGAGGCACCAGTCGCCGATGGACCTCGAGGAGGACCTCGTGCGGCTCGAGAAGCTGGGGCCCGAGAAGGCTTTCGCGGCCGCGAAGGCCGAGGAGGCGTCGCCGAGGCCGCCGAAGCGGAGGCGCAGAAGGGGGAAGGCGGCGCATCCGCTGCTGCTGATAGGCGTGCCGGTAACAGTCGCGGTCGTGGCGGGCGTGATTCTTATAGCAATCGCCGCCGGCGGGGGCGGAGGAGGCGACAAGCCCGGCCCTTCGAAGCCGGGCGAAGAGAAGAAGGCGGCGCATGAACCTTCCTTGCCCGGATCCGGGTCCAGAAAGCCGGATGACCCTCCGAAGAAGGCCGTGGACGCGGAGAAGGAGGAGCTTGCGAAGATCAGACGGTTCGCGGTCGAGAAGCCCGACGATTTCGACGGAATCATATCGAGGTACAAGGACCTCGCCGCGTCCGCATCGAACGACGAGGTGGCTGCGAAATGCATCGAGGAGGCGTCGGAGTGGGAGAAGAGAAGGCACGAGGCGCGCCTGAGGAGCCTCGACTCGGAGTTCAAGCTGGCGGAAGGGCTTGCGCTCAAGAAGGAATACGGGCCTGCGATTAACGTCCTGAACGCCCTGCAGGCGAAGCTTCCCGAGGGCGCGGACCTGAAGAAGGCCAAGGAACTCGAGTCCCGGTTCTGGGACGAGGCGAGGGCGCAGTCGAAATCGCAGGTTCTCAAGGCCAAGGGACTCGCGAGGAAGGGCGACTACGCCGGAGCGGCGCAGGCGGTACGCTCGGTGGAGGCGATGGGTCTTCCGACGGTATGGAAGGAAGTCGAGCATTTGGTCGCCAGGTACGAGCGCATGTTCAGGGAATCGCAGGCGGTCGCGTTCCACCGTTCCGTGGTCGAGAAGGCGTATGCGGAGGGCGCGAAGGCTGCTGCGGATTTCGTGGCAAAGGCCGCGGCGGAGGGGAAAGCCAGGGACGCGGACTTCGAGAAGTCGAACCTGGAGAAGGCCGGGAACAGGCTCGAAGGCCTCCTTTCGCACATCGAGTCGCTCAAGGGCCGCGAGGTGACCCTGGGGCTCTTGCAGGGCGGCGAGGTCCGAGGCACGCTCAGGGAGATTTCGAACGGGAAGGCGGCAATCGTGGGCGAACGCGGAGTGACGGACTGGGTGGAGTTGAGGTCAATCGATCCGGCGGTGGCGCGGAGCGGGAGCGCCCTCGCGGAATACGCGGAGGCCTGCTATCTCTGGTATCTCGCCGGTCCCGAGGCGAGGCTCAAGGCCTACATGCTGGCGTCGGGGATAGCGCCGGGGGCTGTGGCCGAGGCGCCGCTTCTGGCATCCAGGATGGGCGGGGTCATGGATCTCGACCTGTCCGAGGAGGTGGACGAGCTTGCACAGGCGCCCGCCGAGAACGCGTTCAGGAAGTCGCTGGAGATCATAAGGTCGTTCAGGTCCACGCCGTTCTACGCGAAGATTGAGGCGGCTGTAGAGAAGGCGTTCTCGACCGCCGCGTCCGCGCTCGGCGAGGACCCGGATCTGCTGCTCGCGTTCTCGTCGAGGCTCGAGAAGTCTTCAGGCGACCGGCTGTCGGCGGTTTACGATTTCGTCTACCCGGGCCAGGACGAAGACTTCGAGTTCGAGGGAAGGGGGCGCTGGAACGCATCGGCCGGGGCGCTGCGCCAGACCGAATCGGCCACCAGGGCGTCGGCGATGCTCTCCTCGTCCTGGTCGTCCCTTAGGCTGGAGGCAGTCATGGCGGGATCGTCGCGGGATTCCGGCCTCGTCTGCATGGACAGGCAAACGGGCGTGAAGTACGTGCTCAGGGTCGCCGAGGAGGAAGGGGCGCCGAAGCTCCTGTTCGAGACGCAAAAGCCGGGCAAGTCCCCGGAGGAGGCCGCCAAGCCGCTTCAGCTCCCCGTGCAGTTCCTTTCGGCCAAGGACTCGCGGCTCGCGGTTTTCATCGAGTCCGATGGGGCCTCGCTCTGCGCGGGCTACAGGGCTGGGGGTTCGGAGAAGAAGACGTCGGCCGTGAAGAGGCATGCTGCCGGCGCCGGGATGAATCCCGGCGTGTTCGCGGATTCGTGCGCGGTCTTCCACCGGATATCCGTGGCTGGGGCGATAGACGCGAAATGGCTCGCGAACCTGAAGGCTGCGTCGAAACTGAAGCAGAAATTCGGATCGGGCGGGTGGGCCGAACTGACCCTGGGCGCGGGTTCCCTGGAAGGATTGAAGACCTTCGGCGCGGTGAAGGCCGAGGCCGGCGCGATCGGGATTTCCGGCGAGCACTCGGGAATCGAGCTGCCCAGGGCCAGGCGAATCATTGGCGACGGCATGAGCATGCAGTTCGCGTTCAAGGCGCGCAGGGTCTCGGACCTCGGCTGGTGCGCGATATCGTTCTTCCTGGGCGATAAGAACCTATCATGGGTACTCAGGACGGAGGTGGACGAGACCGCTCCGGCGGGAATCCCCGAGGACCATGCCGTCGCCTCGCAGGGGCCTTTCCAGGACGGTGCATGGCACGATGTGACCCTGGACGTGGGCACCGAGAACGGCAGGATCTACATCGACGGGGCCCTGAGGGAGGATTTCAGCCTGGGGATGCTTGCGGATCTGCAGGGATCGATCAAATCTTCAGGATTCGGGCTTTCGGTCTTCGGCGGCTCATGGGAGTTCAAGGAGCTCAGGATCAGAAAGCTGCCGAGGTGAATCCCGCAAGATGCTCGGCGCCGCCGCAACTGGTGGAATCATTGCACCGAGAAAGTCCTCTCCTGCGAGTTCGACATCCGCATGGTCTTGCTCATGAACGCGATGTTCGAGAGACCATCCTGCGGGAACTGGTCGATTGTGAAATCGTCGATATTGAATCCCGAAAGAGTCATGGCTGCGATTGTCCACTCGTAGGTCTCGCCGCTCAGGAGTTCGAGGGCCGACACAGCAGAGGGAAGCGCCGGGAGAGCGAATGACGTCGCCTGGTGCTGAAGCCTCACTATCCAGACTTTCTCTCCCGTCGAGGAATCGGTGATGTCGAACTGTATGAGCCCCTCGGAAGTGACGTTCGTGGCCGCCCATGAGAAGGCGACCTGCGGTAGCGGCTGCGTGGACGCGTCAAGCGGCGAGGAGGGGACCGGAACGTCGAGCAGCGGTATCTGCATCGGGGTCGCGAGGTCCGCGGCAGGGTCGGTTATGCCGCCCTTGATGTAAATCGTTTCCGCGTCCGTGACGGAATCAGTGTCAGTCGCCATGAGAACGTATGTGTGCCCCTGTCTCCGGCCGTAACCGAAAGTCGTGAAAGCGATGTTGGATGCCCCGGCGGTACCGGACAGCATGTACGTCGGGACCGCGACGGTCCTGTCCGGGTACGCGGTTAATATCGCCGCGCTGGGGTCGTGCGAGGAGATCCCCGACGGCAGGTTGGCCGAGGTCAGGGCGAGCTGGGAGGCGGGGAAGCCGTTGAAGTCGAAATTCCTTACCGAATCGGCGGAGTACGGCCCGTAGGTGGTTTCGATGAACCAGTCGAGGACGATGGCGGGATAGGTGCCGGTGAAGGCGCCGACCGCGGCCTGGGCGGTGAGGTTCTTCGGGACGCGGAGCGTATAGCCCGAGGCCGGGAAGTTGGGGACGAGTGTCTGGCACCTGCCGTATTTCAGGACTACGGCTGCTCCGGTCGAACCGCCGTAGTTCAGGAACGATCCGGAAATCTGGGCCATGTCGAGTTGCAGGTCGGCCTGGACGGGTGAGGCGTTGTCCGGCGAGCCCGAGGAGGCGGCGAACTCCTGGGCTTCCTGGGGGAAGCCCATGCCGAGTATGGAGGTATATGACTGGACAACGAGGCTCATCGAAGCCGAAGGCGGGACCTGGAGCAGGTAGGTCCTGGTAGTGCCTGATCCGGTGACGCTGTAGGCGTCATAGGAATCGTCGCCAATCCAGGCCCTGACGTCCACGCCGAAGATGAGTCCGGAGGAGAGGCCGGTGATTGTCCCGGCCATGTTGCAAAGGCCGGTAGTGGCGTCGAAGGTGACGTTCACGCCGGTCTGATCGGAAGTGAACGGCCCGATGGGGAGGAGCTTCCGGTTCACGATTTTGCCGTTCCCGTCGGTCTCGGTGAACACCAGGCTGTCCGTCGCTCCCGCGTCGAAGAGGACCTCGTATGCCGGGGGGAATCCGGTCGGCGACTGGACGACCGATCCGTATTTCGGCTCCGATCCGCCCATTAGGTCCTTGTTCTGCGCCAGGAAATCGACCGAACACGTCGTCCCGGAAGGGGCGCTGGCGTTGATGATTCCCTGGACGCTGAGCCTTCTGCGCCGTTCCATGGGCATGGCTATGTACCTTGAACTGATTCCAATCAGCGACAGATTCGCGTATCCGGACGCGGCGATCGTTATGTCGAGCATGCCGGTGGTCAGCCCGGAAAACGAAGCCCGGCCCGAGGAGTCGGTCTGGCCCTGCACCACGGCGCCATGGTCCACGAGCACCCAGGCGGAAACGATGGGCTGTTTCGTGATATCGTCGAAAACGGCGACCGTTATTTCGCCGGTTTGGGGGCCTCCTCCGATGCCTCCGTCGTGGTTTATGAGGTTGGTCAACGGGTCGACGGGAGGGTTGTCGTCATTGTCCTTTTTCGAACAGGAGGAAATCAGCACGGCAAACGACAGCATCACCGAAATAACGACGGCTTTCTTCATGCGGGTGCCCTCGAATCGCGAAAATGAGCCCGGTTGCAGGCCTCAACTGCCCATCCCGGGTCGAAAGGATATTATACAAGACCGGGCCGACAATATCCCGGATTCTGCTTCACGTCGCCGCCGCCGCCCGGCCGCTTTGCATTGCACGGCCGCCAACGCGCCGGCGCACGGTCCTGCGCCCTGTACTCGCTGGACAGCCGGTCTTGTCCGCATATAATAATGTGTCGCGGCAGGCCCCCGGAAGGGAGGCCCGGCCCGTCGGACGGGATTCGGCGCGGAGGGCGCGATCCAGGAAGCGGTCGCGGATTCCCCGCACTCCCCCGGGAAGACCCGTGTTGGTGAGCAGATGGCGGCAGGCCCGGTTCCTTCGGACAAATCGGTGTCGGGATCGTTCAATCCCAAGGCCTTCAAGAAGGTCCTCGGGATGCTCGAACGCAGCGGTTTCGTCGGCTGCCTCCAGGTGACGAAGGGCGACGCGACCAAATACGTCTACTTCACCGTGGGAGGAGTGCGCCTCCACGTCGTCGGGGCCAAGCAGAAGGTCCCCATAGGCAAGCTGCTCGTGAGGTACGGGAAGGTGAAGCCCTCGCAGCTCGACGACGCGATCGCGATACAGAACCGCACGGGCAGGCGCATGGGCGAGGTGCTGACGAAGTTCATGAAGGTGGTCACTGCCGAGACCATGCAGGATATGGTCCGCATCCAGGTTGAGAGCGAGATTTACGACCTGGTGGCCTGGGACGGCGGGGCGTACCAGTTCCACGAGAAGATGCAGAACACCCTCTTCGACGAGAAGCTCAAGGCGACCACAATCTCGGTGGACATCGAGGAGCTGGCCGGCCGAATCCTGTCCAAGGTCGACAAGTGGGCAGAGATTCAGGAGAAGGTTCCGGACATGCGGGGGGCGTACAAGCTGACCAAGGCGGGGAAGGACGAGCTCGCGAAGGGCAATTTCGGCGGATTCTACGCCGAGTTCGCCAACCTCCTCGACGGACAGAGGGCCCTCTCGGACGTGGCGGAACTCGGAAACTTCGGACTCTACGAGACCTGCGAAATCGCGGCGGAGCTCATCGGAAAGCAATGGATTGTCCGGGTGGGGGGGGGCGGGGGCAAGGACGAGTTCGACGAGGTCCAGGACGTCTTCCAGGAAATCGCAGTGCTCGAGAAGGCGCTCGAGTCCGCGCCGGACGACGAGCTTCTGAGGTTCAAGCTCGCGCACGCCTATCAGGAATCCGGCCAGAAGGAGAAGGCCGCGGTAAACTACACGATTATCGGCGAGCAGAAGATAGACAACTACCGAATAGACGAGGCCGTCGAGCTCTACGAAAAGGCCGTGCTCCTGAACCCGAACGATTTCGACTCCCAGGAGAGGCTGTTCGAGCTGTACAGGAGCCTCCGAAGGGAGAGGGCGGCGGCCCACGGGATAAAACTCGCGGAAATCTACAAGTCCAACAGGCTTCCCAACCGCACCAAGAACATCCTCCTGCAGACCGTGGACCTCGATCCGAAGAACCACCGCGCGAGGCGGCTCCTGGCCGAGGTCTACACGATGCTGGAGGAGACCAAGCCTGCGGTGGCCCAGTACGAGCAGCTCGCCCAGCTCCTCAGGGAGGAGAAGAAGGACGAGGCGAGGCTCAGGGAAATCTACGAGAAAATCCTGATTCTGGACGAGGAGCACAAGGTCGCCCGCAAGGAGCTGAAGAGGCTCTATTACCGGACGGGCCAGGAACTGGGAAGGTTCCTGATGGCCGCCGCCGTGGCTGTCGCACTAATCGCGGGTGCTGGTTCGCTGGTCTACGAGCTCTTGGGGAGGCTCGAATACAAAACCCTTGCCGCCGAAGTGAAAAGCCTTGCCGCCGAGAAGGAATATTCCAAGGCCCGGGACAGGGCGGAGGAATTCAGGGGCAAGTTCTTCCTCACTTCCACGGCCCCCCGGGTGGACGCGGTCGTCGAGGCGCTGGATTCGCTCATCGCCGCGGAGAGGAACGCGGAGACATGGCGCAGGCTGGCCGCGTTCGAGGACGCCATCGCCGCAGGAGACGTGCGCGAGCTGCGCGACGCCCAGGAGGAAATCGAGAAAATCCTCGTGTCGCCCGACGTGTCCCCGGCGCTCCGGACCCTGGCACAGTCCATTGGCCGGAGGGTGGGGAGTTTCCTGCAGACTGCCGGGCGCGTCCAGGAGCTGGCCGAGAACGGTTCGAACGAGCAGGCGCATGCCGCCCTCGTGTCCATACTCAGGGAGAGCAGGGGACTGATTCCGGAGCGCGAGGTCGCCATCGAGTTCCCGCTCAGCGTGGAGCCCGAGGGCGCCTCGGTGTTCGTCAACGGCGCGGCCTGGGACAAGGACTACGTGAAGCTCGGACTGGCAGCGAAGACCAAGATGAGGTTCGAGCTCCCTGGCTACGAGACGCTGACAATCGAGACAGACGCCGCGGTCGCACCCTGGCCCCTCAAGGTCCAGATGTGCAAGCAGATGTTCTGGAAGACCTACGTCGGCGGCCCGGTCGCGTCGCGGCCCGCGCAAATCGGCGAGGACCTAATCGTCTCCACAGACAACAACAGGATCGCCTCCGTCGTCCGGGAATCTGGCCACGTCAGGACATCATGGCCTTTCCAGGGCGCCTGCGGACTGGCCGCGCCGCCGCTCGTCGACTTGAGGACCGTCATGTGCCCTCTCGCGGACGGCGACGTCGCGGTCCTCGACGCGCAGACCCTCGTCCCATCGGCAAGGATTGCCACCGGCGGTCCGCTCGTCGCGACCCCGGCGAGGACAGAAACACCCGCCAGGGGCCTGGTGGCGATGCGCCGCGACGGGAAAATCATGTTCATGGCCTCGGACGCGGCCGCCTTCGAGGAAATCGCCTCGCTCGGCGAGAACATCGAGACCTGCGCGGCCCTGAGCGGCGACGTCCTGGTCGCGGCTTCCGCGTCGGGAAGGCTGTACGCCTACGACCTCAAGGTCGGCAGGGTAAGCTGGACGGCGAACCTCGAATCCGCCCCGGCGGCGGCGCCAGTGGTCTCGAAGGGGGTAATCCACGCCTCCACCAGGGCCGGGGACCTCTGGGCCATAAGCCTCATAACAGGCAAGCCCCTCCTCGGCTGGCCCTTCCGCAGCGGGTCCGTGTTCGCGCGCGGGCCCGAGGTCTCGGAAAGCCTCGTGTTCATCGGCTCCCCGGACAAGCACGTGTACGCGGTGAACGTCGCGACCGGAAGGCTGGAGTGGAAAATCTACGTGAATTCGCCCGTCACTTCCGAATGCGCCGTTTCCGGGACGTCCCTGTACTTCGGGACCGAGGACGGGAGGCTCTGCTCCATAGACATCGTGAACCGGAGAATCAGATGGTGCTTCCAGACGGGCGGGCCGGTGGCGACTAAACCCCTGCCGGCTGGGAAGAGCGTCATTTTCGGGTCCGCCGACGGCCGCCTCTATTCGGTTTGGGAGTGATTCCATGCCCTACGACCAGAGAGGATCGCAGATGCTGGCCTGCGCCGCGTGCGGCGCCGAGGTCCCCATCTCGAAGGACCCGAAGTTCTGCCCCGTATGCGGCGCGCCTTTCGTCGCCGCGCCCGCAAAGCCCGCCCAGGCCGAGAAACCCGCCTCCACGGCCGAGGACGTGCTCAAGTCCGTGGATGACCTGCTCCTGGGGCTTTCATCCCCGGGTTCGCTTGACCCCTCCGCCCGGCCGCCGGCCCCGCCGAAAGCCGCGCCCTCCTCCTCCTCCGCGTCCGATGCCCCGCTGCTAGCGCCTCCGGACTCCGTCGCAGCCCAGTTCCCGTCCGCGAAGTCCAGGCCGGCCGGCGCGACCGGACTCAAGAAGTCCCTCGAATCGTACATCGAGGAGGCCGAAAAGGAGGAGGCCGAACACAGGATTAAGCGCCTGACCGTCGTTGAGAGGAAGACGAAGCAGTACGATACTTTCCATTCCAAGGAAAGGCTCGTCTGCCAGAATTGCAAGCAGATCTACTCCGGACAGAACATCCACGTGCAGAAATGCATGACCTGCGGGTCGTCCTACCTGAAGCGCGCCACCGAGGATGAGCTCGCGGCCGCGATGGCCGGCGAGCCCGCGCCAGAGCTCGCGCCAGAGCCCGCGCCCGACCTCGCGCAGGTCGAGCAACCGCCCTCCGGGCAGGACGGGAAGGCCGAGGATGGGGAGGCGAACGAGAACAAGGCGCCGTTCGACTACATGGGCGAGGACGCCGACTTCTTCGACATGGGCAAGTCCGGGCAGGGCGACCGGAATCCGGAGACGGCAGTCCCGGTCGCCGCGCCCCCGGGACCGGCCGTCGAAGCCGAGGGTGCCGCGACGCCCTCCCCGGAGCCCGAGGAGCCCGCGCCCAGCCGCGAACGCTCCCCTCGCGCCGAACCCGCCGAGGCCGCCAGGGGCTGGGAGGCCGCGCTGAGGCAGAAGGAGCCGATTCACAAGAGGAGGAGGGAGCTCTCGAGCTTCAGCCACGAGTTCTTCCTCAACAAGCAAATCGGCGGATACATGGTGAAGGAACTCATCGGCCGCGGCGCCATGGGAACGGTCTTCAAGGCCGTGAGGCTCAAGGACGAGAAAACCCTGGCGCTGAAGATACTCCCGCTAATCTATTCGTCGGACAAGGGAAGGGTCGAGAGGTTCAACAAGGAAGCCATGTCGGCCATGAAGCTCGATCATCCGAACATCGTCAAGTGCTACGACATCGGGGTGGAGGGGGACATCAATTTCATCGCCATGGAATTCGTCGAGGGCCAATCCGTCGGGGACCTTATTAAAGAGAAGAGGGCGCTCAAGATTGAGGAGTCGCTCAGAATCATAAAGGAGGCCGCCACGGGCCTTGGAGCCGCCCACGAGAAAGGGATTGTCCACCGCGACATCAAGCCGGACAACATCCTCATAGCGTCCGACGACAGAATCATGGTCGCGGATTTCGGCCTCGCCAGGGACACCGAGGCGTCGGGATCCTTCTCCAACACCGGGGAAATCGTCGGAACCCCCTACTACATCTCGCCCGAGCAGATTGACTGCCTCGAGGTGGACCAGAGGGCGGACATCTACTCCCTCGGAGCGACCATCTACCACCTGATAACCGGCAAGCACCCGTACCAGGGGGAAACGCCGATGGAAGTGCTCCTCAAGCACATGAACGAAAAGCTCGTCCCTCCGGTCGACCGCAACCCGCTGATTCCACACTCCGTGAGCCGCCTTATCGAGAGGATGATGGAGAAGAACAGGGAGTTCCGGTACGGGACCATATCGGAGCTGATAGCGGACATCGAGGTCATCGAGAAGGGCGGCGTCCCGCAAATTACCCTCGAGCGCGAGAAGGAGGCGGGCCCCCAGCAGAAGAAGAAAAAGAAGAAGTCGGTCGTTATCAGGCCGAGGTCGCACCTCCTCATAGGATCGCTGTCCGTGGCGGTCATAACCGCAGCCGCCGTGATCCTGAGGTTCACCGTCCTGCCTCCCGTGGACGCCTCCCCGGTCCTGTCGGCGGCTGAGCAGTTCAATCCCGCGGAATTCGAGCTCATGGAACTTGAGAGGGACGCCGCCAGAGGCGCCGCGCCCCACTCCGTGCTTTCCGAGAGGTGCAGGGCCATCGTGCGGAGGTATCCCGAATCCACGCAGGCCGGAAAGGCCAAGGCGCTGGAGGCTCGAATCGCCGCGGACGCCGCCAGGGCGCTGTCGAAGTGGTTCTCCGACGCGCTCGCCGGGGCGGCCATGCTGGAAAAGGAAAGGAAATGGGACGCCTCAATCGCCGTCCTGGATTCCCGCCCTGACGGGCCCGCGCCCTCCGCGGAAATGCTCAGGTCCCTCGCCGCCGCCAGGCAGAGAATCATGAAATCGCTCTCCGCCGGAGGCATGGCGTTCATCCCGCGAGGAACCGCCCTTGTGACCGACGCCTCCGGCGCGGTCTTGGAAACTACGGTGCCCGCGTTTTTCATCGATACGGCCGAAGTCACGATCGCGGACTACCGGAAGTTCGTGGACGCCTCGGGCGCAAGGGCGCCCTGGACCGGCGGGTTCCCCGCTCACAGGGCGGGCCTCCCGGTCACTTCGGTATCCTTCGACGAGGCCAAGGCCTATGCTTCCTGGGCTGGAAAGAGGCTGCCAACCGAGGCGGAGTGGTGCCGGGCCGCCTACGGGGACGACAAGCTCCCCTTCCCCTGGGGACGGGACTTCGACTCGAAGAAATGCAACTTCCTCGGCGCGAGAATCGGGGACCTCGTCGAGGCCGGGTCGTATCCCGAGGGCGCGGGGCCGTTCGGCTGCCTGAACATGGCGGGAAACGCGGCGGAATGGACCTCCTCCCTCTTCGACCCGAGAAGCGCCAACGTCGCGATCATGGGCGGATCCTATCTCTCCCCCGCCGCCGCGCTCAAGGCCGGAACGAGGTTCCTCGCCCCTCCGGACTACAGCCACCCCTCGCTGGGATTCAGATGCGCAAAGGACTACAGGGACGGGAAGTGAGTCAAGAAGTGCGTTGGTCAGCTGGTGCGTTTGTGCGTTAGTAAGGAGTACACGGCTTCGGTGCAGGTAATCATAAGACCGTCCCGCTACTCCTTCCTGAACATGAGCTCTTTCGCGTCCCACGCCAGCGAATCGCCTGAATCCGAAAGCCACTCGGTCCATCTCCGCCGCTCCCTCTCCCACAGATCGGCGGGCATCGAGAACCCGATTTCCGCAGGATGGAAATCCGGCATCGGATAGGGGCCGTAAATCCTCCCGAGCCTAGAGACTTCGAACCCCCCTTCCGGCGGATAGAATCCCCAGTTGCCCGTGGACACGAGCAGCAGGTCCAGGATGACAACCCCCTTGCCCGGCGTCGCAAGCCGCGCGACGAGGGCTTTCAGCAGTTCCTTCGTCATGAGGTCGCGCAACGCGTTCCTGGCCAGCGCCACGTCAGGATCAAGGCGATCGGTCCTGCACAGGAAATCCAGGATTGCCGGGCCGGCTCCCCTGCATCCCCCCTGCTTCGCGGCAATGATTGCGCATCGCCGCGCAAGCGCAGGGCCTTCCGATATCGCGCGGGCGAGAATGGGGGCGGCCCGGTCCGGGTCGCCGGACGCGATTGCGCGTGACAGCTCGCCAGCCGGGGAGAATCCCGCCTCCTCCACGCTGCGGGCCATCCAGAGGATTCGCGGATTACCCTCGCCGAAGGTCTTCCACCATCCGGCGAGGCCGTCCATCGCAGCCGCCCTCGCCGCCGGCGGAATCCCCGGACTCAGCCCGAAGTCCCTGCCTGCGATGGAGGAGATTGCGCATGCCGCCTCCTGCGCTTCGGGCGAATCCGGTTCGAGCCGCTTGTATCGCTCGAAGAGCGGCATCAGGGCGTCCTTGCTCCCGATGCGGCCCAGCGCCCGGGCCGAGAGTCGTGCGAGCGCCGGGTCGCCCCCGTCGAGATAGCCGATGATTTCCCCGCCGGGGGCATATTCCTGCCCGTCGAGCCAGTCGAGGTAGTAGAAGACAGCCCCCGGGTGCCTGAGCGTTAGGTCGTCCGCCCCGAAGCCGTGCAGGACCGCGGCGGCCGCCCGTTTGTCCGGTATCCTTGCGAGAATCCACAGCATGTCGAGCGCCGTGACTCCGCCGTCCCTCGACGCGAGCGGAACGTACAGTCCGAGCGCCCGGGATCCGAGCGACGCGAGCCGGTATTTCGCGCGGGTTGACAGGAAGTAGTATCGTCTCGCGTCGAGGTCGCGATAGGCTTCCCTGATTTCCTCATGCCTCCGGTCCTCGGCCGCCGGCGGCATGGCCGTGCCGGCCCACTCGACGGGCTCGAAGCCCGGACTGCCCCACCACGCCTGCACGTCCCGGTCCATGCACATCGGCCGGGCATCCGCCGTTCGCGGCCGGCCCGCGGAAGCGCCGCCATCCATGCCGTTCTCGTGCAGCAGGCTGCCGTCAATGAGCAGCTCGACATGCGCGTCCGAAATCCCTCCCCCGGCTTCGGCCTCGAGGAATGGGACGAACGCGGACGCCCTCAGCGCGTCTCCCCGGCTGACGTTCCCGAATCCCATCCGGCCTTCGAAGACCGTGCCGTTACGGAGCTCGGCCCGGAACCTCAGGCCGAGCCCCTCCACGCGGTCGAGCCTCGACCGGACTTCGGCGCGGATCTCATGGAACAGGTCGGGACCGAAGCGCCATCTCCGGATCGAGACGCGCGAGACGCCGAGGCAGTCGGCGACGACCTGCCTCAGGTCCCCTTCGACGTCCGCCGCGGCAAATCCCGCGGGTCCGCCGCCGGCGCAAAGCTCGCGGAAAACCTTCCACGCCTCGCCGTAGTCTCGGCCTGTGCAGAAGTAAAGGGCGCACAGAAGCCGGTCGAATCCCTCGGGCAGGACGCCCGCGGCGTTGATTCCATCAATCCTGTCGCGAATGGATGCCAGGAACCGCGCCTCATGCTCGATGCGGCCGGCGTCGTCTCGAATGCGGCCGGAGGCGCATCGGCCCCGGACGTCGGAGCAGAGGCGGATTGCGGCGTCGTATCCGCCCGAAAAAAGCTCCTCTTCTGCCCGGCCTAACAGCCCGCGCAGCCTTGACGCCTCCCCGGCGGGCATACCTCTGCCTGCGGCCAGGAGCGCGGTTTCAAGAACCTTCGCAAGTTCCTCCGCCGGTATGCTCTCGTGCGTCCTCCTCCACTTCGGATTGATTTCCCTGCCTTCCGAATCCGTGATTGCCAGGATGGGCTGCCAGTACCACTGCGGGAGGAAGTAGGCCGCGGCGCGATAGTACTCGTCCTTGTCGTCCGTCTCGCAGAACTTCATGAAGACGAATTCGCGGCTGAGCCGGACGAGCTCCTCGTTCCCGTCGATGAGCACACTGCTCACCATCCTGGCCGACGGGGCTCAGTTGTAGTCCCAGAAGAAAGCGAGTATCGGCGCCTTGCGGTCCGCCGATTCCGAAAGCCCCTGCTCGAGATTGCTTATCCAGCGAAAGCCTTTTTCCGCTCCGGCTGCGCCCGCCTGAGGGGAGTCCTCGCTCGCCGCGAGGGGGGCGGGAAGCATCAGAATCCAGAGGACCGCAGCCGGAAATCCGGCAAACAGGCAGCTGCATGCGCCTGCCATGCGCGAACGGGCGGATGACGATGCGCGATTGATCATGCGGTCATTGTATCAATTCGACGTGCCGATTGAATCGGAAGCGGAACTCATGATATCAGGAAAGGCCGGGGTTCAGCGGATTCCGGCTTCCGCCGGAATTACGCGTGCGCGTTGTAGCCACGGCACTCAGTTGCCGTGATCGGCGCCCCAGCCCGCCTTCGGCAGGTCTCCGAAACCCGGGGCGGCTACAGCAGCGGCACAAACCTCCCTGCGGACCGCCCGTTGCACCGCCCGCCCCGCTTCACGGGCGACGCACGCGTCGCCCCTACGACCCGCGGCTTCGACTTTCGACCTTGGACTCTAGACTTTCGACAATCCACCCCTGAACCAGAGCCTTCAGCACGGTTCAAGGTTTCACTTGCGCGCCAACTCACCAACGCACGTTCGACGTTCTACTTCCCTTCGGCTGCCTTCTGGATTTCGTCGGCAAGATTCTTCATGATTTCAGTCTGCCGGGCGGTGAATTCCTTCACGCAGTCGCTCCAACCCTGTGGGCCCAGGGCTTTCGCCGCCTTCGAGCAGAAATCGGGCCAGTCCTTGAAGCCGGCCTTGGAGCAGGCATTGTTCAGAAAGCCCATGAAATCCACCTTGCCCCTGTCCTCGGGTTTCGCTGCTTTGAATTCACGCGCCCATGCTTCGACCGCTTCGACGTACAATTTGCCCGCGTTCTCCTTCGTCATGGCGAAGGCCTGCTTTTCGCCTTCCTTTTCCGCGCCCTTTTCGCCTTCCTTTTCGCCTTCCTTCCCGCCTTCCTTGATTTTCGTCAGGGCTTCGACGGCCTGCTTCCTGGCCTTCTCGACCGTCTCGCTCACGGTCCTGGCAGGGAGAAGGAAGCACAGCGTCTTCGCCCCCGAACCCATGCCGAGAAGGCTCATCAGCATGTTGGCATTCACTGTGTCTTCCGATCCGTCGTCCGAAATGGACGGCATGGCCGCCACGCCCACGGTCCTGCCGCTCCTGTCGAACAGGGGCAGGCCGGCTTCCGCGAACCCTCCGCAAAGCGGCCACATCTGGATGGGCGTCTTCACCTCACCGCAGGGCATGGCCGTCTGGAAATACGGCGCGTAATCGAAACGCCTGCCGAGCCTTGAAATGCCAGTGAGCGCCTGCCCGACCTCCGGGTCCGGCCCCTCGGCGAACTTGAGCGCCTGTATCTTCTTCCCCTTCAGATCCTTGATTTGCACGAATCCGAGGTTGAGCTTGGAGTCCTTGGCCGCCAGCACCGCCTCGTATTCCTCGGTCTCGCTGCCGAAGACGACCTTTATGTCGTCGACCGTGGTCTTCATCTCGATGGTCTGAGGACCCGCCTCGATGGTCTTCGATCCCCCAAGGGCTGCGCCGTTCAGCATGATGAGCCCGGTTTCGTCGACCACGACGCCAGGGGTCTCCATCTTCTGCTCGTGGCTCTCGTTCATGACCTCGGCCTTCAGCACGAATTTCACAGTGACGATGAGCGCCGATTTCGAGTTCAGAATCTCCTTGCAGGCCGCCCCGTCCTGCGCAGCCGATGCGCCGGCGAATACGGCCGCAATCACGGGAAGCGCCCATGCAATTGATGCGATTCTCATCTCTGCCTCCTTAATAGCCGACAAGCTCGGGATTGGAAAATTCAACGCTAATCATAACCCGGACGAGCCGGAACCAAACAGGAATTATATTCAAGGAATTCCTTCGGGAGGTGATTATCGGCGGAGTTCCGGCACTTCGCCGATTTGCTATCATATCCCTCCCCGGCTCCCCTATCGGGAATCCATGAATAAGCCGGGCTTTTCAAGTTCGGCGTCTCTGTTCCCCGCCTCGCGGGGAAAGGAAAGGAGAACGAAGATGATAATCCGCCCGGCCGTCCCGGCTGCATTAATCGCATTCATCGCCCTCGCCTTCCCGCACGCGCTTTCCGAGGAAGAGGCCGCCGACGAACCTCGGCCGGTTTCGATGCATTCCGATATTCCGCCGCGCGGCTTCGTGGCGTTCCGGCTCGACGGGAAGACCGGCCGCCTCATCCCCGAACCTGGGAACCCGTATTCAGGCGATGCGTTCAAATGCCCCGCCGGGACCCTGGAAAAGGCGCCCGCCTGGATTCGGCCCGATCTGGAAAGGGCTCTCGCGGGGCTCCGCAGAGAACCGCTCGTCTGGGAGCAGGACGCCTGGCCGCTGGTCGCGGACGCGAACGGCGACGGGCTTCCTGACCTGATTCTGCACTCCCCGGCCAAGGGATCAATCCGCTGCTTATTAGCCCCCGGGTTCGAGGAAAGCGCCGTACTTTCAGGAATCAGGCTCGAGCCGGGCGGCCATATCGCCTTCCTCGACCTTACGGGCGACGGCAGGCCCGATCTCTTGCACGTGGGACGCAACGGGGAATGGAAGCGCTTCGCCGGCTTCGATGCCCCATGGGAATCCTCGAACGTGGAGCTTCCTCCGGGATTCGCGTCGGATTTCACCGGCGGCTGTTCTTTCCTGACCGGCGGGGAAATGGAATCCGACCGTCCGGGAGAGGCTCTTCTCGTTGCGGGATTCGCCGACGGCAGTGTCAGGGAATACCGGTTTTCCAAAGGCAAGCCTGCGGGATCGCCGCGGCAGTTCGACGTTGTCTTTCCGGGAGCAGGCAATGCCCGAATCGCAGGAGCGGCCGCCGCTGGGCTTCCCTCCGGCGGACTTGCGCGCTACATCGGCTGGAGCGACGGAGGATCCCTCATTGCATTCGGCTTTGGGGATCGGACCCCCGCATCCAGCGCCTGTTTCGAAGGCTTCGGCCTTCATCCCGGGTCCCGCGCGGCAATGGGCGACCTGACCGGCGACGGCCTGCCCGACCTCGTCGAGGTCAGATCCGACGGGAGCGTCTTCCTGGCTGAAAACGAAGGATCCAGGGGCAATCCCTGGTTCCCCCGCGGTGAACTCGAGGCTCCCATCCGGTTCCCCCTCGACCCCGGCTGCCTGTCGAGGCCTGCCTTCTGCGACGTGGACGGCGACGGCATGTCCGACCTCATCGCAGGCACGAAGGAGGGAAGGCTGGCCGTTCTCAGGGGCCCTGAATTCAAAACCCCGCCGGAGTCCGGCGCTGCCAGGAAACTCGCGCTCCTCGAATTCAAGGGCTGCGCCGCCCCCGCGTCCTGCGACTTGAACAGGGACGGAATTCCGGACATCGTCGTCGGGGAGGAGACGGGCGGGTTGAGGTTCTTCCTCTCGAAGGAATTCGCCGAGGTCACGGTCGACGGAGTCGGCCAGGGCTCAGCCGAATTCCCCGCCCCGGCGTTTGCGGATCTCGACCGTGACGGGATTGAGGACCTCGTCGTCGGGAGGGCGGACGGATCGCTGCGGGTCTACCGCGGCGTCAAGGGCGGGAGCGGAAAGCCTGCGTTCACCTCATGGTCCGGCCATCCCCTCGAAGGGAAAAGCTTCGGCAAATCGGCCAATCCCGCCCTGGGCGACATCGACGGCGACGGCAATGCGGACGCCGTGATTGGAAACCAGGACGGCAGGATCGCCGTGCTGATTGGCCCGGACTGGAAGGAGGATCAGACATGGCTGCTGGAGGCGGACCTCGGGGAGATGGCCGCCCCCGCGCTGGCTGATCTAGACGGGGACGGGAAACCGGACCTCGCCGCCGGCTGCGTGGCAGGCCGGGTCTCCTTTTACAGGAACAAGGGGTCTTCGTTCGAGGAAGCCGGTTCCTGGGCGTTCAAGCCCGACCATGAGTTCCCGGACCTGCGGGCGTATCTGAGCAGGCACTATCCGCAGTCGAGGCCATTCCTCGCCGCGACTGACCGGGAATCCGCCGAAAGAATCCTCGACGTCCTTTCGGGCTGCGGGAAGGAAATCATCGACGAGGCGGCGTTCTCAATCGCCCATACGCCCGTCGAGGTCATCCGCACCATGGCGCGGCTCGGAAACGCCGACCTTTTCCGGGCAAACGCCGCATGCATCTACGACGTCGCGAAGAAGCTGAAATACGCGAGGCTGGTTGAGGAAGGCGACCGCACCACGATCGAGTACTCGCGCGCGGACGGGACGAAGGAAAGGCTGCCCTTCGACGCGTACTACTGGTGGGTGGTCCATCCGAGAATCCTCTACGAAATCCCGTCCAGAATCGACTCCTCGTGGTGGAAGTCCACGCCCGCCTCCCGGGGCCTCTCGGAGGAGGCATGGCTCAAGCACGAGCCGGAGAGGAGCGTGTACGAGACGGCTCCGGAATCCTCCTTTTGGCGCAACCGGCTGCCGGACGACGCATCTGGCGGAAAGACGCTCATGGCCGCGGCCATGGAAGCGACGAATCTCGAGGCGGCTATGACGGCGGTGCATGGATTCATCACGTCTGGCAAGCCGGGAGGCCGGATGAAGTTCGGATACCTGACCTCGGACATCCAGCCGCTCGTCATATTCGAGAAGCGCTACGGGTCCTGCGGGGAACATTCGATTGTCGCGGCTGCCTGCGGCCGCGCCATGCTCATCCCCGTCTCGGTGGTCACGGACAGGGGCGAGGACCACCAGTGGAACGAGTTCTGGATGGGAGGAGCATGGCATCACTGGGACATCTGCAACGGCGAGGGGATTGACGATCCGGGGATCTCGACCGAGGGCGAGAGGCACAAGGGCAAGACCGTGACGGCCGTTCTCCGCTGGCGCGGCGACGACGTTCAGGAATCCGCGACAACCTCGGTGTTCAACCCGAAGGACAAGCCGTATACGGCTTCCGGAAGCGGCTACACCGATACTGCGCGCGTGACCGTGAAAGCCGTCGACGCGGCGGGCAGCGCAGTCGACGGGGCGCTCGTGATATTCCGGTCGCACTGGGACAACCGCAATGCAATCGGCCACTGGGGCTATACGGGCATCGACGGGACCATATCGTTCGACGTGGGATACCAGCCCAACGGAGGCTACACAATCGAGGTGCTCTCGGCCGCGGGTTGCGCGGGAATCAGGAATTACCCGGTCGTCGAGGGAAAGGCCTTCGAGACTTCCATCGCGCTTCCTGGAAAGCTGCCGGCCAGGGCGCCGGCAATCGATTTCGCAACGGGGCCGCAAAGAGGACGCCACGTCTCCGTGTCCCTGCGCGAGTCGGCAGCCTTCCTGAAGCCCGCAAACATCCTCACCGGCGTCAAGCCATTGAAGCAGGACGAGGCCGCCAAGGCGTTCGTCTTCAGGAAGACCGGTTTCAGGGGAACGACCGGCTCCTTCCTGCCCATCGAGGGCAACCCGCCGCTTCGGGCGCTCTTCATGGACCGGCAGGCTTTCCTGCTGCTGCGCAGGGGCGAGGCGTCCGAGCCTCTGCAGGCGGCCGGCCTGAATCCGGGCAGGAGCGTCGAAGGATTCCTCCGCGACGATGCGGTCCTCGTGATCTTCAATCCCTGCCATCGCGCATGGGCGCGGTGCGCAATCGACGCTTCCACCTTCTTCCCTGCGCGGGATCCCGTGCTTGAGCTGGCGGGCGCAGGGAGTCTGTCGGTGGCATCGGGCGCAGCAATCGCAATCGAGGGGCGCGCGACCGACGAGGCGGGGATTTCGTCGCTCGAATGGTCGGTCGACGGCGGGACCGCCTGGATTGACGCGTCGGATGCCCTGGCCGGTGGCGGGGCGTTCAGCATAGACTGGACCGCGGGAATCGGCGGGCCTCTGCCGCCGGGCGTATACACGGTGCTTCTCAGGGCGAGGGATTTTTCGGGCAGGACGGCGCTCAAGGAAATCAGGATCAACGTCCTGCCGTCGACATCGTTCACGTCCCAGCGCATCCGCCAGGACAATACGGAATCGCCGCTTCCTGCGTGTTCCTGGGTGCTGGGGCCGTTCGAGATTCCCGAGAGGGAACGATTCATCGAAATCTCGGCGAAGGGGACCGCCGAGGGGTTCGACATGGACATGTTCCTTTTCCACGACCGGAACGGCAACGGGACGCTGGACGGGATGGACGAGAAGATAACCGCCTCGACCTCGCCTTCGGCGTCGGAACGGATTTACCTCGATTCCCCGCCGCACGGCATCTACTGGCTCTATTGCCAGGGATGGCAGGTGAAGCAGGCGTTCGCGCTCCTCGACGTCAGGATTTCCTTCGTGCCCAGGCACAAGATAGTCGCGGATTTCAGGCCCTCGGGCTTCATCCGGGAAGCGCCCGGGGAAATCGCCTGCACCGTGAAGGCCCCTTCTGGCATCAGGCCCGGGTCGGTCAAGGTCACAGTGGACGGAGCGCCGGCCGAATTCGCAATCGAGAACGGAAGGTTGTCCGTCCGGAAGCCCGTGCCGGTTCCCGAAGGAAAGGAAATCCGCGTGGAAGTCTCAGCTGCGGATCTCGCGGGCAATGCCGACGTTTCCTCGTGGATCTTCGAGGTCGACCGCAATGCTCCGTCGGTGGCAATCAAGTCTCCCGCGCAGGACTCGGTACTGTCCGGAAAGGTCGAGGTGAAGGCCCAGGTGTCGGACGACAGGAAGCTCGGTCCGATCATCCTGTCGATTGACAACGGGAATCCCATGGTCATGGGGAAATCTTCGAACGAGGAGGGAATCTGCGCAGTGTCGGTCGACGTGTCCGGCCTCGCTCCCGGCATGCACGTGCTCAAGGTCGAAGCCGCGGATGCCGCGGGCAACAAGGCCGCCGCGGAATTGAAGTTCGAGGTGAAGGCCGCGCCTGAGAAGAAGGAGTAGGCGGGTCGCCGGGCAGGAGGGGGACCGGTATTTTTCCTGGCACAGCAAGGCGGCGATGGATTGCGAACACGGAACTGTTGATTAAGGCCAAGGCGAAGAAGTGCCGCTCGAACCCGACGCCTATTGCCCGCCCGGCGACGTGCCCCGGATCACCTCATGGCCCTGTCGAGGTCCTCGATGAGGTCCTGCGCGTCCTCGATTCCGACCGAGAGCCTGATGAATCCGTCCGAGATGCCGAGCGCAAGCCGAGTCGCGCGCGGGACCGACGCATGGGTCATGCTCGGCGGGTGGGTGATGAGCGAATCGCACCCGCCCAGCGACTCCGCGAGCAGCCAGAGCCTGCAGCGCTCCATGCATCTTTGCCCCGCTTTGAGCCCGCCCTTCAGCTCGAACGAAATCATTCCTCCGAACCCCGTCATCTGTTTCCTGCCGATGTCGTACTGCGGATGCGATTCGAGGCCGGGATAGATTACCCTCTTGACCTTCGCGTGCCCCTCGAGGAACCTCGCTATCTTCATGGCGTTCGCGTTGATGCGATCCATGCGCACGCCCAGCGTCTTGATGCCGCGCAGGGTGAGATAGGAATCCAGCGGCCCCAGCGTCGCGCCTATGCTCTTTATGAGGAACTTCATGCGCTCGTTGAACGCCTTGTCGCTCGAAATGACCGCCCCGCCAATCACGTCGTTGTGCCCCGACAGGAACTTGGTCAGGCTGTGCACCACCGCGTCCGCCCCGAGCCCGAGCGGCCTCATGAAATACGGCGTCATGAACGTGCTGTCCACGATGACCTTCGCCCCGGCGGAATGCGCCAGGGCGCAGATTGCCCGGACGTCCACCTGCTTCAGCGTCGGGTTCGACGGGGTCTCCATGAACACGTACTTCGTCCTCCTTCCAAGCTCGCGCCTTACGAGCTTAAGGTCCGTCATGTCAATCATGTCGATGCGCACGGGAAGGTCCTTGTAGACGACCTTGAACAGCCTCCTCGTGCCGCCGTAGAGATCGTCGCACGAGAGGATGCGGTCCCCGGCCGCGCACGTGTGGAGGATTGCGTCCTCGGCCGCCAGCCCTGAGGAGAACACGGTGGCCTCCTTGCCCCCCTCAAGCGCAGCCAGAGACCGCTCGAGCGCGTTCTTCGTCGGCGTCGTGGACCTCGAATAGTCGTATCCGTGGTACACGCCGGGTTTCTTTATGGCGTACGTGGCAGTCTGGTAAATCGGCACGGTCACCGCGCCATGCGCCTTGTCCGGCTCCTGCCCCGCCCTTACTATCTTCGTGTCGTATCGCATTGACGCGTCCTTTCAGCTGATAGACGGGATTGATGATATCGGCGAAGCGCCGGCATGCAAGAAGGAGCTAATCGGCTCCCACCCCTCACCCTTGCCCTCTCCCCCTCGCGGGGGCAAGGGTAAAAGGGGCGACGGTCGACGGTCATCGGTCAAACGGCCCGCAGCGCCGCATCGAGGTCCTCGAGCAAATCCCGCGCGTCCTCCACTCCGGTCGAGATTCTCACCAGGTTCCGCCCTATACCCATGCTTTCCCGCTCCTCCTCGGTGAGCGATTCGTGCGTCATTGTCGCAGGATGGGCGATGAGCGACTCCACCGCGCCGAGCGACGCTGCGAACGCGAAGAGCCGCAGGGATTTTATGAACCTGTCCATCCCCCGGGGGGAAGCGTCTAGCTCGAACGCGAAAATCCCGCCGAAGAGCTTCATCTGCCGTTTGGCGAGATTCCGGGTGCGCCCGTCGAGGCCCGGGTAATAGACCTTCCGGACCTTGTGATGGCGAGAGAGGAACTTCACGAGTTTGGCCGCATTTTCCGACTGCTTCCCGAGCCTGAGCATGAGGGTTTTGAGGCTCCTGTTAGCCAGGAATACCTCAAGCGACCCCGGAATGCCGCCCACCGCATGCTGGCAGAGCTTGAGGCAGCGGCGCAGGTCCTCGGAATCGGTCATCACCGCGCCGAGCGAAAGGTCCGAATGGCCGCCGATGTACTTCGTGCCGCTGTAGACCGACAGGTCGGCGCCGAGCTCGATGGGCCTCTGGATGTAGGGGCCGGAGAAGGTGTTGTCCACCGCGACCTTGCACCCATGCAGGCGCATGATTCCCGAAATCGCCGCGATGTCGCAGATCTTCATCAGCGGATTCGTCGGCGATTCGATCCAGGCCAGGGCGGGCTTGAGGAGCGCCGCCTGCTTCGAAGCTTCCTTCAGGTTCGAGAAGTCCCGGAACTCGATTCCTATCCCGCGGGGCCGGTAAAATTGCGTGAACAGCTCATGCGTGCCGCCGTAGCAGTTCTCGATGCACAATATGGTCTCGCCGGGCTTAACGAAGCACGACGCGGCATGCACCGCGGCCATGCCGGAGCCGTACGTATACGCGAACTTCGCGCCCTCCAGCCTCGCGAGCTTCCTCTCGAGCGTCTCCCTCGACGGGTTCTGGCTCCTTCCGTAGACGTACCTGCCCCTCTTGCCGATTGACTTGAACGCGTACGTGCTGGAAACGCTCATGGGCGGAATGACGGCGCCGGTCCATTCGTCGGGCCCGTCAGCATGATGCACGGCCTCGGTCTCGAACCTGTATTTCCTTTCGCGCATTGCTACCCTTCCAAGTCGTCTATCCTGAGAACGAGCGATTTCCCGCGCACGAGGTCGTTCGACGAGTCGATGATGCGGACCGAGTCGAACATGTCCCTGACGCGGGCGGAGTGGGTCGTCATCACCAGGGAAACGACCCCGGCGACCGTGTTCTTCTGCCAGACGCCGGCGATTGACACGTTGTGGTTCCCCAGCACCCCCGCAATCCTCGCGAGTATCCCCACCTTGTCCAGCACGCTGTACCGGATGTAGAACCTCGAGGAAAGCTCGAGGGGGTCGATGAGCGGGATTTGCTTGAAGATTGAGACAGGCGGCTTCGCCGACTGGCTCTTGAGCCTGAGCGCAATCCTGACGACGTCGGATATCACGGCGGAGGCCGTCGGCAGCTCGCCCGCGCCTTTCCCGAAGAGCAGCGCGTCGCCGGAATTGTCGCTCCTCAGATATACGGCGTTGTTCTCGTTGTTGATGTGCGCGAGCGCCGACGAGAATGGGAGCAGGGCCGGATACACGCCCGCGCCGAGCCTGCCGCCCGCCAGGCTCGCCTTGGCTATCAGCTTCACCGTGCAGCCAAGGTCCCTCGCGTACGCGAGGTCGTCAGCCGTTATGTCGGTTATCCCCTCGGCATGGAGGTCCCCGGAAATCCCGGTGTTGAATATGAGCATCGCAAGAATGGCGAGCTTCTGCGCCGCATCCCTCCCGGAGACGTCGAAAGCCGGATCGGCCTCCGCGAATCCCCGCTTCTGCGCAAGAGCGAGGGCGTCGGAAAAAGGCATGCCCTCCGACATCCTGGTGAGCACGTAATTGGCGGTGCCGTTCAGTATCCCGTACGCGGAGCTGAAATCGTCGGCCACGAAGCTGGATTTGATGGCGGCCATTATCGGGATGCTCCCGGCGACCGCGCCCTCGAACTCCAGGTTCGCGCCCGATTCCGCCGCAATCCTCCGGTACTCCGGAAGGTACCCCGCAAGGATCGCCTTGTTCGCGGTCACGACGCTCGTGCCGTTCCCGAGCGCCGCGGACACTATCTCATGCGCAGGACTGAGCCCGCCGATTAGCTCAACCAGTATGTCGATTTCCCCGTCGTCCAGCAGATCCCCGTATGCCTGGGTGAGCGCCGCGCCCGGAGGCACGAGCTCCTGCGCAGGCCTCCGGGACCTGTAGAGAATCCTGCGGACGTTTATCTCGACCCCCGTCCTGTTCCTGATCGTCTCGGCCTTGGACTTGAGTATCTTGAGCACCCCGCTCCCCACGCATCCGCAGCCCAGAATGCCGATGTTTACTCTCATCGCCCCTCCCGACCCGGACGAGCCGGGCCTGAAGACCTCTTGGTTCCGGCCCGTCCGGGTCGAGAACTGTCGAGCAGTTGAACAGGCGGGATCATCAGGCTCGACTGCGGTCTCCTGTTCGCCGCTCCAATATTCGCCGCGCATGTTCCCGAAAAGGACTCCGGAACCGTGCGCGAAAGCCGGATTATTTCAAAACTGCCGCCCGCGGGCAACTTTCAACCCGGCTGGCAGGAACTTAGGACGAAAGACAATCGGCGGAGTTCCAGATTAAGGCCGTGCGTGAATCCGGTTGAATTCCCTGCCAGTTCCATAGATTATGGGAACCGGGTTGATGATCGGTTTGCGGCTTTTCATCCACAGGAGGATTCTCATGGCAGAGATTTTCGACGACAACAGCCTGAGCATCGGCAGAACCCCCCTTGTCAGGCTCAACCGGATTTGCAAGGGGATGCAAGCGACCGTGGCAGCTAAAATCGAGGGGCGAAATCCCGCCTATTCGGTAAAGTGCCGCGTCGGCGCCGCGATGATCTGGGCGGCCGAGAAGGAAGGGCGTCTCAAGCCCGGGTCTCGGGACGTCACCGTACTCGAGCCAACCAGCGGCAACACGGGCATCGCGCTCGCGTTCGTCTGCGCTTCCCGCGACTACCCCCTTCTCCTGACCATGCCAGAGACAATGTCAATCGAGCGGAGGAAGATGCTGTCCGCTTTCGGGGCGCAGTTCGTCCTCACGGAGGGGCCGAAGGGCATGAAAGGCGCGGTCGCCAAGGCCGAGGAGATTCTCGCATCCGCCCCCGGCAAGTATTTCATGCCGCAGCAGTTCAAGAATCCCGCGAATCCGGACATCCATTTCAGGACCACGGGGCCCGAGATCTGGAGCGACACGGGCGGCAGGATCGACATCTTCGTCGCCGGAGTCGGGACGGGCGGGACAATCACCGGCGTAACGCGTTACCTGAAGCAGAACAGGCGCAAGGCAATCAGGTCCGTCGCCGTCGAACCCGTGCATTCCCCGGTCCTGACCGCGATACGCAGGGGCGAGGAGCCGAAGCCCGGGCCCCACAAGATTCAGGGCATCGGGGCGGGCTTCAAGCCTGATATACTGGACCTCATGCTCGTGGACGAGATAATCACGGTCTCGAACGACGAGGCAATCGAGTTCGCGCGACGCCTGCACAAAGAAGAGGGCATCACCTGCGGCATCTCGGGCGGAGCCGCCGTCGCTGCGTCGTGCAGGCTTGCCGCCATGCCGGAGAACAAGGGAAAGCTCATCGTGACCGTCCTTCCGGACGCGGGAGAGAGGTACCTTAGCACTGCGCTGTTCGAAGAGACTCCTTAGCCCTGATTCACGCATGATCTTGAATTATCCGGGAGCCGGGCGCGTTAATGGCTTCGGCAGCTGTTTATGCCGGCTGTTACTAAGAAGTGCATAATAATATTGACAGGTTTTCGACGCTGAGACCGCTGAT
>DYIT01000102.1 GCA_020723505.1 Candidatus Kuenenia stuttgartensis
TTGTCAGTGTCCAAAGCCATGGTCTGGTAAATACTAATTTGCACTTATTAGTAAGTATCAGATTCCTGTAGGATTTGAAAAAATTTCAGGCAAGGCACGCGCGAAGCCCCGAAGGATGCGTACAAGCGCTTACCTTCAGGGCGAAGCGCGTGATATGTCCCGGACGAGCCTGAACTTGAATCCCTGTCGGGTTACAGCTCGTCCGGGATATGCGGAGCACCAATGAACTCGGAAGATTCCACGGGAAATGGAGGACCTCCCGGCGAAGGGGGCTTTCCAATGTGGCTTCTGGCCGCGCTCGGAGGCGGCTTCGGCATCGCGTGCGCCGCGGTACTAATCGCCGTCCTTTCCCTGTCCGGCGGCGGAAGCGGAAACGAAGCCAGGGATTCCGGACTCGCGGCGAAACCGGCCGGTCCCGAAGCCGGGGCCGGCCAGGCCGGCACGAAGCCCGTCCCCCGCAAGCACGCGGGCTCGAAGGCAAGGCCAGTGGAAACGAAGGCCGCCGTAGAGGACGAGGACTGGCTTGACGAGGAGGAGAACCTCAAGCCGAGGGAACTGCTGGACCGCGCGAAGCGCTACCTTTCCGAGCATCCTGGGGAATACGACCGCGCAATCGGCGTGCTCAACGCAGTGATGAGGAGATGCCAGGACGTCTTCAACGACGAGATCGAGGCCGAGATATCCAAAATCACGGATTTGCGGGAGCAGGACGCGGAGAGGGAATTCGCGCCGAAGCTCGCTGCGGCCGAGGCCGACCTTGCGGCGGGCAGAATCAGGCAGGCGTTCGAGTCGATGAAGTCCTTTCCCGACCGGTTCTGCGGATCCACGTCGTACGAGAAGGCGACCGCATTCGCCAAGCAGATAGTCGCGAAGGCTCGCGCGCTTCTCGAGAACGAGGTCAAGAAGGCTGAGGAGCTGGAGGCGGCTGGCGATTTCACGGGCGCAATCAAGGCCGTCGGGAAGATGCTCGAGCTGGGAATCGAGGAAATCACATCCGACGCGCGGTTCGAAATTTCGCGAATCGAAAGGCGCAGGGACTTGAAGGCCAGGGACAAGGCCGCGGCGGACGGCGAGGTCCTGTTCGAGGCTTTCCTTCCCGGATTCCTCGAACGCCTGAGGCGCAGGGAGTATTCCGAGGCCGAGCGTCTCGTCAGAGAGTCCCTCGCCGGCGCCACGAACCCGCGTTATTCCGAGCTGCTTGCGGCCGAACTCGCGGACGTTCCCAGGCTGACGGAAGTCTTCCCCCTGGCCGACAGGAAGCTCTCCGCATTCGAGGGCAGGGACGTCACCTTCAGAATCCACGGCAAGGACCAGACTGGGACCATAGTCAGGCTCAATTCGTCCTCGTTTGCGTGGGGTCTCAAGACGGCGACTGGCACGTCCGGAATCAACACGAGGACCCTCTCGGCGGCAGACGTCGAAGCCATCTGCGCGAAGGGGGATCTTTCGCCTTCGGAGAGGTTTTCGCTCGGCCTTTTCCTTCTCGCGGAAATGAAGCCCGTCGCCGCCAGGAAGGCCCTCGAGGCTTCCGGATTGATTACGCCGAGACTGGTCCGGCGTATCGAGGGATCCATGCGCCTCGCGGTAGCGGTCGAAATCGACGAGGCGCTCGACGAGGCCGCCGGCCACGTGTCCGGCAAGGATTTCCCGAAGGCGCGCAAGTCCGTGCAGTCCGCGAGGGACAGGTGGAAGGACGCGTTCTCGAAGGAGCAGGCTGCAAGGGCCGGGGATATCATGGTGGAGTGCGCGACCCTCGAATCCGGAATCCGGAACCGCCTGAGGGGGAAGGCGTGGATTCTCGAGGACGGCAGGGCCAGGATTATCTACCGCTTCGACGCGGACGAAGAGATACTCGACTGGAAGGAGCCCATGTTCGGCGAGGCCGGGGTATCCCAGGGCCGCCTCGAGGTGAGGAAGCGCGGAGTGCTCTGGACGAGGCTCAAGTTCAAGGCGCCTTACGAGTTCTCCATGGACGCTTCCGGGGAGGAGATTTGCCTGAGCGTCGGAGGGCGTGGCGCGGGCGACGGCAAGGACGGCGTGCAGGTCGTCATCGGCAGGGAAGGCAAGGCGTTCGTCTTCGTGAACGGTGGAAGGAGCGGCGACTGGCCCGTGAAGTTCGACAGGTCCGCCGGCCACCGCGTGAGGCTCCTTTGCGACACGCTCAACATGGACCTGACCCTGGAGCTCGACGGCGAGAAAGTGTTCACACACAAGCCCGGCGACGACCAGCTCGTTGAAGGCAGGCTGGGCTTCTGGGGTCCGCCGGGCGAGATGCGCATCGACAATCTGGAGATTCTCGGCCTGGCCGAGCTCGATGCCTCGGATGCCACGGAGGTCAAGTCGACGCCCAAGAAGCCCGTGCGGCTGTTCACGGGCTCGCTGGACGAGGGCTGGACTAAGTGGAAGGGCGACTGGAAGGCTGACAGCGGGGAAATACACGGCCAGGGCGGGAACGTCGCGCTGATATCGACCGCGACTTCCGAGTACAGGTTCACGGAATACACGTTCCAGGTCGAAGTGAAGAACATAAAAGGCGAGGAGTCATCTCCCGGCGTGGTTTTCATGTTCGGCGGGAGGTTCCCAATCTGGGTGTTCGAGAACGAACAGGGCAAGATACTCGGCATCCCCGACGTGACTGCGATGGGGCACGATCTCGACAAGAGGTGGAATGTGCTGACCATCGTCTGCAGGAACAACAAGGCGGAGGGATTCGTAGGGAGCAAGCGCGTCTTCAGCGCGGCGAATCCCGCCTCGGCAGGCTCCCCCTGGGAGGGTTGCCCTCCGGGCATCGGACTGGTCTGCGCGCGGGGCTCTGCGGTTTTCCGGAATCCGACAATCACGATTCACAAATGAATCCGTTATTTTTGTTTGAAATGAGCATCAGGTTTTAATACTGTTCAGCGTGCGTTTGAACGCGGGAGGAAATCGTGCCGTCCAACGACAGGGCGAGGAAGACATCCCAGTACAAGACCGGCTCGTACGTCATATACGACAAGATTCCGGGATTCACCATCCAGTTCCTGGGCCAGGGCGAGCTGGTGGACTTCATGTACATCTCAATCGAGCCGGGCGCGAAGTCCGAGAGGTTCAAGCACAAGGGCGAGGAAGGGATTTTCATCCTGAGCGGCGAGCTCGAGGTGACGCTCGGAAGCGAGAAGCGCAAGCTTCGCAAGGGCGAGACTCTCTGGCACGCATCTACCACGCCGCACGTCTGGGAGAACATCGGTTCCTCGAAGGCGGAACTGATAGCGGTAGCCGCGCCGCGGTCGTACCTTTCGATTGTCCTCGAAGCCATGTCAAAGCAGAGGGAAAAGTAGGCCGCTGATTCGCTTCTCGAGCTTGCCTGTTTGAAGATGACTGTTTTCCGCCACAGAATCAAGGTCAGGGGCAGCGAACTGGATTCGTTCGGCCACGTAAACAACGCCGTCTACCTGAGCTATCTTGAGGACGCGAGGTGGGACTTCCTTGAAAAAACCGGCCTCCTGGGCCAGTTTTCCGAGAAAAGCCAGATGCTCGCCGTCGTGGAGGTCAGAATCCGGTTCATCAGGGAATGCAGGCTCCATGACCGACTGGAAGTCCTCACCCGCCTGCTTCCAGGCCCCCTTTTCGTGGATTTCAGCCAGGAAATCTTCGACGTCGCCTCGAAGGCCAGGGTCTGCTCCGCCGAGGTCCGGACGCTGCTTCTGGACAGCCGCAGAAAGCCCGTGGATTTCCCTTCCGGGATTCGCCGCAAGCACGCCGCCAGGTCCCGGCGCGGGATCCGCGAGTGACCGGACTAGCGGCGTCTTCATGCTTGGATTTGCATGTGCCGGAATAAATATTAGAATACGGTATGCGTAAGATCGTCGTAACCGGCATGTCAATCATCTCCCCGCTCGGTCTCGACCTCGAACAGACCTGGAATGCGCTCATCGAAGGCAGGTCGGGGATATCGGAAATCACGCGCTTCGACGCTTCCGCGCTCGGATCCGGAATCGCCGGGCAGGTCCCGGACGGGCTCGACTCCCTCGAAGGCAGGTACATCCAGAAACGCTCGATGAAGCAGATGACGCGGCTGACACGGATGAGCGTAATCGCCGGGAGGATGGCCGCGGAGAACGCCGGCATCGGGCCCGGGACGGTCAATCCGGACAGGTTCGGAATCACCTTCGGAGCCACAGGCACGGGATACCGCCTTGACGAGCAGCAGGGCGATCTGCGGGAAGCCCAGGGATTCCGTATTCTGAAGAGCATGCCGAGCGCGGCACCAGCGTTCCTGTCCATCGCCCTTTCAGCCAGGGGGCCCGGATTCACGGTTTCCACGGCGTGTTCCTCGTCCGCGCTCGCAATCTCCTCCGGCATCGACCTCATCAGGGCAGGCAGGGCCGATGTGGTTCTCGCGGGGGGAGGCGATTCGTCAATCTCTCCGGAAGACGTGAGGGGATTCATAGAAATCATGGCCCTCTCTACGCGCCGCTGCCCGCCATCGGAAGCCTGCTGCCCGTTCGACAGGAGGAGGGACGGATTCGTGATGAGCGAGGGGGCAGCCTTCCTGGTCCTGGAGGAAATTGAGCATGCGCGCGCGCGGGGAGCGGGGATTCTGGCGGAAGCGGCGGGATCATCCGTGCTTTCCGAGGGATACAACATTCTCTCGCCCGAGAAGGGGGGCGAAGGCATGGCCAGGGCCATGGCATCAGCCCTTTCAGACGCGGCCATGAACCCTTCCGGGATAGATTACGTCAACGCGCACGGGACCTCGACTCCCCTCAACGATCCGATGGAGACGGCGGCAATTAAGCGCGTTTTCGGGGACAGGGCCCGCGGAGTCCTTGCGAGTTCCACTAAATCCATGACCGGCCACATGCTAGCAGCCGCCGGCGCAGTAGAGGCGGCTATAACCGTCATGACCATCGTCCGGGGCGTCGTGCCCCCCACGATTAACCTGTTTGAGCCGGATCCGGAATGCGACCTCGACTACGTGCCGAACAGCGCGAGAAAAGCCCGGATTCGTTCCGCGATTTCGAATTCATTCGCCTTCGGCGGCCATAACGTCGTGCTGGTCTTCAGGGCAGTATGATTCCGCTTGCCAGCATGCCGGGGAGTTCAGAATAATACCGGGATCTTCGAATCCCGGGATTACCGATGTCGAATGCGCGGCGGCGCTGCTTTGGGCTTTTTCAAATGAACAAGATAACGGAAGAGACGAAGAAGGAAGTCAGGGGGCTCATCTATGACTTCTTCTCCGAGGAATGCGGCCGGGAGAAATCCCGGATTTCCGATTCCACTAGCATAATCGAGGAGCTGGGCGGGGATTCGCTGATGTTTCTTTCGCTTCTCGAGCTTGTGAAGAAGAAATACCGCCTCGAGTTCCAGCTCAAGACCCTTGGGAAGTATCTCATGAAGAAGCCCGCCTCGACCGTAGGGCAGGTGATTGATTTGACCCTGCTGATAATCCAGCACGGCGAGGGGATAAAGGACCTATGACGCAGCCGGGGCGCGTTGCGCTCGTACGCTGCGAGTCGTACGACGAAGCTCGGGTCGAAGCGGCGGTCTCCGAGGGAATCTCGTTGCTCGGCGGAGTCGGCGCCTTTGCATCCTCTGGAGAGCGCATACTCCTCAAGCCGAACGTCCTCCAGGGCGACAATCCCCTGAAATGCGTGACCACCCACCCTTCGGTCTTCAAGGCCGTCGCCTCCGCGTTCAAGAAGGCAGGCGCGCGCCTTTCCTGGGGGGATTCCCCAGCGGTCGGATCGCTCTCGCATCACGGGGCCAGGTGCGGTCTCACCGCGGTCGCCAACGAGCTCGGAATCGGGGAAGCCGACTTCTCGACATGCGCGGAAGTCGTTTCCGACAGGACGCGCTGGATGCGACGCCTTCCCCTCTGCAAAGGCGTTCTCGAGGCGGACGGGGTCGTGAATCTCCCGAAGCTCAAGACCCACGGCCTTTTGCGCTACACGGGAGCCTTGAAGAACATGCTCGGTTGCGTGCCGGGCCTGCGGAAGAGCGAGTTCCATCTCAAACTGCCCGATCCCGCCCGTTTCGCGTGGCTGCTCGTGGATCTGAACATGCATGTCAGGCCGAGACTCCACGTGATGGACGCCGTAGTCGCTATGGAGGGGAAGGGGCCGCGCAGCGGCGCCCCGCGGCCAATCGGAGCCCTGATACTGTCCCGGGATCCTGTGGCGCTCGACATGGTCGCATGCAGGATAATCGGCATGCCCGAATCCAGCGTGCCGACTTTCGAGGCAGCGCGCGAAGCCGGTCTGTCTTCCGGGGGATTCGAATCGATAGAGATTGCAGGGGGAAGGCTGGAGGATTTCGCGTGCCCGGATTTCAAGGCCGACCGCAGCGCGCCGCGGCCGCTCGGAGGCGGCCCTGCCCTGGTCTTCCTCAAGAACAGGATTTCTCCGCGGCCGGAGGTCAGCGGGCCGAAATGCGTCCGTTGCGGGAACTGCGTCGCAATCTGCCCCGCAATCCCCAAGGCGATGTCCCTGCGCGGAGGATCAGACGCGCCTCCTTCGGTCCGCGCGGACAAGTGCATCCGGTGCTTCTGCTGCATCGAAGTGTGCCCCGAGGGGGCGATATCAATCCGGACTCCGCTGCTTGTGAGGCTGACGAGGAAGCTTGGTTCCGTTCTCCCATCTTCCTCGAATCCTGCAGGGCCGGATTCCGGGGAGGACGAGGGCAACCGCGCCCAACCGGGCTAATCGTCGTTAAACGAGGGTGAATGCCCCGCCAAGTCCCTCGGATTCCGGCGGCGCCGGAATCCGGGGGACGAAACCTAGATTGCCCGGCTCTCCCTTTTACTTGAGGGCCGCCATGAGGCTCTTCATGTAGTTGTAGAACTCGGGGACCGAGGAGATTTTCAGCCTTTCGGCCGGGCTGTGGACGTCCGCCATGTCCGGGCCAATCGAAATCATCTCCACTCCCTTGAGCTTCTCGCTGAACAGCCCGCATTCGAGGCCAGCGTGGATTGCCTTGACCTGGGGTTCTTTCCCGTACTTCTCCTTGAACACCGACAGCGCGATCTTGAGCAGGCGCGAATTCATGTCCGGTTTCCAGCCGGGATACCCTTTCGGTTCGGTCACGGCGGCGCCGGCAAGGTCGGCGATTGCGCGGATCTTCTCCTTCATCACATTGAGGGCTGACGTGACCGCGGACCTCGAGAGAAGCACGATTTTGACGTTTCCGGCGTCCGATTCGATTGTCCCTACGTTGGTCGACGTTTCCACGAGCCCGGGGACTTCGGGGCTCATGGCCTGCACGCCGTGAGGCAGGGCGAGCAGCAGCCTGACCAGCGTACGGCTCGCATCCGCGGACATCGGGTCCTGGGTCTGGCCGGCGGTCTTGTTGACGTTGGCTTCGAAGCCGGAATCGGTCCGCGACAGCTCCTCCTTGATGACCGAGGCTGCTGCCTTCACGGCCTTCGAGAACGCGTCCGCCTTGTCCTTCTGCACGTCGACAACGGCCTCGGCGAAATCGGCAATGGAGTTCCTCTTCTTGCCTCCCCTCATGCTCCTGATTCTGATTTCCGCCTCTTTGAGGCCTGCCGACAGGAGCCTCGCCATGATCTTGTTCGCGCTTCCGCGGCCGAGGTGGATGTCCGCGCCCGAATGCCCGCCCTTCAAGCCGCCGACGGCCACGGTCAGGGTTTCCGACGCCTTGGACGCCGTCCTCTGGAACGGGTACGAGATCACGGAATCACCGCCGCCTGCGCACGAGATGTAGACCTGTCCGAATTCTTCCGTATCGAGGTTTATGAGCCTCCGGCCCTTCAGGAAATCGCCCTTGAGGCCGTGCGCTCCGTCCATGCCGGCCTCCTCGTTCACGGTGAAGAAATGCTCGATTTCAGGGTGCGGGAAGTCCTTCTCCTCCATGAGGGCGAGCATGACGGCGCCTCCGATGCCGTTGTCCGCGCCCAGCGTGGTGCCGGTCGCCTTGACGAAGTCGCCGTCGATTCTGCACTTAATCGGGTCCTTCAGGAAATCATGCTTCACGCCGTCGGCCGCCACGCCGACCATGTCCATGTGCCCCTGAATCACGACGGTCGGAGCCTTCTCCATGCCCTTCGACGCGGGCTGCACTACGACGACGTTGCCGGTCTCGTCCCGGCGCGTGGCGAATCCGAGGCCCTTGGCCGTTTTCTCTATGTATGCGGCTATCCCTTTCTCGTTCCCCGAGCAATGAGGTATGCCGCAGAATGCCTCGAAATGCTTCCAGACGTTCGCTGGGTTCAGTCCTGCCAGAGCGCCCATTTCAAATTCCTCCAATCTCGGTTTGAAAGAAGAAAGGGAGAATCTACATTCCCGGAAGGGGAAAGTAAAGTCAGGTTATTCCACGTGAAGTACGCGGCTTTCAGCTTCGCGTGGAATCAATCGACCAGTTCGACGGACCAGTAGGCGTCCTTGAGGAACTGGCGCCACGTGCGGTACTTGGTGTTTCCAAGGGATATGCGGAACACCGGATTTCGGGCGGGTTTCTCGGGTTTCCTCACAAGCCGCATGCCCGCTTCCCAGGGCAGGCGACCGCCCTTGCGCGCGTTGCATTCCGTGCAGGCGCACACCAGGTTTTCCCAGGTCGACTTGCCCCCGAGCCTCTTCGGGGTCACGTGGTCCAGACTGAGTTCCGTGCTCGGGAATCGCTTCCCGCAGTACTGGCACCTGTTGCCGTCCCTGGCGAATATGTTCCTGCGGTTGAACCTGACGTGGTGTTTCGGCAGCCTGTCATAGGCGAGCAGCCTTATTATTAACGGCGCCCTTATCTCGAAGGACACCGTCCTCAGGATTTCGTCCTCTTCGCCCGGGAACCTCGACTTGAGCTGGGAAAGCTCCTTCCAGCTCTCGAAATCGTAAGTCATGTACTGGTCGTTCTGCACCGATACCACTTCCGCTGCGCGCTTGTATATCAGGCAGAAAGCACGCGGCACGTCCACGACGTGGACCGCGCTGTAGAACTTGTTCAGAACCAGCACGCTCGATGTCATATCGATTTCCGGATATAAGTTTCAAATCCTTGAATCTATTATAATATCAATCTGCCGTCCGGCCAAGCAAGCCAATTGCGATTCCGTGACGTGCGGAATACCTGCGTTTCTTCATGCGGAGCACGCTGATGAGATATAAAGGCATGATAATCAGGCCTCCCAGCGAGGCGGAATCCTACCTCATCCAGGCGACATACGGCTGCTCGCACAGCAAATGCTCTTTCTGCGGCACGTATCCCGACAAGAAGTTCGGCGTACGCGATTCAAGCGAGGTCCTGGAGGACATAGCTGAAGCCGGCATGGCGTATCCCGGCGCCCGCAGGGCCTTCATCTGCGACGGGAACGCACTGATACTGCCCACCGGCAAGCTGGTCTCCTACCTTGACGCGCTAGCAGCCGCTTTCCCCTCCCTCCAGAGGGTCGGAATCTACGCCAACGCGCGGGACATCCTGAAAAAGGGGCCGGAGGAGCTCCGGACCCTCAGGGAGAAGAAGCTCGGCATCATATACCTGGGTCTCGAGAGCGGATTGGATGAAATCCTCGCGGACGTCCGCAAGGGCGAGACCTCAGAGAACATGATTTCCGCGGTCAGGATGGCCGAGGACTCGGGAATCAAGACCTCAATCATCATTTTGCTCGGGCTCGGGGGCAGGGCGAGAAGCAGGGAGCATGCGCTCGAATCGGCCAGGGCGGCTTCGCGCATGAATCCCCGCTTCCTGAGCTGCCTTACCCTGATGCTCGTGCCCGGAACCGAACTGCATGAACGAAGCCTCCGAGGGGAATTCGAGCTGCCGGAACCGAGGGAGATGCTGGTCGAACTCGAGACCATCGTCGAGAACCTCGACCTCGACGGCACGATTTTCAGGGCCAACCACGCATCCAACTACCTGCCGCTGGAGGGCAGGTTTCCGCAGGACAAGAAGCGCCTTCTGGCTGAAATTAAATCCGGGATTCAGGGCGAACGGCGTCTGAAGCCCGAGTTCCTCAGGGGGCTCTGATGGCCGAGGATTTGCGGATCGTTCTCCTTGCGAATGCGGGTTCATGGGTGGGGTTTCGCGAAATCGAGGAAAGGTGCTCGATTTCCTCCGCCGGCTTCAGGAGCCGCCTGTCCGCGCTGGTCCAGGAAGGATGCGAGTTCGACGAGGACGAATCCCGCGGCGTGAGGCTCAAGGCTTCGCCCGATCTCCTGATGCCGTCCGAGGTGAACGAATCGGCCGCCGGCTTGCGCACACCCTTCAGGGTCGAGCACCTGGCATCGGTCGAATCCACCTCCGACGAGGCGTGGGCCAGGTTCGACACCGGCGCAGGGGAGGGAACGGTGGTTTCCGCGGATTCCCAGACAGCGGGGAGGGGCAGGGGCGGGAACAGGTGGCATTCATCGCCCTGCCGGGGCCTGTGGTTCTCGGCGATACTCGTGCCTCCGTCCGGGCCTGCGGGGCTTTCCGGAATCACTTGCCTCGCCGGCGTGGCTGCGGCCCGGGCGATCGAGGACTCCTGCGGGATTAGGGCCCGAATCAAGTGGCCCAACGACGTCTGGGCGGGAGGCAGGAAGATCTGCGGGATACTCGCCGAGACCAGGAGCCGCGGGCCTTCCCCATGGCCCGTGGTCCTGGGATTCGGAATCAACGTGAACCAGGCCCCCGGCGAGTTTCCCGCCGAGCTTGCGGCGGTCGCGACGTCGGCGAGGATTGAAACCGGGCGCATGACGGGCCGTACGGCGCTCCTGTCGGCGGTCCTGACACGCCTCGACGCCTGGTACGGCAGGTTCAAGGACGGCGGAATCGGAAGCATAGAGAGCGAATATTCGGCGCTGAGCCTCATGCACGGCAGGGCGGTGAGGTTCGCTTTCGGCCGGGAAACAGTGCAGGGCACCGTGGTCCGCGTCTCCTGCGTCGAAGGGATTGCGCTTTCCATGCCGGGCGGCGCAACTAGATTCTTCAGGGCGGAGCATGTCTCCGGCGTCGAGTTCATCTGAAAGGCGGGCGACGTCATCTTTGACTGAAATCCCAAAACCCAGGCTCCAAACCCCAACGAACGCCGACCTCCAACGAATCCCGGGCCGTACACAATAGCGAACGAAGACGCCGAAGACGTCGAAAACATGATTCACCGCTTTATAACGCGCCCCTTCGGTGTTTTCGGTGTATTCGGTGGTTTCATTTTATATTGCCGCAAAGAGGCGCAAAAAGCGCAGGAAAGGTTGAGTAGATAACACCTTTCGACCCAATCCCCGAACGCCCTTCGAGACGCGCGACTCCCAGGACTGGTTCCGCGGACTTCTCGAGCCTGGCAACCATGTTTTTTTGTATACTATCTGGAGAGCGCGATTAGCGCGGTCCTGCGCGATTTCAGGTCTGAGCTGAACATGTCGAGAATTCCCAGGGAATACAAGATTATCCTGATTACCATTTTCCTCATAGCCGTGCCGAGCGCGGTGCTCTGCTACGTTTCCATTTTCGCCCTGGGCCGCGAGGAACGCGAACTCACGATGAAGCTCAAATCCTCCAACGAGACCGCCCTCGAAAAGGCGGTCCAGAGGACTCACGAGAGGCTGATTAGGGAAGAGGAAGGCATCCTTTCGGAAATCGACCGGGTTCATGCGGGGAGCCTCACCCTCGATGAGGCTTTCAGGATTGTCTCGGAAGCCGGCCGCAACTCGGGCATGTTCAAAAGCGCGTGCATTGTCGACGCCGCGGGCGTTCCGAGGCACCCGTCGCTCATGCCCGTCTCCCCTCCTTCGGCTTCGACGCCGGCCGCCGACACGGCAGTCCTCGGGGACCTGAGGAACAGGTTTCATGAGAGCATGCGAATCGAATTCGCGCAGTCCTCCCCCGCCGAGGCGGCGACCGGCTATGAGGCGATTGCCGAGGCAGCCGACCGGATGCAGGACTTCGGAGGCGCGGCCCTGGCCGCCCAGTCCCTGGTCGGCATGGCACGGTGCTTCCGCAAGCACGGCGACTCCCGGAAGGCGGTTGAAGCCCTCGAAGCGGTGATATGCAGGTATCCCATGGAAACCGGCGTCACGGGCATGCCGCTCGCGCCGGGCGCGATGATGGAGAAGGCGTGGATTCTAAAGGAGTCCGGCGATCGCGACGGCGCAGGCGCGGCATTAGCGACCCTGGCCGCCTATCTTGCGCGGAACGAATGCGCGATGCCCCGCCATTTCTCATCTTTCTTCTCCTCCCGCCTCCTCGAGGAGGGGGGGCCTGCGATGGAAGCCCGGCTCGCGACGCTGAGGGAGCAGGTGAAGGAGTTCGACTCGTTCAAGGAGGCTTTCGGCCCTCTAGCCAAGGAGTCCATGCGGAACCGCGGCAGGTCGCAGCGGAGCATACACCTGAGATCAGGCGAAAGGCTGGCGTTCTTCTTCGACCTCTCCCCCAGGGCCGAGGGATTCGGGACGGTGGGCGCGGCCCTGCTCGAGATAGACTTCGACGGGATTTCCGGCGTCTTCCAGTCTTGCGCATCAGACGCGGGGATTGAGGGGCGCGCGTCGCTTGCGGAATCGGATCTCGAAGGCCCCCCGCCCTCCGTCGCGGAGCCGGGACGCGTGGTTTCCAAGCCATTCCCCAAGCCCCTCCGCGGCCTGGAGGCAAGGCTGACCCTGACCGCGACGGACGAAATCACGACGCTCTCCACCATGAAATGGTCGCTTTACTTCTGGATAATCATCATCGCGTCCGCGGTAATGGTCGGCGGCATCCTCTTCGTGATAAGGGGCGTGAAGAGGGAGGTCAAGCTCTCGAGGGACAGGTCCGACTTCCTCTCGAACGTCACGCATGATCTCAAGACTCCGCTGACCTCCATCCGCATGTTCATCGAGACGCTCCAGATGAACCGCGTGAAGGACGGGGCGGAGGTGCAGCAATGCCTCGCCGTGATGGCCGGCGAAACGGACAGGCTCACCAGGATGATCGACCGCGTCCTGGACTTCGCCCGGATTGAGCGGGGGACGAAGCGCTATGACATGAGGAGGACCGGCCTGGCCCCAATCATCGAGAGGGCTACGGCCATATTCAGGAAGCAGCTCGACGAAGGCGACTGCGAGCTTACCGTCCAGGTCCCCGAGAACCTCCCGGACGTGAACGCGGACCCCGACTCGATAATAGAGGTTCTGCTGAACCTCCTGGACAACGCGCTCAAGTACTCGCCCGTCGAGAGGAAGATCACCATGCGCGCCGGGTCGGGAGACGCGCGGGTCACGGTCGCGGTCATGGACCGCGGCATCGGCATACTCAAGAAGGACATCGAGAGGATTTTCGATCCCTTCTTCAGGGCGGACGACGGCATGACCAGGGAAGTAGAGGGCACCGGGCTCGGCCTCGCTCACGCGAGGCGCGTGATGCGCGATCACGGGGGCGACGTCGGGGTGGAGAGCGAGCACGGGAGGGGATCGATATTCACAATCTGGCTGCCGGTTTGGAAGGAATGAGATGGAAACGATTCTCGTCATAGAGGACGATCAGGCCATCGCCATGGGGCTCGAGAAGAACCTGAGGTTCGAGGGTTTCGGCGTCATCCTCGCCAAGGACGGGCAGTCCGGCCTCGAAGCCGCGCTCGGCAAGTCGCCGGACGCGGTGATACTCGACGTGATGCTGCCGAAGATGAGCGGATTCGAGGTGTGCAAGGCTCTGAGGAAGCACGACGCGAAGATGCCGATAATCATGCTCACCGCAAGGAACCAGGAAATCGACAAGATAATGGGGCTCGACCTGGGGGCGGACGACTACATCACCAAGCCGTTCAGCGTTGCGGAGGTCCTCGCGAGGCTGAGAGCATGCCTGAGGCGCGGCAAGATGGCGGGCGAAGAGGCCGGCGGGGAGTTCAAATTCGGCGAGGGGACCGTGGATTTCGCAGGCCAGACCGTCTCCGTCAAGGGCAAGGACGTCGAGATCAGCCTCAAGGAATTCGACCTCCTCAAGTACCTGATTCAGAACAGGGGCAAAGCCCTGTCCCGGGACCAGATTCTCAACAAGGTCTGGGGCTTCGACTACTACGGGACATCGAGGACCATAGACAACTTCATCACGCGATTGAGGCAGAAGCTCGAGAAGAACCCCGACAGCCCGAGGCATTTCATCACGATGCGAGGCCTCGGCTACAAATTCCAGGAATAGCATGGCTCGAAGGTCCAAGGCGTTAGCGGTTTCCGCGCTCGCCGCGCTCTCTCTGGCGGCGGCATGGCCGGGCCCTGCCTTTGCCGAGGCCCTTCCGCACGATTCGGCGTTCGCGCGCGGAGCCTACGAGGAGGAGTTCCGCGGCGATCTCAAAGCCGCCGCCGGGGAATACGAGAAGGTCCTTTCGTCGTCCGCCGCCCCGTCGGATCTCAGGATTGAGGCGATACTCAGGCTCGGCCTCTGCCTGGAAAAGGCAGGCGACAGGCAGGGCGCCGAACGCCTCGCCGCGAGGGTGCTGTCCGACCCCCTCGCGACGGCCTCCCACAAGGCCAAGGCCGCCCTTCTTTCCGAAAGGCTGGAAACGGCGAAGGGCGTGGAAAACCTGAGAAGCCAGGTGGAGTACCTGGCCGAGGAGAACTTCAAGCTGCGGAAGGACCTTGGAAGGCTCGAGGACGCGCTCAAGGAAGCCCGGGAAAGGGGAGACGAGGCCAGCAAGCGCGAGCATTCCGAGCTCCTTGGGAAAATCGCGAAGCTCCAGGATGAAATCGAAGCGCGCGAGAAGGAACGCGGCTCCCTGCAGTCGAGGATTGAAAGGCTCACGGGCATGCCGAAGGACGGGTCCTCCGCAGCCGTGGAGGCCGAAAACGCGATGAAGATAATCGAGAAGCTCGAGCATGAGAAGGAGATACAGCGGGAGGAGAGGGAGTTCCTTGCCGGGAAATACTATGACAACGGCGTGAGGTTCAAGAACCTCGGCGAATACGACAAGGCTGTCGAGAACCTGCGCCTATGCCTGGAAATCCTGCCGGACCATCCGAAGGCGCGGATGCAGGTGCTCGTGGTAGAAGCCCTGCTGGGCGGCGCGAAATCGGCGGACGACGCCCCTCCTGACGTAATTGCCGAAATCGAGAGGCAGGTGTGGATTGCCCAGAAAAGGATAGCGCTCGAAAACTCCTTCTCGGACGGGATGGCCTGCTTCAGGACTCGCGACTTCGCGCGCGCAGTCGACCTCTTCAAGCGCGTCACGGATATCATTTGCTCCGACCTGAGAATGCCGAACGAATTCGAGAAGCGCCTTTCGTCCGCAAGGCGCTACATGACGCTTGCGCGTGCCGAAAGGGACAATCCAAGGCCGCCCAGGTGGGATTCCCCGGTCGTGGCGGAGATCGAGCTCTTCTCGTTCCCTGGAAGCGACCTCTCGGCCGTAATGGCCGGAGTTGATCCCGAGTTCCGCAAGGCGGACCCGCTCGGAACGATTAGATCGTTCGCCGCCTGGGCCGAGCTCGATCCTGTCCAGGGAGGGCTGCTCTCTGCGCAAATCGAGAGTACGGGCATAGGCAGGTCCGCCGGGAAATCCGGCTTCATCCTGGAAAACGGGGTGGACGAGTCCTACGAGAGGCTTGCCGACGCCGGTAAGCCCGCCGGAAGCGTGAGATACGCGGGACCTCTCGGGCAGGCGGAGGCGAGGTACGGCCTGGAAATCAGGATTAAGCCCTCCTTCGACCGCGGACGCAGCACGGTCAGGCTCGAGATTACGGTGGTCAGCTCGTTCCCGGGGCAGCACGCCGTGAAGTCCCCTTCAAGGACCGGCACGGTCCAAATCCCGATCGTGCTGAGCCAGGCGTTCAGAATCGCCGCCGACGCTCACAGGGGGAACTCCGTGATCATCGCCGGCGTCATGGACCCGTTCAGCGCGGGAAATGCGGCGGGCGCCGGTTCCGGAGTGGAATCAGGGAACCTGCTGGTAGTCCTGCGTCTCCTCAACAAGTGAGCCCCCCGTGACCCAGGCGCGGATACGTGTGGCGCCATGCTGGAGCTGTGAACGAAAACCGGGAATTTTAACCACCGAAGACACCGAATACACCGAA
>DYIT01000103.1 GCA_020723505.1 Candidatus Kuenenia stuttgartensis
CGCGGTGGCTGACGGCCAGCCTGCCGCGCCGACCAGTCCCCTCGGGGCATCCGCGGCGCCAACTGTCCAAAGATCGTGGACGGCCGGTCGCAAAGACCGTGAGACGCCACATCCGAGCTGTTTCAGTGGTTCGCTGATGTGGCTGTGGCTGCGGTCGCGGCGGGCCTATCGCCGACTGCGGCCGCGCTGATCGCGAGCTACCTGCAGTTCCTGGAGAACCAGGCGACCGAAAACCTGAAGGCGATCCCTGACCGGCTGCGGGGATGGCTGCAGCCGCGCTACAACGTGGATCTTGGGAGTATTCACTACGCCGAGAACATCCGGACCATCCACGGGCAGGCCGTCACCGCTGAGAGGCACATCTACTTTCCCACGTCCATCGACCTGAACGACTGCGACCACGTCAAGTGGCTCATCCATGAGCTCCAGCATTGCGAGCAGTACCGCGTCATGGGCGGGCATGCGAACTTCATCGCGAAGTACGTAGCCCAAGTGGCGGCGGAACTCCCGGCCCTAGTCCAGCGCCTGGCGCAGACGGGGGCCTTCAGTTCGGAAGAAGCACATGACAGGCTCGGGCTCGAGACTGAAGCCATGCAGAAGGCGGCTGCGATCGGTCCTGGCATCTGTGCCCAGGTCGCCAGGGGTCGCCGAATTGTCGCAGTTCCGGCGGCGAGCAAGAGGTTTCTGCTGCAGACGGGAACTGCCTTGCACGAGACCGGTGACAATTTCGACTTCCTCCTCGCTCCCAACGAGGATCTGTTCGCCCTCAAGAAGCAGGGAGGCGAGACGAACTCGACTGAGATCCACGTTCTCTCGGCTGCGAGCAGCTACCAGCAGTTCAGTCTTCAGACCGGTACGCCGCTGGAGCCCACCGACGCGGATTGGGCGTTCGCTATTGCCCCAAACCGTGACCTGTTCATCATCAAGAGACGCGGGGGCAGAATCAAGTCCACCGAGGTGCATGTGCTGTCCGCGGCGAGCAGCTACCAGGAGTTCATCCTTCAGACTGGGACCGCGCTGCATTATACTGATGCCAACTGGGCGTTCGCAGTTGCCGCGAACCGGGACTTGATCATGATCAAGAAGCAGGGAGCGGGCAACTCCACGGAGGTGCATGTGCTGTCGGCCGATAGCAGTTACCGGCAATTCAGCCTTCAGGCCGGAACGAGACTGCACCCCACGGATGACAACTGGGCCTTCGCCGTCGCGGACAACCGAGACGTGTTCGGAATCAAGAAGCAGGGGGGAGGGACGGGCACGACCGAGGTGCATGTGTTGTCCGCCGGGAGCACCTACAGGGCATTCGGCCTTCAGACGGGCACGGGTCTTCACTCAACCGGAAGCAACTTCGTGTTCGCGGTGACCAGAGAGAGGGACCTGTTCGTCGTGAAGAAGAACAGGACTGACACGAACTCCACCGAGGTCCACATCGCTGATCTTCCGTGATCGGAGGGCCATGACACGGCCGGAAGTCCTTTCCATTGCGTCCCTATTGAAGGACACGGCTGGGGGCTCGGTGGTGCAGGCGCCGATGCCGCGCAGGCAGGAGTCTGGATGTGAATCCTGACGAGCAGGGTGGCTCACGAGGTGGACGTTGGAGAGGGAGGGCCTCAGCCGCTCGAACATGGCGCGATCGCAGGAGGGATGGATGACGCGCCGCAGGGGCATCTGGCCTTGGGCGCGGGCGAAGGACCTGTTGGTGGAGTTCGCTGTGCGCGCGCCCGTCGCGCGACAGCAAGAACCACATCCTGGCCTGGAAGTTCACCTGGATCTTCTGCTTGGGCCTCTGCTCAGCAGTTGGGGCGGCGTCACCGCCCGCGCGGGTCTACCTGGGGAGGGTGTTGTGCGAGCCGAAGGGGGGCGAGCGTCGCCGGAGAAGGAACCACACGAGCATGAAGATCAAGAGAGGGGCAAGGATGAGGATGGTGATGCGTATAGCCGGCGTCATGCCCTCAGCGGGGAAGAGAGCAGCTAGTCCCTGGAATACGGCAAAGGGAGCAAGAAAGAGGGTGAGGAGCCAGGTGAGCGTTTGTAGCTTGTTGAGGGTGTTGGCCTCCTGTCGTGCGATGCGTTCGCGTTCATTCTGGTGAGCAGAGTGCAGGACGTTGTGCAGTTCTGTCAGCTCCCTGCGAAGTTCCCGCAGGAGTTCATCGACGTAATGGACGCGGCGGAATGTGGAGTAGAAGCTGCAGTATTCCGATAGACCGCCGCAGTCGTCTCCAGCTAGCAGGAGGATCTGCCTGACAGTCTTCAGCACCAGGCGGTCCAGTTTCCGCATGAGGGGCCGCCTGGTTGTCTCGTCGTCCATAGGCACAAGGAGTTCATCGGAGAAGCGCGCGAGGTCAGCCGCCCTACCGATGAGGCCCTGCTTCTCCGATAGCACGTAGACGGCCAGGAGTTGGTAGATGCCCATGAACTTGGCGGGCCACTGTTTTGTCTCGAAGTCCTTGTTCAGCCTCGCCGAGGGCCAGGATATCGAGCAAGAGCCTTCGCGGCTGATCGCGATCCTGCGATTGGATCGTGGAATGAGGTGCTCATCTCCGGAGGTATCCGGGAAGGGAGTCGCGTAATCCTCCTTGTAGCCTCTTCGGGCCAGGAAGGAGAGGCGTGCCAACGTGACATCATCCGGTGCCTCGTCGAGGATCAGCACAGTGTGGTGCTTCCCGTAGCGCGAGACGGCGACCTTTGCCTGATTCGGAAGCGATTCTCTGTGCTCGATGAGAGAGCGATGCTCGTGGATATCCGCGCGCTCGGGATTCTCGCCGGGGAGGAGGAGGAGCCAGTTGACGAAAGTGGAGAGGGAGACGGGCGCGAGAGACTCTCCCTTCGCGACGCCCTCGTATGATGCAGGAGCGAGGTGTGGCCCGAGCGCTCGGAGGTACTCGGGACGGGTCGAGTCGTGCTCCACGCGACCGAGAGCCTCGTCGGCGTTGGGGCCGGGGAAGACGACGCCGTGGACCCGGTCATCGCCCTCGATGTGGCGCAGGCCGTAGAGTCGCTGCAAGAACTCGGAGGGTCCCTCGCAGTTAGGGTAGCTCACCTCGATGACGGCGACGCCCGCCCCCGGGGCGAGGAGGATGGCATGAGCACCTTCGATCCTCGCCTTGCGCCAGACCGGCTTTTTTCGGTTTCCGGAACTGACCCACATTTCGGAAAACCGGGCTCGAACTGATTCCTGCAGCGAGAGCCATGGCGCGTTCCAGATGGCGATCTGAAAGGCCTGGTGGAGTTCGGAGAGCTCCTTGGGACGGTCTTTCTGAATCATCCACATGAGGCAACCGAGCTCCTCTGGCGCAGCCCTGCGCGGAGGGAGAGTGCGATTTCTCATGGCCTCTTGCCACTGAGCGGGAGTGCTGTCGTCAGGGAGAGAGAAGGGAAGTAGCAGGCTTGTTCTGGCGTCGAAGTGCCATCGATCAATCGCCTCGACACCCATTCCTCGATCCTCGTTCTAGGCCAGGCATCAGGGTCATTTGCAAGATGCGCAGACGATACCATTCTTGCGCTCTCTATACTATCCCCAGAACAAGCGCGGTACAGGCTGCGGGCTCGCCGCGTGCGGGCTGCTCGACGGCGGGCGCTGCGTCTCCTCGTCGGGCCAGCGCCGGCTGGTGCGCGTCGAGTTGTCCTGCTTCATGGGTGCATCCTGGCGGCAGCCTTGCCTGAGGCGGTCCTGGCGGCGACCTACCCTCCGGCACCATCGAGATCCCTCGCGGTGGTCGACTCACGGAGCAGCGAAGATCGGATCGGGCGACCCACGTGCGCGGGCTGGGCGCGCGCATCGAGTGCTGGCGGCCGACGCGGCAGAAGCGCTGGCCCAAGTCCGAGCCGCTCTGGGAAGGGAGCGTCGCGCTGCCGCGCAGACACGGCGTGGACCCGGTCGCGGACGCCGAATCGGGTGAGGGGCTCGCCGCGGCGGTTGCGGAAGAGCCGCTGCGTGGACCTGGGGTCGAGCCCGGACAACGCCTCTACCACGGCCCTCAGCTTCTCTTCCGGACTCCACTACCGCGTGCGCTTCGGGACTGCCTGGTCATGCTGGCTGTACTCCATCGCCCCGAGGGTACGGGCTTCTCGCAACTGCAACCAGCGCGAGAGCGTCGCCTACGCAATGCCGACTTCTTGGAACAGCTCGTGGCCGAGATCGGGTCCGGTGCGGCCAAGCGCCGCCCCATCCGTTTCTTGAATCCTTCCGAGTACTCCACCAGCACTCATCTCCTCGTCCCCGAGGAGCTGCTTCCAGAAACCAGACTCGCGACCCCATGGGTGTCCCCGCCCTTCGGGCGGGACGGGCCCAGACCCCGGAAGGGGAAGACCCCTTCTCGGTCCCCTGGGCCCGGGACCGGACGGCAACTATCCTGACGCAGGGGGGTAGGGCCGTTTTCCCACAGCCACCGCGAAGAACGAGGTCAGCGCTGCGCTCCCGTAGAAGTACAACCCGAGACGCGGAGTGATGCTGAAGTGAATTGCGCTCGCCTTGAACCACACGACGACGAATGCGGCGATGAACACGTCAGCCATCGACAGCCTGCCGACACCCTCGACAAGGTGAACCAAGCGATCACGCCACTTCGGAGACAGGAGTCGGCCCCTGTCCATCGCGACAAGCCCAGCTGCCAGGATCTTGGCGACCGGGAAGATCACGGAGAACGCCACAACAGCGAGCCCAACGAACTTGTCGAGGACCCCTCCGTGGAGCAAGTGGCGTACTATCTGCAGCAGATAGTTCTCTCCTTCAGGAACGCCAAGTCGCTGAGCCAGCCAGCTGCGAAGACGCTCTTGGAGCTCGGGCACGGGGACGATCTCGCCTAGCTCCGGGCTGAACTCGGTCCGAGTGAATGGAAAGGCGAGTGCGCCGAGGTAGAAGAGCGCCGAGATCACGCTGAAGACAATTGGCATCCAGTCGCGAGGACGTTCTGTGGCAGCCGAAGCGGCGTGCAATTGCTTGCCTCTTTCTTGAACTTCTCCAACATACCCGGCTTGGTCGTCAAGACAACCTTGTCTATCCCTTCTTGTGGCGCCTCCAGCATTCCCACCCAGCTATCTCATCCGAAGGGAGAAGCCAGGCCAATTGCCACTCGGAGGGTGGGCGGGGAGCGGCGCTCGCTTCGCCGACGTGGGTATGACCCGGGCGGAAGATGAGCAGGCCACCGTCGACCAGCCGGGGCGAAAGAGCAGCCATCACCACGCCGTCCCCACAGCTGCTGCGGCAGGAGTACTTCGGCCGCACGTGCTCGTTCACGGTCACCGAGGCCGGGATGTGCCCGATCTCCTGGGTGACCTCCTCGCCGACCCGGGTTTTCTCCTGGCCGCAGCACGAGCAGACCTTGGCTTCCGGCGCCACTCCCCGAAGATGCGCACCCGCGGCAGATCTTCCAGCTTCAACGCCCGGCCCTTGCGGCCCTTCTTGCGTCGTGTGTCTGGGACTTCCTCGTCGTCCGGGGCTTCCGTGACGTGCTCTGCCGCCTCTTCGCTCGGCGCGTCCCGCCAAGCGAACACCAGCAAGTGGCCTGGGTCGATCTTCTCGGAGCGCCTGCCGTACAGCCGCGCGAGCACCTTCCGCATCTTCTCCGTCAGCCGCTCGATCTCCCGCTGTTTCGCCCCCAGTTCACTGGGCAACGCCTCGATGCGCTCGTCACGCGCCAACGGATCACCGACCTGCAGCGGGGCCGGGTGCTCGGGACTTCAGGAGGGGCGCTCGGCGGAGACGCTCGGCGGGCGCAAGAAGCTGGAGTGATGATGGGGGCGGCAACGGACGTGACGTCCTTTCTGGGGGCTTCGCCTGATGGGATCCAGATTCTAGACGGATCACCGGGTCCCTTCCCCAGCTTCTCCTCCGGACGCCGGCCTTCCTGCGGATCGGGCAGCCGCAGGAACGAGATGCCTTCTTGAGGCGGGCGGCGCAGAATGAAAGATGGAATCAGCTCGGTGCTCGAGGGTAGTCTGCCCACATGGAGTTCGCTAGGAAACCTGTTCCCGAGCGGTATTCGCAGCATTCGGCACCGCGAAGCTACGGGGCTCGTGAGTACGCCCAATCCAAGCCCTTCCGCTGGGCCGCCTGTTTGATCGTGGCTGGTCTGTCAATCGGCGGCTTGCTCTTGCTCATCGACCAGGTTTCTGGACCATTTACACTTCGTGGTCGGGGTGGGGCCGTGGCGGAACTGAAGCCCGGCGCGCCGGTCGTGCTTGGCCGTCGAGTTGTCGGCGAAACCAAGGAGATCCTGCTGGAGGAGGGCACTCCCGTAGCCATCCTGGCCTTCGAAGACGACCTTCAGGGTGAGTTGCGCGAGGATACCCGGTTTGTGGTGCGATCGGTAAACCGCTGGCTGCCCGGGAACGTCGGGATTCGGCTGGAATCCAAGGGGGCTGGCGGAAAGCAGCTCCAGGACGGCGCGATGGTGGATCTGGAGATGGGCCCCATGCCGGGCTTCCCGACCGGCTTTCCGGTGCTCCTCGCCCTGGTCGTGGTGGTCATCGCAGCGGCCGGGGCGCTCTTCGTCTTTCTGCGGTCCATCCTGGTATTCATCATCGGAGCGGCAGGCATCTTCGCCCTGATCGCCTATTTCGCCTCATCCCACGGCTGATCCGGGCCATCTGCCGCATGACCTCCCGAAACCTAACTTACCGGGGCGCCATGGGTTGACAGCGCACTTCGGAGTCGCCAGAATTCGAAGCCTTCGGAGAAACGCTCCGTGGGGGACCTGATGTCCAGGGAACAAGCCCCGAGGTTCTTGATCGGCGCGATGCTCGCCTTGGTGATCGTCGCGGAAACGCTCGTCTCTGGCTTCGCCCGCGAGGAGCAGGGGCCCAAGTCATCCCTTTACGTCCTTCTCATGGATACCTCCGGATCCATGGCGGAAACACCGAAGGATCGTAGCGAGCCCAAGATCGAGACCGTTCGTCGCGTGCTACGGGATTTCGTGCGCTGGATTCCCACTGGAAGTTACGTGATCTTCTCGGCTTTCGATGCCGGGATTCGGACCGAAACCGAGGTTATGCGCGTCTCCGAGGAGACCCGTGAGGCCTTCCTTGAGCTTGTGAATAGAGCGGTTCCGCAGGGCAAGGAGACGCACGCATGGACCTCTCTCGGACAGATGCTCGGGCGTGCCAAGGAGTGGCTTGACCGCAACCCGGGCGCCCAGGTCCGCCTTTTTATGTACTCCGACGGCGAGGACACGACCAAGACGGACCTCAAGAGAATCCTAGAACCCTACCGGCCGCTTCTTGCCCGAGAGGAGGTTGACGCGACCTGCTACACCCTCGGTTTCGAGTTCAAGCGACAGATAACCGCCGATCTGGAGGCGATCGGCGTGCGCCTCAGCCCCGTTCCCAACGTTGCGGATCTCGCCCCGCCGATGGTCGCGGAGATGGATTGGACACCGCGTGCCCCCTTCGCAGGAGATCCGGTCGCGTTCCGCGACAAATCCTCCGGCTGGATCGATGCACACGCCTGGGATTTCGGAGACGGCGCGAAGAGCACGGAGAAGGGCCCAGAACACTCTTATCCCAAGGCCGGCAGCTACACCGTCAGACTGCGGGTTACGGACTCGGGCGGGCACAACGCCGAGGTGGCCCGGTTGATCGAGGTGATAGCGCCTGCCGACCCCGTCGTGGACTTCTTCGTAAACGCAAACGAGGTGCGTGCTGGGGAACGCATCGCCTTCGTCGAGCGCTGCCTGGGAAGCATGCACGGCTTCCGTTGGGAATTCGGGGACGGCGAGGACGCGGAAGGATCCGAAGTCACTCACCAGTACGCGCAGGCGGGTACCTACCAGGCGGCTCTGACCGCGATGGCATCAGACGGGCGAGTGCTTCGCTCCGCGCCGAAGACGATCAGCGTCTCCGAGCCACCCGCGCCGATCGTCACGATTCTCCTCGCGCCCTCGCCGATCGAGGTGGGCTTGACCGTGCCTTTCATCGCAAACGTGGAAGGGCTCTACTCGACGATTCAGTGGTCATTTGGGGACGGGGTTACTTCGACCGATCTCTGCACCGAACACTGCTACGCCACCGCAGGAGCCTACGATGTCGTTCTGGAGGCCCGCGGACCGGGAGGAGAGGCCCGCTCGACGCGGACGGTTCTGGTCAATGCGCCTAGGGCCCCCGTGGCTGGCTTCACCATTGGCGCTACAAAACCGCGTGCCGGCGAGGAGATCGTGTTCACGAACACGAGCACCGGGCCAATGCACACGGTGCACTGGAGCTTCGGGGACGGGTCGTCGCAGACCCGCACGGGTGTTGAGGCGGCCGCTGGCGGTGTCGCTCGCCATGCGTACACGCAGCGTGGCGACTACACAGTGACACTCGAAGTGGAGGGCCCCGGAGGCCGCGACGCCCACCAGGAAACCGTAGTCGTATCTGAGCATCTTTCTGCACCGCTGGCGTCTTTCGAATTCGCAGCGCCTGAAGAGGCTCCGGCGGAGATGACATTCCGCAACCGGAGCTCCGGCGGCATCTCGCGTTTCGTGTGGGACTTCGGCGACGGATCCGCACCTCAGGACATCCCGGACCTTCGCGACATGCGGCACCGGTACGAACGGCCCGGTTCCTTCCTGGTGCGCCTCACGGCGCACAGCACGGAGGGATTTCCGGCCTCCGTGGCCGAGCAGGCAGTAGTCGTTCCCGCGCCTCCCAATTGGTTCGAGAGAAATCGCCTATGGCTGCTGCTTGGCGCCATCGCCATGATTGCCGCAATCATAGCATTGCTGAGGTGGATCTCCGCAGTCGTAAGGGAGCAGCGGCTGGCGTACCTCTCAGGTCGGCTCGAGATCCGGCACGAGAACCGGTGGCACATCGTCGGCCAGGTGACGAAGGAGGCGAAGAAGGAGGAACTCGTCGTGCCCCTCTCGGCGCTGAGTCCGTTCCTCGGGAACGACGCAAAGGAGTGTATCCTGCGCCGGGCACAGGAGGGATACGAGCTGGTGCCCAAGGACGTCGCCTCGCGCCCCATTATTCTCAAGAGCGCGGAACGGGGATCGTTCGCGGCTCGAGTCCAGAACCACGAATTCCGTTTCTTCGAGACGGAGAATTCTTGATAAGTCACTGGAGCTTCCATGCCCGAATCCTCGATGCCCGATCCGCTTCAAGAGCTGAGCCTTTCCCTCGAGCCGCCTCGGGAGCAGATGAGCGAGCAGCTGCGGGGTCTTGGCGCCGCCATCTTGGTGGGGCTGGGTGGGACCGGTGCGGAGGTCCTACGGCGCGTCAAGAACCACCTGCGCTGGCAGCGGATCGAGCACCTTTTCCGGATGATCGTGATCGACACCGACTCGAGTTCGCTGAAGGGGACAACCGGTCTGCCGGGATTTGACGACTCAGAATACTGCCACTTGGCGCATAATCGCATGCTCTTGGTGGTCAAGAACCCGCAGATGCATGAGGCCACGGCTCGGCGCACCGACCTGATGGACGACTCCGTCCTCCGTGCAGTTCGTGGCCAGCTGGAGCACCTGGGCGAAGATGAGGGTTGCGGGCAGATTCGTCCCATCGGGGCCTTGCGTTTCGCGGCCAATTACCAGACCTTCGCCGAACGGGTGGATGCGGCCACGCAGGCGGTATTGGGTCTATGGGGTCCTCTCACGGCCCAGTTGAAAGGTCTCCCAGCCCACCAAGTGCAGGAAGCGAAGCTGCCTGTCTTCCTGGTGGGGTCGCTGTGTGGCGGCACGGGATCGAGCATGCTGATCGATACGATTGCCGCGCTCCGTCATCAGCTTGGGGACGAGGTCAGCATCCGCTGCTACCTAACAATGCCCAGTGTATACTTCAGCAAACTGACGCAGGATCAGCGCCAGCGCGTCGAGGCCAACGCCTACGCAACGCTGAGGGAGATCGAGTATTTTCAGCAGGGACTGGCGAGGAGCGAAAAGTGGGAATTCCACTACGTGGGCGCCCATCAGGCCATTCCATCGCCTGAGGTTCTTTTTTCTCGCTGTTACATCGTGGAACGTCGCGATGCGCGGGGCGCGGACTTGCAATCGCCAGAGCGCATTTACGACGCGATGGCCATGGCCATTTTCAGCGAGGTCGGACTGCCGATTGGACAGCGTCTGCGATCCGATCTGGCCAATCAGGCGGCCATTGACCTCGCGAATCCGGACAGGGAGACTGGGCTGCCACGCTATTATAGCACTATTGGGGCGACGGCTGTCGCGATTCCCGGCAGGCGGCTCGTGGAGTACGGCACATTCCGCGCGACGCGACACTTCTTAGGCGAGTCCGTGCTAGGGGCCGAGGCGAGACGGGACGAGGTCAATGAGGCGGTTGGGCGATGGCTTGTTGAGGCTCGTATCGACGACAGATCCGACGCTTCAAGCCACCTGATCATCGCAGAGCTTAACGAGCGAATCGGACCGAACATCATCGGGCGAGTCGATCGCCTATTCACCCTGCATCGGAACAAGCGCCAGCACAACAGCGATAAATCCTTCATGCGCGCTTTCGAGGACCTGAGGCGGCGATGGCAGGAGAGCGAGTTGGATCCCTTGCGAAGCAGGCTGCGGGAGGAGGCGCAAGCGCTGGGGGAGCAAAGCATGGGCAAGCTCGAGAGCGACTTGCGCGCCTTCCTCGCGACCAAAGGAATTCGCTTCACCAGGGTGTTCTGCGGCTCGCTTCAGGCGGTCCTAAGCACGATGCGCGCTGAGTTGGATGAAAGTGCGAAGCAGGCGCGAGATGAGGCAGCCGTATCGCATGAGCAGGCCGAGAGCGCTGCAGAGCCCATGCGGGGATTCTTCGGTTCACTTGGCACAGACGAGAGGGCGCAACAGCGCACGGCGGCGTACGTGGAACATGCGATGACCTGCGATTTCGATGCGGGTGCTATGCGCGGGGCTCAGGCGGTTATCGCCTCCCTGGACAAGAGCCTCGCTGCATGGTCCGACCGGCTGCTTGCTATAGAGGAATCTCTGTGCAAGGCATACCGGGTTGCGGAGGACCGGGAGGGTCAGGCGATCAGCGCGACGAGAGAGGTCTTTGCGGACAGCGGGGTGGAGATCAGCCTGCTTTCACCGGAGGAGACGCAGAGGCTGTGCGGTGAGAACATGCCGGGGCCGGAGCTGATCAAGGACATCGTAGCAGCCCTGGGCGGGGGCGAGCACATGGCAGCCTACGAGAATCGGGAGTTTCCGGGTCAGCTGGTCGACGCCTGCAAGCGACACTACATCGGCGTTCTTGCGCGTATGAACGCGGCTGAGGAGCTCTGTCGCCAGCTCGAGGATAAGAGGGCGGCGGGCCGGGCCAGGACCATCATCAGCGAGGCGCTGAAGGCCTGCCGGCCTTTATGGCGGGCCGAATCCGCAGCAGCTCAGGCTCTTCCGGAGTCCGTGGTAGTTGGGGTTCCAATGGGCGAGAACACTTCTCGCTGGCGGCGGCTTAGGGAAGTGATTGACGGACTTCGACAGGCCATGAGCATCCCTGGCTATGTCCTGGGTGCGATTTCCATGGTTCAGATTGAGGATCCGCGCAAGATCTACATCACGCGGCGCTCGCACGGGGCCCGGCCGCACTACCTCCCAGACTGGAGGGAGCACAAGGCCAAGTACGATTCCCTGAAGGACGCCGCAAAGGGACTATCCTTGCACGCCTTCCCCGCCGCGATCGCTCGCAGCCTACCGGACTTGGAGCCGGACTTGGATCATCTCTCGAACCTGGCATTTGCCCTGGGAATGGCCTTCGGCTGGATCGCTAAGCGGGGTCAATGGTATTACTACAACCTGCAGCGCCGCGAAGAGTCCGATGGAAGGATCCGCTTCGATGCGCCGCTCATTTCACAGTGGAATGGAGTCGCAACGGAGAAGGGCGCGCTGCGCCAGGAGCTCGGAGTCCTTACCAGGCCAGTTGAGAGTGGCGCTCTGCACTATGGCGGTGGGAAGGCGGATCCGCGCAACAAGCTGGGGCAGGGTCGAGAGGTTGCATGCAAGGAGCTTGTCAGGGATCAGAATGCTATCTACCGACTACGGGAGATCTACGACCTCGTCCAGCAAGAGGCGGGTACGATTCCTGTCGCGGACTGCATCGAGAAGTACGCAGAGAGCATGTTGCTGGCAGTGAATCCTGGGGACGAGCTGCGGGAGATGCTGGAGCGTGAGGCAAAGCTCCTGTACGAGGAGGCGAAGCAGCTCCGAAAGGGCTAGCGACGCCGATAATGTGAGGGGACGTGAGATCGATATGAATGGGGCTCGGGAGGTTTGGCCAGCAGTGGTCGTGATTGTCGCTGAGGGCCAGCGCGGCGGCAGGGAGGGCTTTGGGGAGGAGATCGAGAAGCAGATCGAGGAGTTACGCCCTGAGGAAATGCGGAGCGAATTCCTGGTGGTGAGGCGGGTGAGCGATCCTGCGAGCCTGAAGGTGCGCGGAGAGGTCGAGTCAGCGGCCAAGGTATGCCTCGGGCTGCTTCGCGAGCCTGTGATGAGATTCGACGAGACCGAGAGGGGAAGCAAGGCACCGGAGCTGGTGGTGGTTACCGGGGCCGACGGGGAGGAAAGGGGTTGGAGGGCATTGGCGGGGCTAGTTGAGAGGTGCGCGGATCTCGTGTCCCGAACACTCATCCTGTGCTGGAGACTGCCGCCTGCGGAACTCGGCCGACGCGTCTCGGGCGAGGTGAGGAGCCGGTTGGGATCATTCCAGGCGAGTTGCGGGCAGGTGACTCTGGCGTTTCTCGATGCGCCGGAGGCGATTCATCCGATGGCTGTGGCGGCCCTGGTGATTGATCAGCAGTGTCGATCTCCGCTTGACCGGGTGCAGGAGAGAGGCAAGCGTAGGCTCGTTGACATGGCGGCGCCATGGGCCGGGGTGGTGTTGTGGTTCCATGGCCTGGCGCTTGATAGGGGTCTGCTGGCGAGATGCGTGGCGCGGGTAGTAGCTCCGGTCGCCATTCAGCAGTGGGTCCTTGGTGTAGGCTCCGGCGAGGAGTTGCCGGGTCCCGACGCTCATGAACTGGTGGACTTGATTCGGGAGGAGGCCGCCGGCAGATTCGAGGTCACGGAATCGGCGAGCAGGCCGGGCGGGGAATCGGTTGAGGCGGGGCCCATCTCGGTGCTTCACGGTCGGGGCCTCTATTTGCAGGTCGAGCCCTCCCTTCCAGAGGGCGTGGGGGGCAGACGGCCTAGGCGGCCCAGGCTGCCGATGGTGCACTGGGAGGAGTACCTTCTGGATTTGGACCTCATCCTCCAGGGTGGGCGGGCCTCGGACTGGCACCGGAGAATCCTGCGCAGCGCCGATCGGTTCATAGATCAGGCCATAGAGGAGCAGCGCAAGCTCGTGCAGATGGCATCGGTTCGGGAGCTGAGCCTCAGGTCGGCGGTGGAGGCGATCGATGGCCTCAGGCCGCGAGTGGCCGAAGCGCTCGGCATGGAGATGGTGGATTGCCGCGAGACTAGGCTAACCGATAGGCTCGAGCGGTTGAGGGCGGCAATAGGACGTTTGCCTGACAGGGTTACTGTTTGGATGAGAATGGTATTGATCTTAGTGGGCGTATCGCCACTTGCGCTGGCTGGGCTTCGCCAAGGAAGTCTTTTGTGGATGGCTCTTGCTTGCAGCATCGGCGCACTTGCGCTGCTGTGGGCTGGGAGTATAGAGGCGATTGCTCATCGCAGAGTGCGCTCGGCCTTTGACCTGGCGGCAGCCGAACTTGCCGCTAAGATCGGCATCATCCTCGCTTATTCGATCCGCGAGGGTTTTTCGAGGGCCTCGGATCAGATCTCGGAGAGGCTGTCATCCTGGCGCCGCCGGTTGGAAACGATCTGCTTGGAGGCCGAGGCTTTCCGCATGGAGAGGTCCGAGGAATTGGATCCCGGGGCTGCGCCCACGGCTTCGTCGTGGAGGCGGGAGCTCCCGATGGACCGGTTCGACTTTCTATGGGAGGCGCGGTATCCCGTGCCGAGGCTGGGAGCAGATGAGTTGCTCACCGAACCGGTCGCGAAGGCAGTCCGTCGGGTTTTCGATCGGGCAACTCTTCACGACGAGAACCCGAAGCTGGCGGAGGAGGTACGAGCTGAACTGGAGAAGGCTCTGCGGCGCCAGGCGCGGAACTTGCGGCTGTGGCACCTCTATGGTGCGAAGAATGAAGAGCCAGAGGAAGCGCTCTTTCGGGCGGCCTTCGGAGGCAGGCACATTCCCGACTTCCAAGGGCTGCTCCAGTCTTTGGATGCGGACCTAAGGACCATCGTCCTGGAGGGAGGACACCACGAGTTCGCGTTCTTCGCGCCGGCGCGGCTGCTCCACTGGCCTCCACGAGAGGAGTACCGAAGCCGACTCGAATCTGCCGGAGACTGGTGCTACGTGTTAACGCGGATCACGGTGGTCGCCGGGAACAGCAGCCAGGCGCAGGAGGCGGGTGGCGCATGATGCTCCTCGGGGCCTTCCTAGGGATCCTCGCTGGCCTTATTTCATGGGCCGCCTGGCTGGTAGAGGGGAGCCCTGCCTGGTTTCTTGGCCTTCCGGTCCTGGTTGGTATGACGGGGATTCAAGTCTCCGTCTGCTTGCTGGTGTATTTCGTAATGCGCATGCTGACCTGTGGGGAGGGTGCTAGGCGATGGATCCTCCAGCAGCACTTGGCAGATTTGGGAGCAGGTCGCTCGGAGAGAGTCATGCCGATCCTAGCGTTCCTGGGCGTGATGCTCATGGTAGTCGCTGGCGTAAGCGGTCCGGCGCTGCCGCCCTACGCCCCGGGATTTGCGGCGATGACGCTCCTCGGGGTTGTGTTCGATGTCCCCATGCTTCGGCGGGCCTGGCCTCCGGGCCCTAAGCCCTTTCCGCTCCCTCCTATCGAGTTTCCCGAGCCATCTTCAGGTGATTCAGAGGAGCGGATGTACGCCTGGAGTTATCTCCGCGAGCCCCGGAGCGCTTCGTGCCTTGAGAGCGCGAACTTCTCGCTGCGGTTGCGTCGGGCGGCATACGAGGCGGCGAAGTTGCTTGAGCGGTACGATGAGACGCAGGGCCTTGAGGGCCTTGCTCAGTTTGTGCTTCGAGGTACGATTGACGAGGTGAAGGCATGTGCCGCCCGGATCGGTTCCTTGGCAACTGAGAAGGAACTTACATACCTACAGACAGCCAACTTCGTCCTCGGCTTTTGCTCGGATAACAACAACTTTCCCTATGCATTCGACGAAGAGACACATAGCGTCCCACAGTACACGAATTTCCCGATCGAGACTCTATGGGAACGTCGCGGGGATTGCGAGGATCACGCCGTGTTGGCGGCGGCTGTTCTCCGCTGCCTAGGATATGATGTGATCCTTGTGGTGCTGCATGGCGAGGGCTATTTGCATGGGGCGGTGGGCCTGGCAGTGCCTCATGAGGTCCCAGGAGTATACCTGGAGCATGATGGTCGTAAGTACTACTATGGCGAGGCAACGCCCTCTGGCCCATGGTTCCTTGGTGAATGCACCTTCGAAGGTACGGCTCGTCTAGTGCCGATCATTATCGCATGACGTAATCAAAGGGACTTCATGGTGCTGGGCATTGACGTTCAGGATTCTCACGAAACTTGCGCGATATCGCCTGTCACGATCTCACGCCTTCCGTCGAGACTCGCGCACGGGCTACATAATACCCGCGCTAGGTCGCGGTTTGGGTCCAGCGGCGGCTCCGCCTAACGCCCCTGGGCCCCAACGAATTAAGGCTTTTTGTCGCGCGAAGCCGCGACAAATGGCCGTGTTGAACTC
>DYIT01000104.1 GCA_020723505.1 Candidatus Kuenenia stuttgartensis
GCTTTTTTAAGCGAGGGCTGGCGAAGCCCCGCCCTTTAGGGCGGGGAGGGTCACTCGCGGCGTTCTGCCTCGGCGGCAGGGCCGGGCGTTCGAAGGTCCGGGGGGTCCGCAGGCATCGCGTAGAGCTTACAACAACCGACATTCTTTAAAAAAGTTCGCGTCCAACTCCTGTCTTTCGTCACAGACCTGCCAAAGCTCCCGATGCACCGTGTTTGCATCCCCTCCTCTTGGACCATGCGCTAGAAGAACAAGAACACCACTTGCTTTTACAACCTCGATTGCCGGGACAAGGTCGCTATCACCAGTTAGTAGGACTGCCCGTTCTATTTGTCTCGTTGCTGATAAAAGAACCATGTCAACAGCCATGAGAATATCAACTCTTTTCTGCTGGAAGATCGGCCGTCCGTCAGCGTCAATACGTTTTGCCAATTTGCCTTGCCTAACCTGAAAACGAGACAAGTTAGACAATGCATTGAAGAAACTGTTTTTCTTCGCCGTCAGCCTTTTTTCTTCATCTGTCGGTATTTTGGATTGATGGGGGGGGCAGTCATAGTAATAAGTTCTCAGAATTTCCTTCCCCCCTGATAACTTTGCAGATAGCTTTCCACAATCAACTTTCAATCTTGGGGTAGAAAGCGCATCAAGAGTTTTGTCTAAGTATGCACCATCAATGAAGATAGCAACTTTATCCATCTAATCCATCTCCAAAAAAAAACCTGGAGGTGATGCTCCTCCAGGTGTTCTTCAAATTCCCGCCGTCCTCATAGAACGACGGGGTGGATAGTTCCCAGCGTCCTCGAAAGAACACTGGGGAATATAGTAATATCTTTATATGCTAGAAAGATAATCTAGTCAATATCTTTTCCTGATTTTCTATAAAAAAGATATTATCCGAAAACATGATTTTACGCGCCCCCCAGGGCGCGCGAAGTTTAATCCGCCTAGTCCTCGTTCTCGGCCTCGCGGTCCTCGAAGCCCGGCGCCGCGGCCCCCCCAGGGGGCGGGAAGCCCCCGCCCCGGTGTCGAGATCGTGCTAGTCCTTCGAATCGGCAGGCGCGGGGCCGTCCAGTTCGGGCGGCGGTTCCCTCAGTTCGACCCCGCGGACGCACGCGGCAAGTTCCGCTTGCTTTTCGCGCAGGATTCGAAGGCGTTCGCCTGCAACCTTGTCCTTTTCGGTGGCGATTCCTGGGGCGCGCTCGAGATCCGCATCGGGGATTGCTTCAAGCGCCTTGCGCCAACCGATTAAATTTCGGACGCCCAGGCATACTAGCGCCGCTTTGATGTGCTTCGCAGCGGCGGCATAAGCGGCTTCCTCTGTCGGTTGAACGCGCTCGGCAAGGCAGCGCTGCCCGCTTTTCAGATTAGATATCTCGGCCGCCTTTTGGTTTTGAAATTCTCGCAGGTTCACGACAAATCCCTTTCAATAACGGATAAATGTCTTGGACGCCAGGGAAGGCGGCCGGGGCTTCGCCGGAAGCCCCAAGTAGCTTTCCGCCCGCAGGGACAGCATTTCCTCGGCCTCGGCTTTCAGGGCTTCGATTGCCAGGGCCGCGGACCGCAGCCCCTCGCCCGCGTTGCTTTCAGACATGGAAATCTTTTCGTTCCGCACGCCCGTGACGATTTCGTTCAACCCGACGGCTCGCAGCAGGGCCAAGAAATCGCGCGGCTCGCCGTAACACTTCCAGGCGCGCCAAAGCGAAACGCGGGCCGATTCCGTCGCAGCGGCCAATGCCACAGCGTGTTCACTTTCGGCCAGGGCCAGGGCTTCGGCAAGCTCGGCCTCGGCTATGCGCTGTGCATTCGGGAAGGCTGCCGCAAGCTCGGCAAGTTTGCCTTGAATCACAGCGGCAACGGCTTCGGCCCCGGCCTTCCTGCTCATGGCTTCCGACGATTTGGCTATGTCGCCGCAAGCGGCCGCGGCCTTCCCTGCGGACTCGGCCCCCGCAACCTCAGACCTCGCGCGTTCCAAGCGCGCGATTTCCTCGGCGTACATGGTTTTTAGTTGTTCAAGGTTCATGATTTCTTCCCCCCTTCATTCAACTCGCGCGTGATTTCGCCCAGGGCCGACGGCAGGGCCGCCCCTGGGGGCGCTTGAAGGCGGCACAGGTTTTCGCCCGACTCGGCCGCAGACAAGTCGCAGGCGGGCTTCGCACCGGCTTGGCGCTGTGCGCGAACGAGATCCTCGCCAGCAAGTTGCGCCCGGATTTCGCGGAGCAGATCGTCCGATGCCCCTTGGAAAATCCCCGCTACAATCTTGGACAGTTTCAATTCCGATTCGCTTAACATAGAAACGCCCTTCCAAAAGTTAGTGTGAGAAGCGGTTCAATCGCCGCTTAGTTTTGATTCGTTGTGATTTCAAATCCCGACACGCAGCGCGCTCGGCGGCCAGGGCTTTACACAGGCTCGCTTGCAAGACTTCGCACTCGCGCTGATTCTCGCCGTCAATCTCGGCCTGAATCTGATTCGGCGTCAGGTCCGGGTTCCAAAATCTGCGGACGGTCTTTAATAGTTTTGTCATCAGAACCTCCAACTTTCAGATAACGATCACACATTGCGGTCAGCTCCTTCGTGAAGGGCGCGCCCACGTCAAGCGCCGGCAAAGGCGATTCAGCCTCGGCAAGCGCCCTGATCACTCGGTGAACCTCGCGTTCTGCGGTTTCAACAAAATGAGCTTGTATATCCGATGGCAGCCCTGCCGCCAAACTCTCGGGTAGGTTTCGAAGTAGCATTTGAGCTTCCGCAATTTGCCGGTATAAGACGCGCCGTGCGGCCTCGTAGGAAATCAGCTCGCCACGACGCTCCTCAAGATCTAGCCCGCTCAGCGCAGCCCGATTTGCGCGCCACTGGGCAAGGCTTTCACGGCCATCAGCGCCGGCCGCGGATAGTCGCCCCCATAGGAAAGCCAGCAGCAACCCGACTGAATGCTGCCCCCGAATGCTTCCTTGCGGCAGCCGGCCTTCCTTGACCAAAGTTCCAACTGCCTTCGAAGGGACTCCAAGGGTCAGGGCTAGTTCTCGACTTGAAATCGTCATGTTCACGCTAGACCTCTTTGCGTTGGACAATTTTGATCTCCGGAAACATGCAATAACCGGCCTCATGTCGCGGCCACGTGGTTACCACCCTCGGACAGTACCTTTGGCGCTGCAAGGGGTTACGTCGTTTCATCAGACAGCCCTCAGGAATGAATAAAAAAGCCCCCGGCCGACAAGGCCAGGGGCAGGACGAAAAACGCAAGCAGAGCTTCTTGCTGCGCAAGATTGTAGAAGCCGGCCCCCCACGGTGCGGCGTATGGGGCCGGCAAGGCCGCGGCCCTCGCAGGCGCGGAGCTTTTCAGGTCGGAAACTATGCAGCAATAAACTATGCGGTTATATAGTAATTGCCGACTCTGCATAGTTTCTGCGTGCAAACCAGGACTAAGCCCAGGGGCTTCACTATGTTCGCCCCCTTGGGCTAGTCCTTTTATCCGGCAATAAACTATGCAAAGTGGAAAAGGACGGTTTGCATAGTTTCCTAGTTTAATCGCAAGCGATTGCATTGTTGCATCTTGTGATAACCGGACTATTCCCGCGCCCCCCCGGGTTTTTGCCGACTTTAATCAGTTTGCTCGACTTTAGTTCCCCTATTGCGTCCTGTAGGGTCCGCTTCCCCGCTACATTGGCCAGAGACTCGAAAAGCCGGGCCTGCTCCACGCCCTCGGCGGCGACGCATATGGATTCCATGATTCGGGCCTTCGCCGTTTCAATCTTGGTGAGGGGCTTTTCGGGGGCTGTCGTCAGGGTGAAGCAGAGCCGGGCCGGGTTATCCTCGGCCGGTCCGAAACGCAGCCCCAAGGGGCCGGACAGGACGGGGAAGTCGCGCGGTTTTTCTTCCGACAGGGTTAGAACCTCGCCGCGGCGTTCAATCCAGAAACACGCGCTTACCGCGTTGTATTTGTCAACACTGCCGCGCAGCCTGTCACGATTTTCGCTACGGTCCTGCGGGCTGCTTTTACGCGCATGATCGAGTACAAGGATTGCCGCGCCGGCCCGGAATGCCAAGTCCGATAGCCCGTCATAAACGGCTGCAACTTCGGCCGAATCGTTTTCGCGCGCCTGCGAGAAACGCGTCCAGCTATCGAAGCAAATGAACGTCGGCCGCGGCTCCAACGTATCAAACAGATACAGGATTTCTGCGTTGAAGGCAGGACCGAAATAACGGCCCGAAAGCTTTTCCTTCGTGACAAAGTACAAAGGCAGCCCTTCGGGGATTCCCAACTTGCCGGCGCGCAGGGCAAGCCGGGCAGCGCCGGACTCCTTGTCAAACATTGCGGCGGGTCCAGGGTGCTTGACTTCGAACGTATCTAGCAGCTTCCCGCCTGTCGCGTGAGCGCGCATGATTTCCAGGGCAAGCCATGTTTTATTTGAACAGCCCGGGCCGGCCAGGACGGCAACGTCACTGGACGGCAAAATACGCTCGATTTGATACCCGATTTCCGTAACGTGCATTGCGGCCAGTGACGCGGGGGTTTCAATCGCTAGGGGCGCCCTGGGCGCCCTCGTGTCGGTCTTCGCCTTATACGCCGGGTCATAGATCGAACGGTCACCGCTCAGCGCCTTTTCGATTGTCCTTGCGCCGTAGGTCGCGCCCCCGTGTCGTTCGTCCCACTTCAAGCGCATACGGCCGCTCGCCCGAAAGGCGGCGTCGATTACGGCCGCGTCGCTGTCCAGCCAAAATGCCAGGGCACCACAAAAAGCCAGGTCGCCTTCCGACGCGCTCGGATAGCCTGCAAGCCCCCCCGATTCAAGCTCGCGGAATTTCGCGCCGTTCGCAGCGGTCCTCGCCTTTTGTAACCGGGCATCGAGATTCACGGGAAGGGCAGGCGCGCGCGGGGCAAGGGCCGCAGGCTTCGCCTGTGTGAAAATCTCGGCGTGCAACTCTGCAACTTCCATCGAATGGTCTTCGATTGTAGCGGGGGCGTCGGGCAGCCGTCGGCCGGTCAGGGTCAGGTAACGCCCGGAATCGTACATTTCGAATCGCCCCTTGCGGCGGGGGCCGGGAGGCAGCTTGCCCTTGAACAAGATTCTGATTCCGCGGCCGGAAGGCGAAATCTCTGTGTATGATTTCACGCGCTCGATGATTTTCGCGGCCCACGGTTCCGGGTTTCCGTTCGCGTCAACGCAACGGTCTAGATCGATCCCCCCGTATCCGTCGCCGGTCAACACAAGGCCGACGCCCGAGAAGTCTCTGCCGTTCGAATAGGTTTCAAGCGCGTCATCCCATGTCGCCCAATCGCCGGGATTAGTCACGCTCGCGGGGGCGCCGTCGATTCGGCAGGGGGGCTTTGTCCACTTGCCGTCCCGCTGCTCTAGTCGCCAGCACACGAAACGGCATAGAGCCTTTATTTCGTCGGGAACGCCCGCGGGATCCACGGGCAGGATTTCAGGTTTGCTATCAGTTTCAACCATTGCCGCACCTTTTTTCGTGCAAAACACGGCCGGCCAGGGCCGGGTTATTTACTTAACCCGCGTGTCCAAATATTTCTCGAGATCAGACTCGCGCACGCGAACAGTCCGCCGCGAAGGTTTCAGGACCGGAATGTTGAATTGTTTAAGCCAACGTGCGAAAGTTCGCTTGTGGACGTCGTATCTTTCGCCGCCTGCTTCCAGACTCAGGTATTTGTCGGAACCCGACTCACGTTTCATAAAGAACCTCTCCAAAACATCTCGTTCCCCAAAGAGCACAATCCTTTCGCGAGAGGGGAAAATGCTCATTTCGGAAAAAAAGTTATGCGCCAGCAAAGTGTGAAATTATGCGGGTTTCGGGACGGCGGCGGGGTTTAGAACGCGTTGCTATTTATTTTACATAAGACAAGGCCAGGTGAATTCCAGCGCGGAGAATCACGGGCAAGCACTCGGCGGCGACGCGTATGGCGTCGTGGGCGGCGTCGGCGTCAGCGTGAGGCTTGCCTCCGGCCGCAGGCGGGGCAGGACTAAACGCACGGGATATCGCAGCCTTGCTTACGTTGAAAACGCAGGCGACCTCGGCGCGTGACATACCCCCGCGCTCTAGGGCGCCATACAGGGCGCGCCGGATTCGGGCGGCGACTTCCGGCCCCAGCAGGAACGCAACGGCGTGGATGTAAACCGCGCTCCAAAAAGCGGGATTCGTGTTTTCACCCTCGAAAATCCATTCGGCCCGACGCAGGGCGGCAAGAGCGGACTTGGGGTTACTCTTGAAATCAAAGCCGGGGGATTTCGCCTTCGGCCCTCGCCGCTGATTTCGGGCTAGAATTCCCGAACCGCCAAGGGGCATCGCTCCTTCGGCGAATTCCGGCGTTGCCTGCCGCATGGACCACATGAAGACTTGCAGGGGCGTTTTCTCCAACTTCCTGCGGGTCCGCTTCCCCCCCCCGGGAATAGCGTCTATCGCAACAAGACGCCGCAGCAGGTCCGCCCCGCCGGGTAGCTCGTCGGGATTCGCTTGAAGGGCGGCCTGCATTGTTGCGCGGTCCCTGGGCCGCAGGCGGCGCAGGGCTTCGTCGGATAGCGCGGGCGCCCCCTCAACGGCGGCCTTCGTTTCCGCGGACAGGGGAGCTCCATCGCGCTTGGTTGCCTTCAATCGTTTAAAGCACAAATTCCGCGTAATTTCGAAAAGATATTTGCGCGCGTCATCGGCTCTGCCCGGGGCGGAAAGTTCAGCCAGGCGCGCGGGCGTCCTCGCCGCACGTTCCCAGGTTTCGGTTGCAATAGCGGCTGCGGCGTCGGCGTCCAGCCCTCTGATTATCGACTTGGCAAGGCGCCGCAATCGCTTGTCAAAAAGACGGTAGAGATTCTCAAACGCTTCTTGTTGTTCGGCGTTTAACTTCATGCCCCCTGCCCTTCAATATTGCGTCCGCGGACTATACGGGGCTTTCGGGATTTCGCGGCTGCCCGCTCGGCCTTTGTCACAGGTCCACGATAGGCGCTTAAAGCCTCGGCAGCCTCGCCAATCTGTTCGTCAAGCGCATGGGCATATTGTGCCGTGACTTCAAGGTTCGCATGCCCTGCGGCTGCCTGGACAACGTGAAGGGGCACGCCGGCAGACAGGGCGCGGCTCACAAAAGAATGTCTCAGGTCATGCCCACAATGATTCACGCCCACGTCGCGCAGGGCTTCCGCAAGGTCTTTCGAAAACCGTGAACGCTCCCGCAGCTTCCCCTCGGCGTTCGGGAAAAGCAGGTCGCCGGGCCGTTTTCCCGCAGCCTCGACGCGCAACAATTCCACAGTCTTCGCCGTCAGCCCCACGCTTCGGGGGCGCCGCGCTTTTGGGGTAAATTCCTTCCCCTCGATTGTCTTTGCGCGAACGTAAACGCGCCCCGCAATGAAGTCAAGGTCGCCCGCGGTCAGGAATCTAAGCTCGGCGCTCCGCAACCCGCAGTCAATGCCCAGCGCGGCAATCGCGGACCAGGGGCGCCGCAGCTTGGAGAACATCAAATCAACCTCGCCTTGCGTCAATAGCTTTTTACCAATCAGATTTTTCGGGTCATGCTGCCGGGTCAGGTCCGAAACCAGCTTCCGAAAAGCCTTCGCCTTCGAATGGTCATCGACAATCAAACCGCGGTCTTTTAGGAAAGAATAGAATACGCTCAAGGCGCGGACTTGACTCCGCACCGTCGCCGGTGAACACGCCCCCGCGCGCTCCCGCGCCCAATCGTCCAGCACGACGGCACGCACGGCCTTCGGCCGCACAAGGCGCCGGGCCTCGCAAAAATCAGCGAATGCGCGCGCAACGCTCATTTCCTTGGAAACGTAGTAGGGGCTTTTAGCAGAGATAGTCGCCTCGAAAGCGGGCAGCACGTCAGAGAATTTTTCCTCGCCGGCAGGGACGGCTTCGGCATCAACGCCGGCCGTGACTTGGCGCAGGCGGTCATTCTCGGCCGCCCAGGCGTTGCGGATTCGCCGGGCCGATTCTTCGTCAGCACAGGAGATCCAGCGCCTCCGACCGTCAGCCATCATCATGTGAACGCAAAAACGGTTTCCGCGCCGATGATAACCCTTTTTGGGCGCCCGTTCTCTTGCCGTTTTCCTGCTCATCGCATCCTCCGAAAAACAGGACCGTTGCTATTTCGTTGCTATCTTTTCTACCTCAATATACTTCAACGTGCCTTGTTGTGTCAAGAGATATCTTGGTAAAGTAAGCGATATTAGCGGCGGGAAAGTGCCTTTTGCGGCTTGCCAAAGGACTTATAGCAACGATAAATCCTGTGGCTAAAAACGGCTCAGGAAGGACTCAAAATCCTGTGGCCGTCAAGGCTGTGGGAGTTCGATTCTCCCCTCCGGCATGAGCGTTCCGCTCAATCAATCGTCTCTTCTCCGGCGGATCGGCTGCAGTTCGCGTCTCCCGGCTTCCATCGGAATTCAGAAGGCAGTTCACGGTCTCCCCAAGCCTTCCGCTCAATCAATCGTCTCTTCTCCGGCGGATCGGCTGCAGTTCGCGTCTCCCGGCTTCCATCGGGGTCTTTCACCTGTTTCGCGCAAGAGAGCGCGGCTCCCGCCGCGCCGCCTTCGGCTTGACCAAGCGTCTCTTCTCCGGTAGCTGTACAGCAGTTCGCGTCTGCCGGTTTCCATCGGAATTCAGAAGCAGTTCGTGGTCTCCCCGGCCTTCGGCTTGACCGAGCGACTCTTCTCCGGTAGGGGCACGGCGCGCCGTGCCCCTACGCGACTCATCTAGGGGCGAAGCGACGGGGCCCTGCCCGCCTTTGCCAGGGCAAATTGCCAGGGCGGAGCTCTGCTTTGAAGAATACGAAAGAGCTTCTACGGGCGTTGCTTCGCCTTGAAAAGCATGGCGAAGAGGCGGGTTGCACTCCACCGGATTGGAACGTCTATATTTCCCAGGAAAGCCTGGGAGCGGGTCAGTACTTGTTTGTTCAAACGCCATCTAATATGGCGTACGCGGGGTATTATAATTGAAATCCTTTTTGCTTTTTCAAGTTTCTGGTCGACCTCCTTCCAGATTGACGCAGGTATCATAAGGCCGAGTAAAACAAAGTGGGAAGTACCTGAACCCGGTTCCTCAACTCCTGATTCATCCATGAGTCAGGAACGACTAAGGTGCAACCCATCGCCTTAGTTTATAAAGTAGGCGCCGGGCTTCTCACCGGCAGCTGCACACTTGCGTCTGGAATACCCGGATGTTCCCCCTCACCCTTACCCTCTCCCCCGGAATTCGGGGGAGAGGGTGAGGTGATGGGTCTTTATTCCACACGAAGCGCGAGTCCCATCGCTTCGTGTGGAATACGCGAAACCCCTACCCCTGCTGCGCGGGCAGATATCCGTGCTTCTTGCAGTTGCTGATAATGTAGTTGGCGCCCTCTTCCGGGGAATCGGTGAGATAGAAAAGGTCGAGGTCCTTCTTCGCAAGGCATCCCTTCGCCAGAACGGTGTTCCTGAGCCAGTCCACGAGCGGGTTCCAGTATTCCGATCCTATCATGACGATGGGGAAATGCTCTATCTTGTCCGTCTGGTCGAGAGTGAGCGCCTCGAAGAGCTCGTCCAGCGTGCCGTAGCCGCCGGGGAAGATCATGAACGCCACCGAGTACTTCACGAACATGATCTTCCTCACGAAGAAGTACCTGAAATCCAGCGATTTCGTCTGGTACGGATTGGCCTTCTGCTCCTGGGGGAGGTTGATGTTGCAGCCTATGCTCACGCCGCCGGCCTCGAACGCGCCCTTGTTTGACGCCTCCATGATGCCCGGGCCTCCGCCGGTTATAATCGCGAGCCCCGCCTTCGCAAGCAGCCCGGCGGCCGTCACCGCAGCCTTGTAGTACGGGTCGTCCGGGGACAGCCTGGCCGATCCGAACATGGACACGGCAGGGCCCACGTTGTGCAGCGCGTCGAACCCGTCTACGAAATCCCCCTGAATCCTCAGCACCCGCCACGGGTCCTTGGTCGTGAAATCCTCCTCGGTTTTCGCCGGGGATTTGAGCAGGTCTTTGTCGAAATGAATCTTCGATGAGTTCTTCTTCGTCGTCTTCAACTTTCCTCCATAATCCTGACCTCCGGAACCGCGGAACCGGGCTTTTCCGGAAGGTCAGGTTTATAACATCCGATTGATGTCAAGGCAACAGCCCAAGTCTGCTCAATCTGGAAGACAGGAACACCAGGAGGGGGCGACCAGGAATATATATTTGCCCGCCGAGGCACGATTCTTTATGCAACATAAAGGTCGATTCCGCCGGTAGCTTGAATCCGGGTTTTTGCGGCGGAATCAAGCTTTCTTCTCGATCACCAGCGGGTCGCTCCTGACCGGAGGGGAGCCCTCCTTCCTGGGCTCGACCATTGCAGCGAATTCATGCTTCCCGGACCCGAGCGGCAGCTTCGCGGGATCCAGGACGAAGCGCTTCTTCGAGTCGAATTCGCCGAGGATTCTCCCGTCGGCAAGGAACAGAATCCGCTTCGCGCCCGCCGGATAATCGCCGTAGAACCTGGCGTTGAAAGCCATGGGTTTCGAAAGGTCCGGCTTGGACGGGGCCTCGAGCTTGAGTTTCGCCTTGGTGTTCGCCACCAGCACGTCGGCGAACGCGAATCCCTCGGCGGCCATGGGCGATGAGTCGCCGGCCACTAGCCTGAGCCTGTTCCATCCGTCCGGAATCAGAGAAGTGTCGAAGCCGATTTCGGTCCCGTCGGGGGGATCGAAAAGGAGCATGAATTCGACCTTGGCGGATGCGAAATAGCGCCTCGTCGCCCCGCCTGCCAGCGCCGCCTTGCCGGAGACGGAGAGGTTCAAATCCGAGCCCTGGGCTTTCTTGAACCCAATCATGACCTCCTGGCCGTTCCCCTCCTCCGCTTCCTTGAGCGCGATGAGCACGACCTGCACCGCGGTCTGTTCCTGGTTCAGGGCCCCTGCCTGCGGCTTCCTCATGACCCCGGAATCCTCGATTTTCTTGAGCAGCCTTACCAGCATCGCGACGAGCGGCTTGCCGGAAGAGACGTCCGCGTCGGTTACGCTGTCCGAGCATTCCGTCCCCAGGCTTGAAATCGAAATCGAGTCGCCGGCCTTAAGGGCCTTGCCGGATACGTCGAACCTGAGCAGGGCGGAAATCCTCTCGGTATCCCGCCCGCCGGCAAGGCGGCCGGAAGGAGGCATGGAGGCGAGGCGCGAAGGAACCGGGCCGGGGGAGGCCCCGTCGCCCTCGGCATGGATTTCTGCCTTGAATTCCATGCTGTTCCCGCCGCTCCCCTCGGACCTTGCCTTGAGGACGATGACCGGCCCGCGGGCCTCGGCCGAGACCCCCTCCGGCTTCGAAAGCTCCGGGTCCGCGTTGACCGCCCCGGCAAGCTTCGACGCCACGCCCTCCGCGCCCGTATCGCCTGCATAATCCGCCCTGAACTCCCTGCCTGCAAGCGCGAGCACGGCGGCAGTCGGAGGCAGCGAAGGCCTGATTGCCGGCCCGAACGGCCTGCCGTTCAGCCACCACTCGAGCCTGCGTATCTTCGCGTCATCCGCCGCGGGCTTCGCGGTTATCCTGAACTTGACCTCGCCGGAGACCGGCTTCTTCGGGTCCGGTCCCTTCACCTCCACGCGCACCTTCCTCAGGAACGGCGAGGCCAGCGGCTCGCCCACGAACACGCCGAGCTGAACATCCTCGACCGACGACCAGTAGCTCTCGATGAGGCTCAAGCCCGACAGGTAGCGCAGGAAGACGAAGGCCTTGGAATGCCTCGTGGGGATGTTCGTGGGCTCGGTGACGGTGCCGTAGGATCCGGTTGCGCCCGCCTGGATGAAGTCCAGAATCGACATCTGCGACTTGTTGTCGAAGAGTATCCCGCCGAAGCTCGTCAGATGGTCGGCAAGGGCGCCCGGAAGGAAACCGATGTCCTTCGTGTTCACCCTGACAGCCCCGGTCCAGTACCCGAGGACGTCCTTCTCGTTCGTCAGGCTGTGCTCGGGCCTCAGGACGGCCTTGATTCCGGCCTTGTTCAGCTCATCATGCGTCCTCTGCCTGTCGAAGACCTCGTGGACCCTGGCCCTGGGACCGACTCCGTCGAACAGGTAGACCGTGCCCTTGGGAAAGGTCCCGTCCGACGCCACGCCCTGGTCGATGCACCTCTTCACGTCAGCGACCGAATACCCGGTCAGGGCTATCGAGAGGTACGGCATGGACGGGAATCCTTCGAACGGCTTCTCCGACCCGTAATAGGGCTGCGACCTCATGACGCCGATTTCCATGGCGGCTGCCGAGGCGACGGTGGTGACGGATGTATGGATGTTTTCAATCCATTTCACGCGGTACGGCAGGCCGATTGTGAACACGACGTATTTCACCACGCCCTCGAGGCCGTTGGCCTTGATGTATTCCAGCATGGGCTTCAGGATCTTCGCCTCGAACTCGGCCTTGTCCAGTTCATGGACCGGCTTCAGGTTCAAATGGCAGAAGCAGATTTCCGGTATCTTCCTCGCGTGCCTGTAATAGTTCGCCGCGTCCAGGCTGTCCTGAGAGGCGTCGTTGACCAGCACGAGAAGGTTGCCCGGCCCGCCGGAGCCGAACGCCGGCTGGATGCCGGCGGCGAGAAGAATGGCGGCGGCGATGAAGAAAACCGGCGCCCGGAAAATGCATGGCTTCATCTCGAAGCCTCCAAAATGACAGGATGATTCTCGCTTTGAAAGCCGTTGATTTCAATTTTTCACGCTCCCGCGTGAAAATAAAATGCCGATTGAACCGACGGCTTGTCCTTGCCGGGAGGCACCGGATACAATGTGCCCCTTGGGTGTTCCGGGATGCTTTAATTATTCATCCAACCGGGCTCCCTGATTCCGGCGGTAATGCTCTTTTCCGCGGAGCGGAAAAGCAAGGAGTTGAAAATATGGTCAAGCTCGGCGACTGGATCTCCGAAGGCGTCAACATGATCAAGGACCAGCTATGGTCCTGGGTGCTCGTGATGCTCCTGTACTTCATCATCTACATTGTCGCCTATTCCACGTGCTTCGGGATGTTCCTGGTGCCGGGAATCCTTATGTTCGGGACGGACATCATAGCGCTCAAGCAGATTCGGGGCGGCCGGGTCGAGATTGGGGACATGTTCTCGGGATTCGGCCTCATACTTCCTGCGCTCGGATTCGCCTGCATAATCTTCCTCATCGCCATCCCGTCCATGCTGTTCCTGGGCCTCCCCCTCCTGTTCATCATCCCCCTTTGGATGTTCGTGCCCCACCTGATAATCGACAGGAAGATGGGCCTCATCGACGCCATGAAGGCCAGCCAGAACGTGGTCATGCAGGACTACTGGTGGTTCCTGCTCATGAACTTCGTGATTCGCTTCCTGGCCGGCATGGGCGCATATGCGTGCTACGTGGGGCTGCTGGTGACCTACCCGCTGATTTCCACGGCCCTGGCTGCGGCGTACCGCGACTGCTTCGGATGCGAAGGCGCGTATTCCTTCAAGACAGAGGACATGAAGGCGGCGAGGGGCATGCAATAGGCTTTCGCCGGATTCAGCCTGCATGCATGTCCAGGATCCGATGTCTGAGGTCCAAAGTCGAAGGTCGAGACGCAAACGACATGAAGGCATATCGCAAGGAAATCTGGATGAACCTGCCCGGGAGGACGGGGTTCGTGAACGTCACTCCCGAGGTTGAGGAATGCGTCCGCGAGTCGGGTGTCAAGGAAGGCATCTGTCTCGTCAATTCCATGCACATCACCTCATCGGTATTCATCAACGACGACGAGTCCGGGTTGCACCGGGATTTCCTCGCGTGGCTCGAAAAGCTCGCCCCTCATGAACCCGTATCCGGCTACCTGCACAACCGCACCGGCGAGGACAACGCGGACGCGCACTTAAAGAGGCAGATTATGGGCAGGGAGGCCGTTGTCGCGATAACCGGGGGCAGGCTCGACTTCGGGACCTGGGAGCAGATCTTCTACGGCGAGTTCGACGGGATGAGGAAGAAACGGATTCTGGTGAAGATTATCGGGGAGTGACGGCGATCTGGGAGTTCGCCGGCGATGGCCAAGGACGAATCCCGCAAGGACGCGAATCTCGTCGCGCGCGCAAGGCAGGGGACGCGGCGCGCCAGGAACTACATCGCCTTCGACCTGTGGATGACGCCTGCGAAGAGCAGGCGCAACAGGGTCCTGCAATACGTGCTGAGAATCGCCGTTATGACGGTCGGGGGGGCGAGGCGCAACGAGCATTTCACCCTGTCAGCCGCCCTCACCTTCCGCGTCCTGTTCGCGATCATACCCCTTCTCGCGGTCATGCTCGCCCTGTTCAAGGCGTTCGGGGGCATGGCGAGCGCCGCGGGCGAGGTAAAGCGCCTCATGCTCGGATACATCGCCCCGGACCTGGGCGAGCAGGTAATGACACACATCGACGATTTCGTGGGGAACATAAACGCGGCGGCAATCGGCGTGGTCGGGTTCGCGGGGCTCGTATACACCGTCCTGCCCCTCATGACCACGATGGAGGCGGCGCTCAACAGGACCTGGGGCGTGCGCAAGCAGCGCACCCTGGTCCGCAGGTTCACCGTGTACTGGACCATCCTGACCCTGGGGCCCCTTGTCCTCGCGCTTTCAATCGCCATGACCACGTTCGTGCAGAGCCAGCCGCTCTATCACAGGCTCTCCGAGATTATCCCCGGTTTCGGACGGTTCATGCTGATTGCTTCGCCAATCGTGTTCGGCTGGATTCTCTTCACGGTCCTCTACATGGTCATGCCGAACACCAAGGTGAAATTCGGCGCCGCACTTGCCGGCGGTATCGCGGCCGGGACCATGTGGGAGGTCATGAAGTCCTTCTACGTCTGGTACAACACGAGCATCGTGGTCTCCTACCAGTTCTACGGGTCGCTGGCCGCGCTTCCCGTCTTCCTGCTGTGGGTCTACCTGAGCTGGGTGGTCTTCCTGTTCGGATCGCAGGTCTCCTTCGCAATGCAGAACATGAAACGATTCGGGGACGAGGTTGCGGCGTCGTTCGCGCCGCCTCCGCCTCAACGCGTGGCCCTGCTCCTCGCGTCGGACGCCTTTTCGAGGTTCGCCACGGGCGCGGAGCCGCGGATACCGGAGGCCGCGGCCGCCGAGTTCGGCATTCCTCCGGCCGCGGCGCTGAAAATCGCCGCGGTCCTCGTCGAGGCCGGCATCCTGCGCGAGGCCTCGGGCGGGGGACTCGTTCCGGGGAGGGACCCGGCGGGAATCACCATGAGGGACGTGCTCGACGCGGCCGGAAAAATCGGCCCGCAGCAGCCGCCCAGGGAGCCGGCGCAGGGCGACGCCCAGGGCGAAAGCGGGCCGCCGAAACGTCATACCGGTGATCGGTAATCGGTGACCGGGCGGGAGGGCGATGCTGCTGAGCCACCTGACTGACGTAAGACGCTGCATCGGCAGAGCAGAAGAGTCAGGAATCTTCGGGCGGCGGACCCCGATTCCTGGAACACGATTTCCACCAGAAGCGCGCAGCCAGGTGCTTCGGGTGGGATAATCGCCCCTCAAAGACCCTGCGTAGCCCCCACATTGACCAATCGGCG
>DYIT01000105.1:0-3528 GCA_020723505.1 Candidatus Kuenenia stuttgartensis
GCGCCCGGCCCCCGGATAATTCACGTTCCTTCGTGAATTATCCGGGCTAGAATATGACGTTGACCGGTTTATTGAGGAGCCCTTGATGGGACTTGACACCCCCGATGGCGGGAAGGAACGCGCTTCCCTCTTTCTAGTGCAGGTTACGCATGGCGGGACCGTCTGGGGGCTCAGGAACGAAGCAGGCGGGCTTGCAACATGGTCCTATGACGAGTCCGGGGAGACGCTCATCCCCTTCTGGTCCGGCAAGGACGAGGCGAGGATCTGCGGCGAGGCCAATTTCCCTGCCTACAAGGCTTTCGAAATGACCCTCGAATACTTCACCGGAAGCGTCCTTCCCCAACTCGCGAAGAAAGGGATCCTCGTCGGAGTCAACCTGTCCGACAAGATGGGAGGCGTCGACCTTCCCGCGGAAAATCTCATCGCAGAGATCAAAAACTCGTTGCCCTGATTGTTCGCAATCCCCATGCCGGAACGCCGCATGCTTCCGTTTCTTTCTCATTCCCATTCAACAGCGGGTGGGACAGCATCGCATACGTCGCCAGGATATCCTAGCCTCGTACTTCCGTGCCCTGTCAATCCAGTCCCCGCAGAGCGGCGCGCCGGAGCGCAGGCAGTGGAAATCCCACACCGCGCCGGATGGCATGGCCCTGGACTCCTCGATGAGCGCGAGCATCGCGAACCTGTCGCCCTCGGCTTCGAAAGCCCTGAGCCTTTCGATCGGCTCGAGCAGCGCCGACAGCATGGACCTTAGAAGCGCCCTCGCTGCCAGGGCCCATGCGCCCACGCGGTTCATGCCTCCGTCGAAGAAATCCAGCGCAAGATGCACCTTGCCATGCGCGCTGTTGCGGACTATTGCGCAGCAGAGCGACGTCAGCATGTTGCCGGAAACCGGCACGTGGTCGCTGTCCCACCTCACCCCCCTGCTCACATGCACCAGAAGCTCGGGAAAGAACACGAGCAGCGCAGGGATTTTATCCGCAACGGATTCCGTGGGATGGAAATGCCCCATGTCCAGGCAGGGAATCAGGCCGTTTCGCAGGGCATAGGCGGAATAGAACTCGTGGGATCCCGGTACGAACGTCTCGCTTCCGATGCCGAACAGCTTGCTTTCGACCGAGTCCTTCAGAACCGCGGCACTGTGTTTCGCCGAATAGATTCGATCAAGCGAATCCTTGAGCAACTCGCAGCGCCTGAACCTGAACATCGTGTCGTCCTTGCTGCCGTCCGGTATCCACAGGTTGTGCATGCAGAACCCGCCCTGGGCTTCACCCATCGCGGCCGCGACCTCCCGCGACTTTACGCAGTGTTCGATCCAGAACGACCTCACATCCTCATCGTCAGAGGTCAGAGTGTATCCGGAATCGGCTTTGGGGTGGGAAAAGCAGGTCGCGTTGAAGTCGAGCGGAATCCCGCGCGTTCTGGACCAGTCCATCCAGCCCTTGAAGTGCTCAGGTTCCAGCTTGTCCCTGTCCTTCGGCCGCCCCGAATCCGCATACATGGCGTGAAGGTTGAGCCTGTGCCTGCCGGGAATCAGCGACATCGCGGCCTCGATGTCGGCGCGGAGCTCGCCTGCGTTCCGTGCCCTCCCGGGCCTCTGCCCGGTGACCAGTATCCCGCCCGACAATGCCCCCCGCCCCTTCTCGAACCCCTGCACGTCGTCCCCCTGCCAGCAGTTCACGGACACGGCTACGCCGTCAAGGGCGGCCAGCGCGGCATTTAGGTCCACTCCGAGATCGGCGTATTTCGCGCAGGCGGCCTTGTAATCACGTTTGATTGCGGATTCGGTTTTCATGCGCTCCTCGAAAATTCATTGTTTAATGCTCAAACAGAAATACTGAAAACGCTGAAGGAAGGCCGAACACGCTGAAATGTGCAAGAAGGAAAGACGCCCGTACTCCTTGCGAAGCCAAGGGCACCGCGAAGCCGGTCAATCCTCCATCAGTCTTTCTCTTATCCAGCTTGGATTGCGACGACAATCAAGGACGGCGAAGACCACAATCACACCATCGATGATGCGGTAGTATACGGCAAATGGGAAACGCTTTGAGAGCTGGCGATGAAATCCGAAAACGACCTGGTGAATACCTCCGAAGTATGCAAGAGAATCAATATCGGAAAAAATGGAATCGATGAAATACGACCCTAGACCAGGAGACTGCAACTCATAGAATCTATATCCCTCTTCAAGGTCCTTTTCAGCTGCGCCGAGGATTTGTATTCTCATGAGACCTTCTTTTTGATTCTTTTCTTAGCTTGCTTCCAATTTGAAACAGTCTCTTTGCCGGATTCGAAGGCTTCCTCCCGTTCGTTGAGTATATTCTCATGCCAGGCTGGTGACTCCAGTTTGCTCTCGTACCGAGTCAGATCTGCCCAGATAGCCTCCATCAAGTTCAACTTCTGGGCAAATGAAAGTCTAGAAAGGGGTAATTCAATTCTTTTCATGGCGTCTCCTTTTCTGGACCGATCGATATAATTACCCTACAACGGCCGGTCTGCAAGTGTCAAGCGAGCTTTCCGGAACTCCTCCTTCCCAGCGTGATTCGCCCGAAAGGAGGACTTGCGACGGGCGAATCAAGATTCCAGCCTCTTCAGCGCTGTGTTCCGGCTCGTCCAGGTTTTGAAACAAGCCCCTTGAAACGCTCGTACGCGCGGTCCCACGCGACAGGGTCGCCCGGCTCGAACCTCTCAATGCTGGTCGAGCGTCGCATGCACTCCCTGATACCTGCGAGCGAATCAAACATGCCTTGCGCCGCTGCCTGGGCCAGGATGTTCCCTGCGACAGAAGCCTCGAACGGCCCGGCGATTACCGGTATGCCTGCCGCGTCCGCCGTGAACCGGTTCAGGATCGAGTTCCTCGCCCCGCCTCCGACCGCATGAAGGACGTCCGCCTTACTGCCGGTGATCCGGGCGATGCCTTCGAGAACCATGCGGTATTTAAGGGCAAGGCTTTCGAGAACGGATCGCGAGAACTCGCCCCTGCTCTGGGGCTCCGGCTGGCCCGTCATCCTTGCGAATTCCCGGATTGCCTCCGGCATGTCGGAGGGCGAGACGAAACGCTGCCAGTCCGGATCGACCAGCGTCCGGAACCGGGGAGCAGCCTGCGCTTCGGCGGCCAGGGCTTCGAAATCGCCGGAGCTTGCCGCACCCCATGATTTGAGGCATTCGGAAACCAGCCACATCCCGCAGACGTTCTTCAGGAACCGCACAGTGCCGAACACGCCGGCCTCGTTGGTGAAGTTACCCTCGAAGGCCCCGTTCCCGGTCTCCGCGTCCTTGAGTTCCATGCCCAGGAGCGACCAAGTGCCGCTGCTCAGGAAAGCCCAGTTCCCGCCTTCGGCAGGCACTGCGGCCACGGCAGAAGCGGTGTCGTGCGATCCCACGGCGATCACGGGAATCGCCGGAAGCCCGGTCCTGCGGCGGACCTCGGGCGAGAGTTTCCCGACGATTTCCATTGATTTTGAAATCCTCGGCATCAGGGACCGGGGCGCGCCTGCTATTTCGAGCAGCGCGGGTTCCCATTCCCCG
>DYIT01000105.1:3538-15363 GCA_020723505.1 Candidatus Kuenenia stuttgartensis
TTACGAGCTGCGAGGTGGACGCGATTGTGCGCTCCGTTCCTGCATTGCCGGTGAGGAGATAGTTGACAGCATCGGGAATGAACAGGAGCGATTCGGCCCTGTCGAAGACGCCCGGGTCTGCCGTTTTCTCGGCGTGGAGCTGGAAAAGCGTGTTGATGGGCAGGAGCTGGACGCCGGACAGATCGTAGATGGCCCTTGCGCCAGGCCCGGACGCGAGCTTGCGGAAGGAAGCCCCTGTCCTCGGGTCGCGGTAGGAATGCGGCGGACTCAGGAACGATCCTTCGCTGCCGAGAAGCGCATAGTCAACGCCCCATGCATCAACGCCGATGGAATCAGGTACAATGCCGGAGCGCCTGCACCCCGCCAGGCACTCTACGATGCTCACGAAAATCGAGTCCAGGTCCCAGAACAGCCCTTCCCTGGTCTTCTTGATTTCATTCGGGAACCTGGCGATTTCCCTGGTGGAGAGAATCCCTGCTTCGACCGTGCCGAGCACGGCCCTCACGCTCCCTGCGCCGAGGTCGAATGCCAGAAAGCGCCGAGGTTTCATGCTTCCTCACTGAGCCACGGAGGCAAAGAGCAGCTGCGCAAAACTCCAAATTCCAAACTTCAACGATGCAAGACGTTGCAGCGCTCTCAGGAATATGTCCGCAATAATACAACATCCCCAGAGATAGTAGCCCAAGGGGTCTTTTTGTTCACCCTCTCCCTGGGGGGAGTGGCAGGTTGAGGGATTGCTGCCGCTACCTGTGATTCATGCCCCCTCACCCTTTCCCTCTCCCCCGGCCTGCGGGGGAGAGGGTTAATCGAGTCGCGACGATGATCGCCCGCGGGATAGCCTGGATTCCGGCTTTCGCCGGAATGACGGCGGAATGATTGCCTGCAGCCTCACGGTCGCGCTCTGTTGCGTGCGCCGCACGTATCACTGCTTACGGCCTACGGTCTACGGCTGACGGTTTACTTGTTTACCGCTTACTGCTGACCGCTTACGGTTTACGGCTTACATACTGGACCAGCGCCACACGTATGCCTTCGACTTTGGACTTCCGACCGAATACAACCCGTCCGCTGTAGCCACGGCACTCCGTGCCGTGATCTCGCGCCCCAACGGAGTGGGGCGGCTACAGCCCGCCGCTCTTCGTCACCCATGCTACCCCCCTTCCCGCATAGAGCAGGGACAGCCCATCTCCCCATCGGCATACCCGGCTCAACAGCACGGATGCGCCTTCGCTTCCCACGGTCCTACGGTGACTCCCTGGCAAAGCCGGCTCACGGACACACTGCGGCTCACCACGGTCATTTCTCGCCGCCCACGGTTCACTGCCCGAACGCGGCCCTCAAAGCAATAATCTGGCCGTCGGTGAGCCCTTCGGGCTCGTACCCGGCCGCCATGCAGTCGAGGTATATCCCGGCGGCCTTCTCCATCGTGTCGATTGCGTCGAAGGCCTCGTCCAGTCCCGGGCCGACCGCGACGACTCCGTGCTTCTCCCAGAGGGCTATTCTCCGCGATTCCAGGGCTTTCACGCTTGCAGCGGCGAGTTCCACGGTCCCGGGGGTCCTGTAGGGGGCGAATCCGATGCCGTCCGGGTAGACGGCGCCGACTTCCGGGTGCATGCGTTTCAGGATTGAGTCGAGCGTCCCCTTGTTGTTCACGCCCTGCATGTGGCTCAAGGCGATGAGCCTGCCCGGGTGCGTATGAATGACCGCCTTCTCGGCTTTGCCTCGGGCCGCGAGGAACTGGTGGACCGAGAGGTGCGCGGGCAGTTCCGACGAGGGTCTGGCGCAGGCGTCCGACCCGGCGCGGGATGGTTTGCGCGAGCCGGCTTTCGGCACGCGGACGATGCACATGAATCCCGCGGGATCGCGTGCTATGTCCCTCATGCGCGATCCGGTCGCGCTGATGAGAATCATTGTTCCTTCGAGCAGGGGCAGGGGCTTTTCGACGTCGACGATTGGGGGGCAGCCGCGGGCGGGTTTTTTGGGGACCAGCCCGGTCACGTTGACGGAGATGTTCCCCGCGTTGCGCTCGGCCCAGCCCTTTTCCCACAGGAGCCCTGCAATCCTCGAGACCTGCTCCAATACCGTCTCAATCCCCTCATGCTTCCTCATGCGCGAAAGTCCCGGCTTTTTCATTATTCACCATCGAAAAAGAAGGATTATCGGTTGCGATTCTATTCAGGAACGCGGCGGAAATCCAGGCAGGGCGGCCTCAGGAGCGGTAATGCAGACGCTTTTTCATCCTCGTGCCTTGTCAGCGCTGTCCTGTCCCTTGCGAACGTCTTCGAGAATCCGCTTCAGGCCCTCGGAGACCATCCGGATTACGATTGACGCATCGGGTTGCAGACCTGCAGCCTGCCTGAAAGTGTGGTTTCCGGTAACGGCGCCTGCCAGTGCGGCTGCGGCATCGAGGAGTAAAGCGTCGGTCGAGCCGGCATTCGAAGGCGGCGAAATCCTCCTGGCGATGAGGGACAGGTAATCCATGAATGCCTTCTGGATTCTGGGTTCGGCTGCCTTGTTGAGCAGTATCATGCCTCGGGTCTGATGGAACAGAAGGGAATATTCCGGATGCTCGCTGAAGAACCGCTCATGCTGGAGGGCGATTCCGGCGATTCTGGTCGCGAGTTCCGGGGAATCCGCCGGCACCAGCAGGTATTCGTCCTTGAGGATGCGGACTCCATTATCGAGGAGTTCGGCGATGATTGAGTTCTTTGAATCGAAGTAATTGTAGAAGACACCCTTTCCGACGTCGCACTTTTCAGTGATGTCCTCTATCCGGGTTTCATAAATGCCCCGTTCTTTAATCAGGTTCATGGCAGCATGGAGCAGAGCTTCTCTGGTTTCCTGTTTCTTCCGGTCGCGGCGATTCAAAGCGTCAACTCCATAATTGACCTGTAACCATAATAGACCAGATTATTAAAAACAAACAAGTTTTTTTATTGACTTTTTATTAATAATGGTATAATATGAACGTAAGTCATATATGAATTCACGTAGTAATTATCAGCACTTTAAAACCGCTATCCTTTGGAGGGTCTCTCTTACGTCTCTGATTCCATTCAGCAAATAATCGGCTGATGAGTTTCCCAGTTCTTTGCCTACCTGGAAGCTCAGGCCCCGGCGACGGACAGCCCTGAATGCGTCGAGATCCGTTCGATCATCGCCGAAGCAGAGAGCCAGAGTCGTCCGTGGTTGTTTTGTCAGCAGAAATCTGACCGCGTTATATTTGTTCGGGAGCGATCGGGGTTTGGCTTCGAGAACCATCTTCCCCATGGTCGTTTTCAAAGTCGGCTCGAAAGGGCGAATAGCAGACCGGAAAGCCTGTAAGAGTCTTGGCCGTTGTTTCTCAGGCACCTTTCTGAAGTGCATGGCAAGAATCGGCCCCTTGTTCTCAATCTCACTGCGCGGAACGATCCCTGAAGAGAGGATTCGATTCTGCAGGAGGCGAATGAGTTCCACGTCTTCGTCAGTAAAGAACCGGAGCAGAGGGAAGCCGGGGAGACGCATCTCCGCGCCGTGGTTGGCGGCGATAGCGATTCCAGGGACGCCGATTCGCTTTTCCACGTCGGAGAGGCTTCTTCCTGTGACAATGGCGACCGTGGCGCTTCGGGATTCGGCGAGCCGAACGAGCGTAGCACGGATGCATGCTCCAAGCCGGACGCTGTCAGGATTCGAGCGGATTGGCGCCAGGGTGCCGTCGAAGTCAAGGAAGAGCGCAACGCGGGGTGCCAGGTCGACCAGATTCCCGATTTGCTTCCATTGTTTCAGGGCATGCTTCATAGGAGGCCTTGCACAATCAGCGCCGGTGCCCGGGAGCCGGGGATCCATTATGAAGGAGGAAGCATGCCATGACCAGCCATAAAACAGGAGTCGAAGGCGACTCCCGGATTCCGGTCGAATCATCCATAGAGTTCAATCCCGGTTCGATGGATCGGCCATGGACCGAGGAGCGCCTCCGTGAATTCGTCCGCGCGAGGCTGGGCGACCGGAAACTGGTTGTCGTATCCAATCGCGAGCCGTACATGCATGTCGAGAAGGACGGCGAGACGGCGTGCATCCAGCCTGCCAGCGGAGTCACGGTTGCGCTTGATCCGATAATGAAAGCTTGCGGGGGCACATGGGTCGCCCACGGATCCGGTTCCGCGGACCGCGCAAGCTCGGATAATCGCGGCAGGCTGAAGGTTCCTCCGGACAACCCCCGCTACACTTTGCGGCGTGTCTGGCTCTCCAAGGAGGAAGAAGACGGATATTATTACGGCTTCTCGAACCGCGCCCTGTGGCCCCTGTGCCACGTCGCGTATACCAGGCCCGAATTCCGGAGGGAGCATTGGGAGGCATATGCAAACGTTAACGGGTTGTTTGCAGAAGCCGTGCTGGAGGAGATTGGCGATGATCCTGCGTTCGTGTTCATCCAGGACTACCATTTCACGCTGCTTCCGAGGCTTCTCCGCGAAAACGCCCCGAACGCCCTGATTGCGCAGTTCTGGCACATCCCCTGGCCGAATCCCGAGGCTTTCCGCATCTGTCCATGGAAGAAGGAGGTCCTGGGGGGGCTTCTGGGGAACCATCTTCTCGCGTTCCACATCCAGTACCACTGCATGAATTTCCTGGATACCGCGGACAGGGAGCTTGAAGCCCGTCTCGATCGGGAGCGTTTTGCCATAACGCGATGGGAGCAGTCCACAAGGCTTCTTCCCGTGCCAATCAGCATCGACTTCGACGGATTCTCCTCGCGCGCGGCATCCACTGCCATTGAAGCCGAGGTCCGGCATCTCCGCACCCGCTTCCACCTGGAAGGCAAGAGGGTGGCAATCGGCGTGGACCGTCTGGATTATACGAAAGGCATTCCGGAGCGCCTCCACGCGGTAGATCGTTTCCTTTCCCGCTATCCCCAGTACAAGGAGATGTTCGTCTTCATCCAGATTGGGGTGCCGAGCCGCGTGCATATCGCCGAATACAGGCGTCTCGGAGAGGAGGTGGAGGCTCTCGTCGAGGAAATCAACTGGCGGCACAAGACCGGTCCATGGGTTCCGATAGTCCTGCTTCACGAGCACGTGAACCAGGATGTGCTGCCCGCGTATTACCGAATCGCGGACGTCTGCATGGTGACTTCGCTGCACGACGGGATGAACCTGGTTGCAAAGGAATACGTCGCCAGCCGTTTCGACAACCGCGGCGCGCTCCTGCTGAGCCCGTTCACCGGCGCCTCCCGGGAGCTTCAGGAGGCATTCCAGGTGAATCCCTATGCAGTGGATGAGATGGCAGACACTCTGGCGCGCATTTTCTCCCTGCCTTTCGAAGAGGAGGAGGGAAGGATGCGGAAACTGCGCGAGAGGGTTCTGGATGCAAACGTGTTCCGCTGGGCAGCGAAAATAATCGATGAGGCGGTGAGGACGCTATGATCTCAAGCCAGCCGGAATCAGGCCGGATTCAGCGCGGCAGCCGTTTCCCGTTCCCCATCCCCGTCCTGCTGCGCTGGATGATGCACGCCGTCTGCGAAGTATGCCGCGCGTGGGCGACGTTCCGGGATTCCACGCCGCCGCTTTCGGCTGCTCCGCAACCGATTCCGGGTCCAATAGGAGGGCATGAGATTGCTCTGCGCGCCCTGTGCCGACGCTGCCCGCCGCACGAATCGCGAACCGCCATGCCGGGCGCGGCTGAGGAACCCAACTTGAATCCTGCGGATGCCGCATATTTATGCGAGGAGGACACTTGGTAACTCCTTTGAATTTCTACACTTCCATCAAGCTGCCGGAGTACGTCGGACGCAAGGCCGGCACGGTGGAGGAGCTCCTCGAAGGCATACGCGCCGTGGACGGGTCCTGCATCTTCCACCACACGTACCATTTCCTCTACCAGACGCAGTACGCACTGGCGCAGCCGAAAAGCGACTTCGCATACTGGGTCGACGTAATCCTTCATGATTTCGAGCTTGCCGAGCGCCTGTCGGCGGTGAATCCGGTGGAGTTTTCAACCATTCGCGCCTTGCGTGAGAGACTGGTCGGCGTCATGGAGGAGCACCTTCGCGCGAACGACTGCAGGGCGCGGGCTCCGGGAAACATGGACTTCTATTTCATCCGGGCGAACAGCGTGGTCGTGAGAACCCCGTATTCGGCGTGCGATCTCCCTTCTTTCAGAGAGTGCCTGAAGAAGCTCTCAATCGGGTCCCTGTACCACCATCTCTTCGAGTCGCGCATGAAGCCGGGAATCAAGGCCAATGACTTCTCGGACTGGCTTTCGGACCAGCTCGGGCTGGCTTCGCTGGCGGAACAGATTGCCAGGCTGGACCCATTCCTTTTCACTTTGGAGGAAATCCGCGGGCGCATCCTCGGCATGATGCCTCCTGCGGCGTAAGAACATGGAGCACACTCTCGCTGACTATGCGCCGATTGTCGGGATGGAGGCGATTCAGGAGATACGCTTCCGGGCTGAAAAGCTCGAAGGCATCCGCCTGCGGCACGTCAACTCGACTTCAGTCGGCGGCGGCGTGGCGGAAATCCTCAACAGGCTCGTTCCCCTGATGCGGGAGACAGGCATCGATGCCTCCTGGGAGGTGATACGGGGAGGAGAGGCGTTCTTCGAGGTGACGAAGGCGATGCACAATGCCCTCCAGGGCAAATCAATCGAGCTTTCGGAGGAGATGAAGCGCACCTACCTGGCCGCGCAGGAGGAAAACATGCGCAGAATCCCGCTCGACGGCGACGTGAATTTCATCCATGACCCCCAGCCTGCCGGGCTGCTGTCGCCCTCCACCAGAGGCGGCGCGAAGTGGGTTTGGCGCTGCCACATCGACCTGTCGAATCCGAACATGCAGTTCTGGGATTTCCTCCGCGCGTACGTTTCAGGATACGACGCGGCGGTGTTCTCCTCTCCGAAGTTCGCCAAGGATACCGGGACGCGCAGTTTCATCATCCCGCCGTCGATTGATCCCCTGAGCGACAAGAATCGGGAGCTCGATGCGGAGCAGGTCAGGAGAGTCCTGGAAAAGCACGGCATCGACCCCTCGCGCCCCGTCCTCACGCAGGTATCGCGCTTCGATTTGTTCAAGGATCCGTTCGGGGTTTTGGAGGCGTACAGGCGCATTCGGAAAGAGTACGACGTACAGCTGGTCCTCGCAGGCGGGGAGGCGACTGATGATCCCGAGGGGGCTTCCGTGCTTTCCCGCCTGTGCGCGGAGGCTGTCTCGGACCCGGACATCCACGTGCTCTGCCTGCCCGCGACCGCTCATCTCGAGATCAATGCATTGCAGCGCGGATCCACGATAGTGCTGCAGAAATCCATAAAGGAGGGATTCGGATTGACTGTGACCGAGGCGCTCTGGAAGGGCAAGCCGGTCATCGCCGGAGCCGTGGGTGGAATCACTCTGCAGGTCAAACACAGGATAACCGGGATACTGGTGAATTCCGTTGACGGAGTCGTCCACTATACCAAGGTCCTCCTGAACCACCCGGAGTTCGCGGAGACACTCGGCCGCAACGGCAGGGAGCACGTGAGGCAGAACTTCCTCCTTACGCGCCACCTTCGGGATTACCTCGTGCTCGTCGTTCTCGCGAGAACCGGGGCAGGCGGCATCATTCCGCTCGACGACGCGATCGGCGCAATCGACGCCCGAGAGGCTGTCTGATGAGACGGCATTCCGATTGTCGCGTTGATTGGACTATGGATGCGAGGCCTGCTCTGGTTCACCAAGGAAGCTCCGCACTTCGGCTTCCGAAACAGCCGACATCAGGCGACTGACCGCCCCGGGCCGGCGCAGGATTCTCGCGATGCTGGCAAGCGCCTTGAGATGGACGTCCGGAGCGGCGTCCTGCGGATTCAGCAGTATGAAGAAAGCGCGGACGGGATTATGGAACAGAGGGTCGGCGAGCCCTCTCGCGCTCAGACCGATGAGCAGGGTGCAGACCCGCACAGGGCAGTCGGAGGCGTGCAGAAGGGCGACTCCGGGCGCCAATTCAGCACGGTACTCGCGGGCCGTGTTCATGAGAGCTTCCATGACCGGCCGTACTGACTCCGGCGATGCCGGCATCGCGGCTGCAAGCATGATTTCAACCGCCTTCTCGACGGGCATGTCTTCAAGTCCCAGCCGGATCCCGCCCGGGCTGGGGATTTGGAGTCCTGAAACTTCGAGTGATTCATCCATGGCATCCTCCTGTTCCGCCGCCGGAGCGGGAGGATAAATGGCCAGGAGGCGCACGTCCCGGCATCGGTCGGCGAGGTTGCGCAGGAAGGAATTGATTCCGGGGTTCCAGGCGACGGTCCCCTCCCTTGCCCCGAGGAATATGAAGATATCCTGGGTTCCGAGTGCTTCCTCGATAGCCGACCGGAGGTTTCGCCACGAACCCGCGGGGACGAAATCCACGCCGCAGTCGGGTCTGATGCGCTCCACGCGCTTGCGAATTCCCCCGGCATCGTCCCCCGGCACGAAGGCCATCGGCTTCAGGGACAGCTGCCTCGCCATCGATTTCACGTCGGCCCAGCCCTCATCGAAACCTGCGGCGGATTCGGCGGACGGCGGCCAAGAGACTATGATCCTCCTCGAAGTCGCGAAAGCGTGATCCGTGCGGCAGACCATGATCCTTCCCGGATACCGCTCCATCACATGGTCCAGGAGGCTTCCGAAAAGGCGGTCCGCGGGGCCGGGGTGCGCGTTCCACCCGAGGAGAACGGGATCCGCGCCTACTTCCCTTGCGGCCCGCACGAGACCGTCGGACACCGAGAGATCAACGCGTATGAGCGGAATGATGGCGACTCCAGAGGCGACCCCCCGGAGGGCGCACTCCCTCAGGACGTCCCTCCCGCGCGTGAGGCTGCCGCGAAGCTCCTCCTCTTCCCTGACGACATGCAGCACGTGAAGCGGTTCCCTGGACCTGGAAGCCTTCTGAATCAGCGCAGCCAGTTCGATTAGGGGACCCGCGGTGTCGGGATTTGACACCGGGACCATGAAGTGCGCGGGGCGGTCCGGGGCAGGAGGGGGTACATCGCGTTTCTCGAGGGCGAGCCTCCGTCCGAAGCGATCCGCAATCCAGGACGCGGTGATGCACGTGACGACGATCATCAGGATTGTGCCGTTGAGGATGCCCGCGTCAAACAGCCCGATGCGGAAGCCTACAACCGCGGCGGCAAGGGCCGCCGCCGCCTTGGCGGACCCGAACGAGAAGAGAATCCAACCGTCCTCGCTCCGATAGCCGAAAATCCACTGCGATGCGCGGGCGGCGGCCCATTTCGAGCCGAGCGCCAGGAATACCATGGCCCCGATGGCCGCCCATAGAAGCGCGTTTCCGGCGAGCGCTCCGACGTCCAGCAGCATGCCCACCCAAATCATGAAGAACGGGATGAAGAAGCAGTGCCCGAAGAACTGGAGCCGGTTCATCAGCACGGAGTGTTCAGGGATGGAACGGTTCAACGCAAGACCTGCGAAGAATGCCCCAAGTACCGCCTCCAGACCCGCGAGATGCGCCATAAAGGCCGAGCTGAATATGGAGACCAGGACGAACAGGAACGATTGCCCGCCCTGCCAACCGGTGTTCCTGAATACCGCGCGCGCAATCCGGGGGAGAACGAAACCCATGCCCAGGGCGAACAGGCCGGAGCAGATCCCGAAACGCCTCCAGGCATCGGCGTCCCCGCCGGATTCCACCCAGTTCGCCACGAAGGCGAGAGCCACGAGCGCTCCTGTGTCCGCCACAATCGTTGCGCCGATTGATACGACGACCGATTCCCTCCTTACGAGGCCAAGCCTGGCCAGGGCGGGGTAAACCACCGGCGTCTGCGAGGAGAGGAGCGAGGCGAGGAGCAGCGACTTGAGCCACGAGAACCCGAACAATCCATGGAACGCCGCAAAGCCGAGGCCGAGCGGAAACAGAAGGGCCAGCAAGCCGAATCCCATGCCGCGTTTCCAGACCTTCCTGAAGTCGTGGAGATCAACTTCCACTCCGGCAAGGAAGAGGATGTAGAGAAGCCCGGATGTCCCGAGCCCGACAATGACGGAGTCCATTCCCAGCACGCCCGAAACGTGAGGTCCAAGGAGGATTCCCGTCGCTATGAGGGCGGCCGTTTCCGGAACGCGGGAGATTCTGGACAGAAGCGGGACCGCGAGAATCACGCTGAAAAGCAGCGCGAATTTGAGCACTGGATCAGTAATCGGAAACTCAATCATGTCCCAGTCGTTTCCCGGATTCCGCATGCCGGGGAACCGGTATCGGAAGCAGAATATACGGTCTTCGAACATGCGATAGACAGCGAAGCCTTTCCCGAAGGCGTTTCACCGGCTTCAGGGGCGAGACAGGATCCGGGCATCTTGCAGGCGCCCGCCTTCTTGGAAACACACTGCGCTGGTAAATCACCGGATGTCATGGCGAGCGCCAACCCGCGGAGCGGCGGGCGCTCGCTATGACTGATTTCTTTAACCGACACGAGCCATGTGGACAAGAGTAATCCCGGGTTTTACGCTGCCGACTTCCGGCTGTCTGATAACCACCGAAGACAATGAAGAGGGGGGGGGAAGTATAGAAGTCGGCTCTACGACGAGAATGCCGGCGAGTCATCGTTGAAATCCATCGTACAGGAGTTAAACTGGATATCGACTTGAGGGATTCAGCATGAAAGCCAAAGAGCTAGTCAAACAGGTGATCGACGCGCTTCCGGAGCAGAGTATATCGCCAGGGATTCGCCGGATCATGCTGCGGTTTTTATCGAACGCATCTTCTCGCTAGCCGATCAGTTGGCTGAGTTTCCCTTCTCCGGACGTATTATCCGGGAAAGAGTATCAGGATGCATATACATGGTGATGATGGAAGCGGGCATTCGCGACATGGCCGCGGCCTGAAGATGGCCGCCATACTGACGGCAGGAGGCGGCGCCGCTTCGCTGATCCTGTACCTGCACGGATCGTCGCTCTGGGTCGCGCCGGCGGCGGGCGTGGGGATAATACTCGCGCACCTCGTGGTTTTCGGCGGGATTGCGTTCCTCGTGACGAGGTTCGTCGGGGGCAGGTCCCATGCAGGGGGCGGCCACGGGCATGGGGGCGGGGGGCTTCTGCTCCACAATCCGGGAAAGTACGACTGCCTGGTCGGCCTGCTCACGCTTGGCAGGGAGGGTAGGCTCCGCCGCTGGATGGTGGACCTCGCTGGATTGAAGGAGGGCGACGCGGTTCTCGACGTGGGTTGCGGCACCGGGACCCTGCTCATGGCCGCTGCCGAGCATGTCGGGCAGTCGGGTACGCTGCGAGGCGTGGAGCCGTCCTCGGAAATGTGCGCAGGGGCGAGGCTCAAAGCTTCGGAACGCGGGATCCCAATCGAGGTCGCGGAGGCCTGGGCGGACGCCCTGCCGCACCCTGACGCGTCGTTCGACGCCGTCTTCTGCACGCTCGTCCTGCACCACCTCCCAAAGGACGTGCGCGAAACCGCGATTCGCGAGATGCGGAGGGTCCTGCGACCCGGGGGCCGCCTGGTCCTCGTGGACTGGCAGAAGCCGAGGTCGATCTGGGGGGCGATGACCTCCGGTCTGCTCCTAATCCACATCCTGCACTCCTTCGGGTCAGGGGTCATGCCTCTCGATTCGCCGGAACTCGAGTCGCTGCTCAAACAGCTCGGCTTCGGAAGCATCGACAGGAGCGCATTCAGCGGCAGCGTCATGGGCGCGACAGTAGGCAGGCTGGCTCTGTAGGAGGGTCGAAGGTCGAAAGACCAAAGTCTAAAGTCCAAAGTCGAAAGTCGAAGGTCGAAAGTCAAAAGTCAAATATACCTCGGCACACAACAGAGCCGCGGGCGTTAGCCCGCGGTCGATCATGCCAGTCGAAAGTCGAGGGTCCGTAGGGGCTCGGTATGCAG
>DYIT01000005.1:0-1666 GCA_020723505.1 Candidatus Kuenenia stuttgartensis
AGGACTCCGCTTCCGTCTCCATATCCGAACTCATGGGCGAGATCCGTCATCCGCTCGCCTCCCAATCTGACTCGAATCCAAAGCTGCAACCGTTTGTCGGTCTGATTCCGGGCGATTCCTGCGGCAATCTCCTTGCGGTTGCATAGGCGGTCCTTCGCAATCAATCTTATCTCATCCGCGCCCGGAGCGCTTTCCAGAATCCCCTTTGCTTTGTTCCACAGAGACTCGCTTCCGACGACCAATCCTCCTTTGGCTTTCTCCCACGGAGACTCGATGGGTTTGCCGAACGACGCATCGATTCCCTCGGAATATGCACGCCTGGCCTCACGAAGGCTCCGCCCCCAGAATCCAAGCCATTCCAGTGAAAGCCAGCCCGGACATTTCTCCAGACCGAGATATGCCCTGTGGCTGCTCCATGGATACTCCAGCAGTTCTGTTCTTCTCTCGGGAGGAATCGGTTTCCAGCGGTCCCGCGGACGGACGGGATTCAGATGGATGTACTTTATCAGATCGAGACCATAGACCTCCCCATCGACGAGGTGAGCCTTGAAGCGGCCCTGGAATAGATGCCCGATGCGCTTGTGCCGACGGTTGAACCTCACGCTGTAGACCGTCTGCAGCCAGCCCATGGACCTGCTGAGATTGCCCTCAGGCGTTCCGGCAATCAGGTGATAATGGTTCGGCATCAGGCAGAACGCCCGGATGGCCAGCCTGAACCTTTCAGCGCACTCTTCAAGTACGCCAAGGAAGATCTGTCGATCATCATCGTCTCGGTAGACTTCCTTCCGCTCGTTTCCGCGCGCGGTCACATGGTAGCTCGCGCCGGGAAACTGCACTCGAATCGGTCTCGCCATGCCGCATGATGTACCAGGATCCGGTGCAATTGTCAAGTGTCAAGAGTTGACCCCAAAGACAAGAGTTGACCCCAAAGACCCCAAAGACCCCAAAGACCTCAGTTGACCCCAAAGACCTCAGCTTTTTACACGTTTTATAGTGCAATCATTTCGGGAAGGAAGACAATGCCCGGCCTGTCAAAGATGGGTAACTTTTTCCCCTCCTCGTCGCACGTGCGATGCTGAAAATATATAATAACCCGTCTTCCATGCAGGATTGACGCCCGGGACTCCGGACCCGCGGCAGGGCGAGGGGGCCGGCGGCATTAAAGGAGGCTTTTGATGAGGAACCTCGTTCTCGTTGCGATGATGCTCGCACTGCCCCTCGGGACCGCGCTTGCCGCGGACGACGGGGCTGAGTTCCTGAAGAAGGCCGCGGCAGCCAGGGGCGACGTTGCGAAGCTCAAGAACTGGAAGACCCACACGCTCAAGGGGACGCTCAAGTTCTACCACGGCGGCGGGTATTCCAAGGCCGATATCGAAGTGTATCTGCAGAAGCCCGACAAGTACGCGGAACTCGTATCCACGATAAACGGCGACGAGGGCACCATCATCAACGCCAAGGACGCCATCCAGTTCTCGCGGAAAGCCGTGCGAACCCTTGCCCCGGACGAGGTCGAGAGCGAGATGGAATCCTTCAAGTCGTTCGACGTGTTCTGGAAGATGGCCGAGGGCGCATCCGACCTGAAGCCGGCCGGCAAGGAAACGCTCGAGGTGGCTGACATGGAGGACAAGACGAAAGTCGAGTGCCTCAAGTTCGAGCGGTCCGAGGG
>DYIT01000005.1:1676-29316 GCA_020723505.1 Candidatus Kuenenia stuttgartensis
GAGGGCAAGGAGAAATCGGCGTACTTCTTCAACGCCGAGACCGGGCAGCTGGTGCGCGTATGGTCGTTTGAGATCGACCGCACGGGCGCGGAAATCGAGTCGTACTCCGACTTCCTCGAGTACCAGGACTTCAACGGCGTGCAGTTCCCGCTCACGCAGAACATCTACCAGAAGGTCGAGGAGGAGGACGGATCGTTCAAGACGCACCTCGTGAGGCGCCTCTCGACCGACGAGGTCGAGCTCGACGGCGAACTCGACCAGTCGGTCTTCGCGCCCCGCAAGAATCCCTTCGCCGGCGTGTCGGACGTCCAGGAGCTGGCCAAGGTCTGCGCTGATGCGTTCAAGGCCCGCGACCCGAACTTCGCGAAGATGGCCCAGAACGCCATGGTCTCGGCGGGAACCGGGGCGGCGGAGGCGGTGAAGGCATGGAAGTCGGGCGATGACGCCGCGCTCAAGCATTTCGCGAGCATGATTCTGATAAGGACGGGCAGGAAGGCGGACGCTGACCAGGCTTACGTCGCGGAAACCTGCAAGACAAAGGGATCCAAGGACCCTGACCTGGGAATAACAGTGAAGGCCATAGGCCACGCGGGATACATGCTCATGGCGGACAACAAGGTGGTCGTTATCGACGCGCCGTTCCAGAAGGGCCTTTTCGGCGTCGCGGAACCCGCCCTGGATTCGACCAGCATCTCTCGGGCCGACGTAATCCTGTTCTCGTCCTCCCGCAGGACGTGCTTCGATCCGGCCGAGGCCAAGGCGGCAGCGGCGAAGACCGGAGCGAAGATTATCGGCCCCGGCCCTGTCATAGAGCTCTTGTCAAAGGAGGGGGTGCCGAAGGAATCCCTGGTCGAGCTCGCGCCCAAGGCGGACGGTTCCGCGTCAGCGCAGGCGGCCGGGCTCAAGATAACGGCGTTCCGGACCAAATCGCAGCAGGCGGTACACAACGCGTATCTGATTGAATGGGGCTCGTTCAAGACGCTGCACCTTTGCTCCACCCTGGAGTACGCGAAGCTCAAGATGGATCCCGCCAAGGGATCAGCGCTGGTCTTCCTGCCGCTCATGTGCATGGACTCGAAGGCGGCGGATTTCCTCAAGGCGCTGGGCGGAGCCAGGTATTTCATACCCACGCACCTCAACGAGAAGAACGGGATCCTAACCGAGATAAAGAACAGGAAGACCGACGCGAATCTCACGCTCTTCTCCGCGTCCGTGCCCGTGTTCCCGAACGACGATGTGAAGTTCTAGCTTTGACCCGGAAGGCCTGGTGAGGGTCAAAGCTGCAAACAGCCACCTGCTTGAAGCCGGTGGCTGTTCAATCCGCGTCTGCCGTAGGGGCCGTTCGCGAACCGCCCGGATCCCCATGCAGGGGCGAAAGATTTTTCGCCTCCGCGGTTTTCCACCATTTGCCGCCGAAGACACCGAGGGCGTGCAAGCGCGCCCCGACGGAGCGGGGCGGCTACAGCCCTTCGCTGTGGCCGCGGCATCCGCCGAAGCTGAAGCCGCACGCATCAGGCGAAGGCGGACCGTGGCAGCGCTCCTGCGCGCCGCTATGGCGCGGTCGCGGGTCCGACCGTGACGGCGACCTTGATCCACGGCGGGACGATGAAGGCCCTCGCCGCGAGCTCGGCGTCCATCATGAACAGCGCCTCGCCTCTGTCGCCCGCAATGGCCAGCTTCTGCACTATCGCGTCCGCGTTGGCTTCCTCCTCGACCTGCTCGGTCACGAACCACTGGAAGAACTGGTTCGAGGCGTGGTCCTTGATCTCGATTGCCAGGTCAACGAGGTCGTTAATCATGCCCGTGACCTTGGTCTCATGCTCGTAGATGTGCCTGAACACGTCGATGGGGGTCTTCCACTCCGCGGGCGGGGCCTTCACGGCCTCGAGGGCCGCCTTGCCGCCCCTCTCCAGCACGAAACCGTAGAACTTCATGGCGTGCGACCATTCCTCGAGCGCCTGCACCTGCGTCCAGTTCGCGAATCCAAGCAGGTTCTTGGATGCGAACCAGGCATGCATGGCCTGGTAGAGGTAGGCGGAATACAGCTCGGCGTTGATTTGCCTGTTGATTGCCTTCTCCATCTTCTGGTTAATCATTTCGTCTTCTCCTTTATGAATTCGATTACCTTCCCGGGCAGCGCGTCGTGTCCGACCCCGGGCAGCAAGATACGTTCGAATTTCGAGTAGCCCCACTGCTTGAGCAGCTTTTCCGCCTCGTCGGTCTGCGGCTCGATTCCCGGGTTTCCGACCTTGCCGTGCGTCCACTGCCTGTGCGGATCGTCGGCCCCGGTCAGGATGCGCACGGGAGCGTCCAGGCCTTCCTTGGGCTGCTCCTTGATTCCCTGCCCGGAGAAGTTGGCGCAGCACGGGACCGCGCCCGCGAGCATGCCGGGATGCTTGAAGATGAACAGGTACGTCGGGTTTCCCCCGCCGGAAAAGCCGGTGATGAAGAACCTGTCGTGGCAGGAGAATCTCGACTTCACGTCCTTCAGCACGCTCAGTATCCCCTGCTCGTCGAACTCAATCCTCGGCCCCTGCTGGTACTTGTCTATGGTCTCCTTGGGGTAGTTGTACTTCTTCGAATCGAGCTCGTTGGTCGTGCTGAGCGTCCATGGCGTCACGATGATGACCTGAGCGTCGCCGCGCCTGTCCTTGAAGCCGTTGTGGTTGCCGAGAAAGTTGCTGCCCGCGCCCTCGCAGGTGACGAGGATGTGGCATTTCTTCGCAGGGGCATAGGAGTCGGGCAGGGAGAGATAGTAGTCCATCGGATGGTCGGAGGCCTTGAGGAGGATTGGGTTCTTCTTCGCCGAAGTCTCGAGTATGGACGTGAACTTCGGATCAAAGGGCTTTGGGATGCCCGCCTTGAGGGCAGCGCCGGCAAGCCGGCCGAATCCGACCCATTCCTTGGCGTTCAGTGCTTCGGCAACTGCCGCAAGGTATGCTCCCCACAGCCCCTTGTCCTCTCCCGCGAACGCGAGGGATTCGGCCATGTAGTCGTAGAACCGCGCGGGCACGTCCTTGGGGGGCTTGACCGCGTAGAGCCTCTGGTAGAGCCCCGCTATCTTCTTCCAGGCCTTGTCCTTCTCTGCATCGTACTTCTTGAGCCCCTCCTCGGAATCGGATCCTTCCAGCTTGCCGATTTCGTCCTTGAGCTTGAGGAGTGATTTGTCCGCCGGGTCGATTTTAAGGCCCGCTTCCACGGCTTCCAGGCCTTTCTCGGGCAGTTTCTGCCCCTTGCACCAGGTCGCGAGCGCTGCATAGGCCTTGGCTATCGCGTCCATGCCCTGCTGTTCGGCCTTGCTCTGGGCCTGGTCGGCCCCGAAGACCGCGCCGGACAGTGCGACCGACAAGAGAAGAGCCGCCCGAATCGTATTCCACGGCACGTCGGAATCCTCCACTTGCGAATAGATTAGGGTATTCTACAACTTGCCCGCATGCAGGCACAACGGTCGGAGGACGGATCGGGAGGGGACTGGGTTCTGATGAGCGGATGGGCGGACGATCTGCAGCCATGGCACTCCATGCCGTGATCCGTCAACCTTAGGCAGTTCAACGGTTAGCGGTAGTTTCAGTAAACATCGTCGTCATTCCGGCGAAAGCCGGAATCCAGGCAGGGTTATTCCGCGCAATAATCTTTCTGGAACCCGGGAAGTTGTCAAACAATGAAGTAAACAATATTCGCTTGATTTGTTTACTTAGGTAAACGAAAATGAAGTCATGAAGACCGATAGCATGAAGAGAATCGTGGCCGAATGGCTTGAAGAGAAGCCATTGCCGAATCTCATCCGCCGCGAAGGACCGCCGCTTCGGCTCGAGAATCTCCGCGAAATCCTCGCCGTCGTCGGGCCGCGGCGCGCAGGCAAGACCTGGTACATGTACCAGCAGATGGAAGACCTGATCGAGTCGGGCGTCTGCGCCAAGGACGACATCCTATTCGTTGATTTCGAGGATTACCGGCTCTCGGGCTTCACATCCGGGGACGTCGAAAACCTGTTCGTGGCCTTCAATCAGGTAGCCGGGAAGAATCCGACCTACCTGTTCTTCGACGAAGTCCAGCGCCTTCCCGGCTGGAGCAGGGTGCTCCGCACGCTGCACAACAAGGGGACGTACCGAATCGTCGTGTCGGGTAGCAATTCCGGATTGCTCGCAGGAGAGGTTTCCTCCGAATTGCGCGGCAGGTATCACGACCGGCTCATCCTGCCCTTCAGCTTCGCTGAACTTCTCGACCTGCGCGGGATTGATCGCACCGAGCGCTCGTTCCTGACCGGCGCCAGGGGAAGGATCCTGAAGGAGTTCGACGCCTACCTGAAACACGGCGGTTTCCCCGAAGTGTTGAAACGCGAGATAGCCGCGGAGCGGCGCGAGCTCATCCAGGGGTATTTCCGGACGATTTTCTACAAGGACGTCATCGAGCGGCATGGGATCAAAGCCAAATACGTCCTCGAGGCGATGATGCGCTACTGCCTCGACGTCTATGCGGATCTCTTTTCAATCTCATCCTTCGAAAAGACGCTCAAGCAAGCCGGCCTGCCAGGAAGCAAACGCACCATCTCGAACTACCTCCAATACCTCTCGGAAGCGTTCTTCCTGATGACCACCGAGAATTTCTCGTACTCACCGCGCAAGCGAATCATGAATCCGAAGAAGGTCTACCTCCTCGACCTGGGCTTTGCTTTTCTCTCCGCGGATTTCGAAGGCAATTACGGGAAACTCCTCGAAAACGCCGTCGCCATCGAGTTGTTCCGCCGGAAGGAGGATTTCTTCCACTTCCGGGGAAGGCGCGAATGCGATTTCCTGGTAAAACGCGGGAGAGCGCCTGCCGAGGCCATACAGGTCACATGGGACCTCACGCCCGGGAACAGCAAGCGCGAAATCGGCGGCCTAGAGGAGGCGATGAGGAATTTCAAGATTGGCCGCGGCCTAATCCTGACCTACGACCTGGAAGAGGAGATCGAACATGATGGGAGAAAGATAGAAGTGAGGCCCGTGTGGAAGTGGCTTCTGTCGGGGAGATGAAAGGAAGGGAAGACCAGTTGCCGAGGTCCAGCATGAAGCAACTCGAACGTTGGATGGATGGTGAGGATGTGATTGAAGTATCAATAAATGATTCCGCCGCCCCTCATCTGAAAAGCAGCTCGAGCCAGCCCGGGTACGTCTGGAAGAAGAACGTCGAGATTTCCTGCCTGAACCAGAATGCGGACATGCCGCCGATTGCGAGGAACGGGCCGAAGGGAATGTACCTGTCCCGCTTGACCGCGTAGTAGATTGACCCGGCGATGGAGCCGGCGATGGATGCGATGACGAGGGTCATGAAGGCGCCGTCCAGGGCCGTGAACGCGCCGATCATCGCCAGCAGCTTGACGTCGCCGAATCCCATGGCTTCCTTTCGCAGAATCGCGCGGAAAACCCAGCCCAGTCCGAAGACCACCGCCGCCCCCGTCGCGGCCCCGGCGGCGGAATTGAAGGCAGCGTCAATCCTGGCGGAGCCGGAAAGCTCGATTGGGCCAGGGAATGCGGCCGGGAATGCCGCGGCCAGGATGATGCCCGCGGGAATCAGGGGAAGGGTAAACTCGTCCGGGATTACCCTCCGGTCGAGGTCAATCATGCTCACGGCGGACAGGGAGAAGAACAGGGCGCAACCGGTCGCGGCCCTCGCCCATGATTCCGTGTCCAATGCCAGGCTCGCGGATTCCGGAATCCACAGCTCGCGCAGGAACGCGAACGCGAATGCCGCGGCAGTCAAGAGCTCCATAATCGGGTATCTGAACGAAATGGCGGTCCCGCAGTGCCTGCACCGCCCGCCGAGCATGATGAAGCTGGCCACCGGGAGGTTGTCGAACCACTTGATTGCGCCCCCGCAGACCGTGCAGTGCGACCTCGGCCGCACGATTGACACGCCCTTCAAGGGGAGCCTGAGGATGACCACGTTCAGGAAGCTCCCGCATGCGAGTCCCGTCAGGAAGACCCAGACCATGACGATGATTGAAAGGTCAGGATTCATGGCGAATCTCCGGCCGAGACGAGGAACAATGCGATTTCCCGCTTGAGGTAGTCCTGATCAACCACCAGGGCGGTCGAAGGGCGCTCAGGGAGGGATTCGCCGGCAATAGTTCCCGCCGAGACCGCCTCGACGGCGGCGCAGAGCGCCGCGGGGCCTGCCGCTTCCATGAGGTCTCCGAACTTTGCGCCGAAGTCGAAATGCGCCGCTGCGGCAAGCGTGCCCGAAGGCGGGGCGATGCCGGGCCTCGCGGTGATTATCAGCATCCCCGCGGGGAGACCGGAGCCGGCCGTGCCTCGTCCATGCCGTCCGCGCGGCGTGCGGCCCGCGACGTCCTCGGCGCTTGAAAGGCCTTCCTGATTCGCAATCCGGACCCAGTCCTCCGCCCGGTCAATCCTTGCGAAACCGGCCCTGGCAATAACGGCGACCGCGCGTTCAACTCCCGAGGACAGGACGAGGAATCCCGCGCCCTCGGCGAAGAAAGTGGAGTTTCCGCCGCCGAGCGCTTTCGCGAGGGCCGAGGCAATCCTCGGGTCGTCCGTCGAGGCCGATCCCACGACGAGCGTCCCGGACAGGCCGGCGCCGATGAAGTCCAAGGCCGATTCGACAGCCTTGGACCCGCCCATGCACCCGTCGGCCCTTGCGAGTATCTCGCCCCTGAGTCCGTGGGCGATGGAGATGAAGGCTGCCGGGATGTTGGGCTGGGTCCAGGAGAACACCGCCGGACTGGCAGGCTCCCTCTTCCTCAGGAATTCGAAGTGATCGAGGTTCGAAGGATAGGTCCCGTATCCGGATCCGAAGAAGACTCCGGTCGAGTCCGGGTCCGCGATTGCAGCCGACTTCACCGCCTCGCCGGCGACCGAGCAGGCGACCTTGCATATCCTGTCCATGTTCCGCTCGTGCCTGAGCGACTGTATGAGGTCGCCGATGCTCATGGCTTCTCTCCCGGCCGGGACCGTGCGGACGAGGCCGTTCAGCATGAGCGATGCGGAGACTACCCGTATCTTTTCATTCATCCATTTTTGCTTGTAAAACCCGGCCCCGGACCTGGATTCTCAATCACTATCGCGCAGTTCTGGCCGCCGAAACCGGAGGAGGTCTTGAGAACGCGGCCGATGGACATGCGTCTCGGTTCGTTCGGAACCGGATCGAGGACGCACTCCGGATCGGCATCGCTGAAGTTTATCGTCGGCGGCGCAATCCCGTCCCGAATCGCCATGACCGATGCCACGGTCTCGAGGGCGCCGGAAGCCCCGAGCGTGTGGCCAATCATGGACTTGATGCTTGAAGCTGGCGGGACGCCCGCGCCGAAGAAACGATTCAGGGCTATGGACTCCATCCTGTCGTTGTAGACCGTCGCCGTGCCGTGAGCCAGCACGAAATCGAAATCGCCGGGACAGGCGGATGCCATGGCCGACGCCTTCAGGATGCTCCTGTACAGACCTTCGCCGTTGGGATGGGGGCCCGTGATGTGGTTCCCGTCGGAGACGCAGGAAAAACCGGTAATCCTCGCGAGCGGCCTGCGCCCCGCTTCAATCGCCGCGGTCTCCTCCTCGAGAAGCAGCAGTCCCGCCCCCTCGCCGAGGACGATGCCGTTCCTGTTGAGGTCGAACGGCCTGACCTTCCCCGGGGTCAGGGCCTTGAGGGACGAGAAGCCCGAATGCACGAACTCGCAGAAGAAATCGTATCCTCCGGCGAGGACCGCGTCCGCCTTGCCGGACCTAATCCAGAGGAAGCCGAGCCCTATCGCAATCAGGGACGAGGCGCACGCCCCGGAAAGCGTGGCGGGTGGGAGCGCGACGCCGAGCTCCCGGGCGCACGCGTCGGTAAGAGCGTGGTAAGGCACGTCGGCCGCCGTCCTCCGGAGGGGATCGGTCCCGTCGCACGCAGGACCGATGAACGCGGCCCCTCCGAGGGTCGTTCCGAGGCTCAGCCCCGTTCTTCGGGTCTTGCGGAACGGCGAATCCCGCAGGGCTTCCGCCAGGGCGCGGTCCAGGAATCCGCGGGGGCCGCTTTCGTCCCTGTCCGGCACGAGGGCGGCATTCCTGCACTCGTACCGGTCCGCGTCGAATACGCGGATGGGGCGTATGAGATCGCGGCCTTCGGCGAGGGACTTCCACAGGGCTTCCACGCCCGTGCCTGCGGGCGAAACCGCCCCCATCGCAGTGACGACTACTTCGCGAGCCATATTGCCCGGCATTATGTACTTCGCGGCGCGATTTTTCACGCAAGTTGCCGCAGATTCGCGGAAATGACCGCGCCGCGTCGCCGGCCGGTTCTCGAACGCGGACGCCGATACGACCGATTCCGCATGCGGCTCTTCATCGCCGGCTCGGCTGCGCCGGGCTTGTCTGCGAAACGCAGGATTCTTATAATCATATTTTTCAGGGCTCCGGCGGATTTCCACGGGGGCCGGTACGTTCCGCCGGCGTCCTCGGACCGTTTTCTGGAAGCAGCCAATGGCGGAGTCTAGTCCGGATTCGGCAGGGAAGGCCGAGGGAGAGGCTGTCACGGTAAAGGATTTCCTGAAGAAGCACGTGAGGGGAATCCCGCGGGACCAGATGAAGAGCAAGGTCTTCTACGGGTTCCGCTACAAGGACCTCAAGAACTTCATCAACGACATCATTTCGCGGCATGCAGGGGAGGGGAATTCCGAGCTTCTCGCGAGCATCTCCGAGCTGGAAATCAAGCTCCAGGGGATGGCGCAGTACAAGGAATCCATGGAAAGCCGCGCGGCCGAGTCCGCGAAAAGGATTGCCGAGCTGGAGGCGGCTGCGGCAGCTGCGCCGGTTCCGGACGCCGGCGGGGAGCTTCAGGCTGAGCTCGAGAAGACTGCTGCAGGGGTGGCTGCGCTGGAATCGGAAGCTGCTGCGCTCAGGGCGAGGATCGCAGAGCTGGAGTCCGCTGCCGTGTCCGCAGCCGCGGAGAACGGCAAACTCAGGCAGGAGTACGAGGCGCTGGAGAAGGAGAGCGAATTCCTCGATTCCGAGATGGAGAAGCTGAACGCGAAGAACAGGGCGGCCGAGGAGGAGACGGCAGGGCTTCGGAGGGAGTTCGATCTCCTCGGCGAGAAGAGCAGGAAGGACCTGGATGCAGCCGGCGATCAGATTGCCTCGCTCAAGGGCGTCATCGAGAAGAGCAAGGACATGCAGAAGGTGCTTGCGGTCGAGGAGGAGAACAGAAAGCTCAGGAAGGCTCTCGAGGCTATGGAGACCGCTGCGGAATTCATGGCCGCGGAGAGGATGCCGGATTTCGGCGCCGCCGGCTCGGACGCCGCATCGGCGGTCGAGAAGGCCGGGGCAAGAAGCTCGGCTCCATGCGCCGCCGAGATCGGCGCGGCGGCGGCCGCGGCCAAGGCTGACCTGGACGAGGACAGGAAGGCGTTGGAGCTGTTGACGGGCCAGATGTACTCGTGGAAGGGCGACTTCGAGACCGCCTACTCGCTCGGATGCGTATCTGCGCGGATTCGGGCGCAGGCGGAGAGGATAGGCCTCCTCAAGGCTCTGGCCGAGAAGCTGAGTTAGGGGATTCGATGGGATCCATAGACGTCACGTGCCCGGGATGCGGCGAGGAGTTCGAAGCGGGCGGGGAGCTCGCGGGCCAGACCCTGGACTGCCCGGAATGCGGGGCCAAGATAACGGTCCCCAAGCCGAAGAGCGCGCCTGCTAAGGCCCAGGCCAAGAGCCCGGCGAAGAGCCCGGCGAAGGCTCCGCCGCCGCCGGACGAGGATGAGGAAATCGAAGAGGGCGAATTCGAGCCTGAGGAAGCCTCTCCTTCGCGGGGAAGGAAGAAGGCGGCCCCGGGAAGCGCTGGACGGGAAGGCGCGCGCAGAGCCTCGTCGAAGACGGCGGGCAGAAAGCCTTCCGGGCGCAAGACCGGGCCGGGCGGCAGCAAGAAGCTGGTCATCGGGCTCTGCTCTGCCGGAGTCGTCCTGATAATCGCTATCGCGCTCATTGCCGTGGTCGGCGGAGGCGGAAAATCCGGGGACGGAGACAAGGGCGGAAAAGGGAACAAGGAAGGGGGACCGGGCGGATCCGGATCGGGACCCACGAAGGAAGGGCGTTCCAAGTATGAGAAGGCGCTTGCGGAAGCCCAGGGCGCCGAGGATCCGGCCCTGTGGACGGAAGCGGGGAACGCAGCCGAGACGGCCGGCATGAAGGACGAGGCAAAAGCCGCATGGGAGAAGGCGCTCGAGTGCAAGAAGGACTTCAAGCCCGCTCTGAAGAAGCTCGGATACAGGCAGTATTCGCTGAGCTCGGAGGCGGGCGAATACGAGCTGGCGGGCGGCAGGCCTTTCGCCGAGCTCGAAGAGTACATCGACAAGTGGCTTTCGCCCGAGGACTACGCCAAGACCGTCAAGCTCGAGAAGGAAGTCATCGCGAGAATCAAGGCCGATCTCCAGAAGAGGGCCGACAACCCGTTCTACGACGCGTCGAGACAGGTCGAGCGGGTCCTGGCCACGCGCGAGGGCCTGAACAGCAGGGCATGGAACGTGAAGGAGGAGAAGCCTTACCTGGTCTTCGAGGACAAGGGGCCCAAGGGCGGCAAGCAGATCGACGACGTCGTCACGGAGCGGAAGCTGGGAGACAAGCTCCGCATGCTCAAGACGATGTACAAGTACCTGATGGAAAGGTTCTTCACGCCCGTGGGGCTCAAGCTCGACGAGAGGAACCCGCTCGTCATCATCTCGCTTCAGGACCGAAAGGCGTTCGACGACCTGCACAGGGAGATGAACATGCCGGTCCCCCCGTTCGCGCTCGCGTACTTCCACAGGATTCACAAATACATAATCCTCTACAACGGCGCGTTCGAGGGCAGCGGAGGGAGCTATCTAGAGAACAAGGCGGCGTCGGACGGCGTCGTGTGGCACGAGGGCACGCACCAGGTCGTGAACGCGGTGCTCAACCGCGGTACCGGCGAGAACACTTCGGAGTCGGTTGACCTGCCCTACTGGATGAACGAGGGCATCGCCGAATACGTCGGCTCCCTCGAACTCGAGGACGACCCGGATTCGGAGGGGAACGACGTCTACAAGCCCGGGTGCCTGAACGTCATGCGGCTTCGCGAGTTCTGGGCCGCTCTGCACCCGGACAGGTTCCCCATGGCCAAGCAGGCGGGCATCAAGACGTCCTACGCTGTCGACGTCGAGCGCCTGCTCGAATGCCACAGCCACGAGACCACGGCGAGAGCGATAGCGAAGATGTACAAGGATCCGTCGGAGGGGGAGAAGGCCGCGGCCATGTTCGGAACCGGGCTGCCATATTACCAGGGGACTCTCTTCTTCTATTTCTGCTACAACTTCGAAAACGGCAAGTACGCCGAACGGTTCAACAAATATCTGGCGAATTCCTTCAAGGGATTCTACTACCCCGAGAACTTCAATGAGGCCTTCAAGGGAGTCGATCTCGGGGACCTGACGAAGGAATGGTTCGCGTACATCGAGGACCTGTGCAAGAAGCACCTGAGGTAGCCCTACTCTTGAGGAAACCTGAGGTTCCTGTAGAACGCCTCCTCGAATTCCCCGGTCGCAAGGCTCACGCACTCGACCGCGTCCGCTATTGCCGCGGCCCTGCGGGCCGCGGCCGGGTCGGTCGCGCAGGCCATCGCGCCCCTGAGCGCGCAGTCCTCGGAGACCGAAGCCCTCCTCGCGGTCGCCGGTATCAGTCCGATTCTCGAGGCCGCCCCGAGGTCCAGGCCCTGGCCGAACGATCCCGTCAGCACCGCCTCGTCGAGGCGTGGATTTCCGGCGCTCTTGAGAAGCACCTCGATTCCGGCGCGAACGGCTCCCGCGGCGAGCTGGATTTCCCGCACGTCGTTCTGCGTCAGCATCAGGCCGGGCAGTGCCGGATTCGGGGCATAGGCAGCGGCGCCGTCGATGACCGTGACGCCGGGCTGGCCGGAGCCGATGAGACCGTCGCTGCCGAGCGCTCCAAGGTCCAGCATCGCCGCCGCGAGCTCGAGGAGCCCTGATCCGCAGAACCCCCTGGGCTCCCCCCCGCCAAGGACGTCCATCTCGATTCCGCGGCCGGAAACGCGGACCTTGCATACCGCCCCCGGCAGAGCAGGCATGCCGGACGTGATGCGGCCGCCCTCGAACGCCGGTCCCGCAGCCGCTGACGCGGCCGTCAGCCTTCCTTTCGCGGACAGGACTATCTCGCCGTTTGTCCCGAGGTCCAGGAAGAGCCTGGCCCCGCGGTCCCTATCGAGGCTTAAGCTCAGGATACCGGCGGTCGTGTCCCCGCCGACGAATCCACCGAGCACCGGCAGGAAGAATGCACGGGCTCCGGCAAGGCCGATTTCAGCCGCAGGCGCGTCGAGGAATCCCCTCCCCTCCAGGCCAGACCTGTGGGGCGCCACGGCGAGACCGGAGGCGTCCTCGCCGAGCATGAGCGCCGTCATGGCCGCGTTCCCTGCGATGGCGCATCCCGCCACGCTTCCCGGCGGAGTGCCGGACATCCTCAGGGCGAAATCGAGCAGGTTCGCCACGCCCGAGACCGCGAGTTCCCGCAATGCCTTCCGGCCTCCGGCGCTCCGCGCGGCTTCGAGCCTCGAGAGGACGTCGGACCCGTACGATCCCTGCGGGTTGACCATGACCGCCCTGAAATAGGAATCGGCCGATTCGGCAGGCGCAAGCTCGGCCTTGATTATCGTCGTGCCGAGGTCCACGGCGGCGGAGACGGGGCCGCCGGGATAGTCGCCTTCCTTCGAGGCGGCGGCGGGTTTGAGCAGGAACGAGGAGAGGTTTTCAATCGCGAGGTCGGATTCCGCCGCCGTCATGCAGGCGAGCTTAACGTCGCGAGCCGCGCTTCCCGGATTCCCGCAATCGGACGTCTCCCCCTTGAGTATCCTGCACCTGCATCTGCGACAGGACCCTCGGCCGCCACAGGACGCGTCGACGTATTCGCCTGCCCTCCGCATGGCATGCAGCAGGCTCTCGGACGGCAGGCATTCGATCGTCCTGCCCGAGGGGAGGATTCTCAGGCGATGCGCGCTTCCGGGAACGGGCATGAAGCACCTTAATGCGCGGGTCCGCACCATTGATCGGAGGCTCAGATTATACCATAACCCGGACGAGCCGGAACCAAACATTGATGCAAGTCAAGGCTCATCCGGGTTATGCGACATCGCAGCGGATTCAAATTCCACGCGATGCGCGGGGCTCCATGCTTCGTGTGGAATTCAGAAGAGCGGCCTGTCGAGCGATCGGTACTGCACGGCCTCGGCGATGAACTCTTCGGATATTTCGTCGAGGGAGTTCATATCCGCGATGGTCCTTGCGAGCTTGAGAATCCTGGTGTAGGCGCGCGCCGAGAAGCCCAGTTCGTCCATCGCCCGGTTCAGGAGGGATTTCGCGGCCGGCGAAGGGCTGCAATATTTTTTTATGAGCTTTTGCGTCATCGCGGAATTCGTGTGAATCCCGAAGCCTTTGAATCTTCCCTTTTCAATCCCGCGAGCCGTCATGACCATGGCCCTCAGGTTTTCGGACGAGACCTGGCCGTCCGCGTCCGAGATTTCAGCCGCCCTGAGGGCCGGGACCTCGATGTGGATGTCGATTCGGTCAAGCAGCGGGCCTGAAATTCTGGACATGTACTTGCGAATCTGAGCCGGCGTGCAATGGCACTCCTTGTCCCTGTGCGTGAAGAACCCGCATGGGCAGGGATTCATGGCGCAGATGAGCATCACTTTCGACGGGAAGGAGATGGCCTGGGCTGCTCTCGATATGTTGACGAATCCGTCCTCGAGCGGCTGCCTGAGCACTTCGAGCGTCTTCCTGTTGAACTCCGGGAGCTCGTCGAGGAAGAGGACGCCGTTGTGCGCGAGGGAGATTTCGCCAGGCCTCGGGAATGAGCCCCCCCCGACGAGCCCGGCGTCCGAAATGGTGTGGTGCGGGTTGCGGAACGGCCTCGTCGTTACGAGCGCCTGGCCTTTCCGGAGCTGTCCGGCCACGGAGTGGATCTTCGTGGTCTCGAGGGCCTCTTCGAGGCTCAGGTGGGGCAGGATGGAGGGGAGTCTCCGCGCGAGCATGGTCTTGCCCGACCCCGGAGGCCCAATCATGAGCGCGTTGTGCCCCCCCGCAGCGGCGATTGCGAGCGCGCGCTTGGCGTGGTTCTGGCCCTTGACCTCGGCGAAGTCGCCTATGTCGGCCGGAGCGGACATGAAGTCCTCGAAAGGCCTTGGCTCCACGGCTGCGACCGGGGCGACGCCCGTGAGGTGGCCGACCGCGTCGTTTAGCCCGGCGACGGGATATATCCGGATGCCCTCGACCACGGAAGCCTCGCCGGAGTTCTCGATTGGAAGGACCAGGCCCTCGATTCCGCACCGCTTCATCTCGATTGCAATCGGAAGGGCGCCCTTGACCGGCCTTACCGTTCCGTCGAGCGACAGTTCGCCGATGATGCCCATGCGTTCCCACGGGAAGTCGCACATCTGTCCGGTGGCGGCCAGCAGGCCGATTGCTATCGGGAGGTCGTAGGACGGCCCCTCCTTGCGAAGGTCGGCGGGCGCGAGGTTGACGGTTATCTTCTGGTCGAGGTTGTACTTGAATCCTGAGTTGATCACCGCGGACCTGACCCTGTCGCGGCTTTCCTTGACTGCTGTGTCCGGGAGGCCGACGACAATCGTTCCGGGGATTCCATTGGAAGCGTCGACCTCGATTTCTATGCGGACGGCGTCCACTCCTGCAACGGCAGCGCTGAGAATCTTGGCAAGCAACCGGGTTACCTGAAAAACCTGCATGGCAGCATCGGGAGGGAATATAGCACCCCGGGCCGGGACGGGCAAGGGAAAAGGCGATGCGGCGGGGATCCTGTGAGTAATCGGCGAAGTGCCGGAATGCCCCGCGGCACATCTGTGGGAGGCGGATGTTCCGGCGAATGCATGGTACACTGCCGGAACTCCGCCGATTATCACTCCCACGGGATCGGTTCGACCTGCGAAGTGCCGGAATGGAACATGCTTGACACGGCCGGGCGCCGCGGCGATATTGGACCCCTGGTCGTCTGGCAACCCTGGGGAGAAAAGATGGACGTATATCTTCTCGTGGAAAAGGGCCCGGTGGAGGGCGAGAAGTTCAAGGTATCGGAGTCCGGCAAGACTCTTGTCGGCCGGGCGAGGGTTTGCGACGTCTCCATAGTCGATTTCAAGCTTTCGAGGATTCACTGCGAGATAGAGGCGAGCGGCGGCAAGTACCTGCTGAGGGACATGGGGAGCAGGAACGGGACGTTCCTCAACGAGAAGAAGGCCGAGGGCGACATGGAGATTAAGGACGGCGACGTGGTCAGAATCGGGGACACGCACATGCGGTTCTCGATAATGGAGCCGGCGCCCGAGATTCTCAATCCTACGTCCGAGGCGGTCACCGTAGCGGACGGGGAAAAGCAGGGCACGGGGCAGACGGTGTTCGTGAAGACGCACCGGACGTGCGGCAAGTGCGGGGCAATCATCCCCAAGAAGGATTTCGACACGGGGAAGGCGCGCGAGGTGAATGGCAAGGGAATGTGCGCGCACTGCCTGGATCCGTTTCTCGGGAAGGTGATTCACGGCTACAGGCTCGTGGAGAACATGGGCACGGGAGCCATGGGGTCGGTGTACAGGGCGCAGGAGGACGAAACGGGCCGGGAGTTCGCGGTCAAGCTGCTTTCCAGCCAGCTCACGGCCAACGCCGAGGCGGTTTCCCGATTCCTCAGGGAGGCCGTGGCCGGCGGAGCCCTGGACCATCCGAACATAGTGAAGGTCTACGAGAGCGGAGTGGACGTGGACCTGAACCTCTATTTCCTGGTGATGGAGTTCGTGGACGGCGAGTCGCTCAAGTCGGCCGTGGAGAAGAAGGGAGCCTTCAACTACAGGAAGTCGATGACCATCGGGCTTCAGATTGGCAGGGCCCTGGAAGCGGCGTTCCTGCACAAGATTGTCCACCGCGACATAAAGCCCGCGAACATACTCCTGTCGAAATCGGGATACGCCAAGCTCGTGGATCTCGGAACGTCGAAGAGCCTCGAGACTTCGGGACTGGGAAGCCTGACGAAGACCGGCATGGGCATGGGGACGATTGCGTTCATGCCGCCCGAGCAGATTGCGGACGCCAAGCATGCGGACCACCGGTCGGATATCTATTCGCTGGGCGCGAGCCTCTTCTACGTCCTGACCGGCGCGAGGCCGTTCGCTGAGAAGACGCCGAGCCAGTACTTCCAGGCAATCAGGGAGAAACCGGTCGAGTGGCCCGCCGACAAGCAGATACCGGACGGGGTCAAGGCGATAATCGCGAAGATGATGGCCAAGGACCCCGCCCAGCGGCCGCAGACCCCCGAAGAGCTAACTAAAACAATCGAGGACCTGCTCACGAGGGTGAAGGATTGAATTCCGGCCCCGTCCGGCGCTTTCATCAGGCCAGCGGGGATCCGCGGCCCGGGGCTCGTTTTGGTGACGAATGATTCAGGAAAAGAGCCCGGCGACGACAAAGATTAACCTGGCCTGCGTGCCCGGCTTGAACAGCGGCGCGAAGCACGGAATCTGCGTCGGGGTCCCGCGCGGCGGAAAGCCCGTGAAGGCCATGGGCGAAGATCCTTCGGAGTTCGCGGCAATCCTCAAGGACTCCGAGATTTCCTGGGTCAACTTCAGGGTCCCGGATTTCGGCCAGTCCGCCGAGGGCGTTTTGAGGGATCTTGGCTTCTCCCCCTCCCTGCACAGCACGCTGACCCAGCAGAAGGACTCCGGCGCGCTATCGGGATATGAGGACCTCGACACCGAGCTCGGGCTCCTGCTCCCGGCCGTGCGCGTCGTCAACCTCAACGTGGAGGTGTCCCCGATTATCGTCGCGGTCAGGAAGGGGATTGTGCTCACCATCCACGGCGCGGACGTGCAGAGGTTCATCAGGTTCTCCCGCTACGCCGAGGCGTTCATGAGGAAAATCCCGCACGATGCGCTCGACGTGGACAAGGTGACCATGCTCCTGAACAGGGTTCTGAACGAGAACAACGAGGTAAACTTCGACGGCATGAGGTCCATCGAGGAACAGGGCGACGTGCTGGCGAAGATGCTCCTCGATCCCAAGACGCCCAGGTCGCAGCTCGGGCCGGAGATATACAACATCAAGCATGCGCTGATTTCGTACCTGAACACGCTCTGGGCCAGCATGGACGTGGTCAACTTCCTCAGGTACGGGGACCCCGAGGTGATTACGGACAGCCAGAGGCTTCTCGGGCGCTTCGCGATGATGGCCGAGGACATATCGAACCAGATATCCATAGCCGAGCACATGTCCGAGGTGCTCGCCTCGGGCCTCGAAGTCCTCCAGTCCATCTACAACAACCAGCTCCAGATTCTCAACAACAAGCTCGCTTACGCCGTGGCATGGGTGACGGTAATAGGCACGGCCTTCCTGGTCCCCAACACAATCGCAACCGTGCTGTCCAACCCTGCATTCAACCTCGCCCCGTCGGATGCGCCATGGTACACGGTCCTCATCATCCTCTCGACGGTCGTCTCGACCCTGGTCTCGTTCTGGCTGGTGATGCGGCACGGCTGGCTGCCGAGGAAGCTCGACTGATTTTCGCGCGATTTTCGCGCGGATGAATCTGAGATCGCGCGCGAAAATTCATTGAGAATCGCACGATTCTCAATCGACCTCGGGATATCCGTGCGGCTCATATGCTCAATTCAACCTGGCTTATTCATGAAATTTCGTGACGCGAAGCGTCGACAACTCGCAAAAATCGGCAGACACAAGGTTTGCGTCGATACGAGTCCTGAAAACGGACATTGGTATTTTCGACACACTGTTGAAAGCCAAGAACCATGCCGATTTTTGCTGGCCAGCGCAAATGGCTTCCGAAGCCATTTGCGCGCCCGGCCCCCGGATAATTCACGTTCCTTCGTGAATTATCCGGGTTAAGAAATGCCGGAGAAGTGCATTCGACCCGTCTGGATTTCGCCGGCAGGGACGGATACAATGTCCCGTTCGTCAATCCGGCGGGCACAGCGGCGAGAGGTGTTCCCGCCCCAGACGTCAAAAGCGTGGAGGAAACAGCATGGACAAGCACATCTACTTTTTCGGCGCCGACCAGACCGAGGGAGACGCATCCATGAAGCAGAAACTCGGCGGCAAGGGGGCAAACCTGGCCGAGATGGCGAAAATGGGGTTCCCCGTTCCCCCGGGATTCACCATAGAGACCGTGCTTTGCGACGTATACTTCCGCAACGGCAGGAAGTGGCCCGAGGGGCTGGAGAAGGAGCTCGAGGACAACATAAAGAAGCTCGAGAAGGCGACGGGCAAGACCCTCGGCAACGCCCAGAACCCCCTGCTCCTGTCCGTGAGGTCCGGCGCGGCCGCTTCGATGCCCGGCATGATGGACACCATCCTCAACATCGGCCTCAACGACGACACGACCGCGGCGCTTGCGGCGAAAATCGACAACAAAAGGTTCCCCTACGACGCGTACCGCAGGCTCATAATGATGCTGGGCGACGTCGTGATGGGGGTCGACAGGGAGCTCTTCGAGGAAATCCTGACCGAGGCCAAGAAGAAGCAGGGCGTCAAGTTCGACTCGGATTTGTCGGCCGACATCCTGAAATCGATGGTCGAGAAGTACAAGGCCCTGTTCAAGACGAAGACCGGGAAGGAGTTCCCGCAGAACCCGAGGGAGCAGCTCAGGCTGGCCGTCACCGCGGTGTTCGATTCCTGGAACAATCCAAGGGCGGTGACGTACCGGCAGCTCAACAGCATCCGCGACCTGCTCGGGACCGCTGTGAACGTGCAGGCAATGGTCTTCGGCAACAGGAACGAGAACTCCGGCAGCGGAGTCGGATTCACGAGGGATCCGTCCACGGGCGAGAACAGGTTCTTCGCGGAATACCTGTTCAACGCCCAGGGCGAGGACGTGGTCGCCGGCGTTCGGACGCCCCTCAGGATTGACGAGCTCAAGAACAGGAGCCCCGGCATCTACCAGCAGCTCAACGAAATCCGCGAGAAGCTCGAGAAGCGCTACAGGGACATGCAGGACATCGAGTTCACGGTCGAGGACGGCAAGCTGTACATGCTGCAGACGCGCTCGGGGAAGCGGACAATCTTCTCCCACATCAGAATCGCAGTCGACATGGTCGAGGCCGGGCTGGTGTCCAAGGAGGAGGCGGTGCTCAGGATCCCGCCCAACGAGCTGGCCAAGCTGTTCTCGCCGGAGCTTGATCCCAAGGCGCTCAAGAAGGCGGTCGAGTCCTCGCTCGGCCGCGGGCTGAACGCTTCGCCGGGCGGCGCGTCCGGAAAGGCGGTCTTCAGCGCCGAGGAAGCCCAGCGCATGGTCGCGGCCAAACCGGGGGAGAAGGTGCTCCTGTGCCGCGTCGAGACGTCGCCCGAGGACATCGGCGGCATGGCCGTGGCCCAGGGCGTGCTGACGACGAGGGGCGGCATGACCTCGCACGCGGCGGTCGTCGCGAGGGGCATGGGGGTTCCCTGCGTGAGCGGGGCCTCGGAAGTGACCATCGACTACGCCGGAAAGGTCCTCAGGTCCGGAAAGCTCTCCGTGAAGGAAGGCGAGTGGATATCAATCAACGGATTCGACGGCATGATATTCAAGGGGAAGATAGACGTCATTCCATCGGAGATTATCCGGGTGCTCGACGGGCAGATGAAGGCCGAGGACTCCCGGATCTACCGCGACTACGCGAAGTTCATGGGCTGGGCGGACGGATTCAGGAGGCTCAAGGTCAGGACAAACGCCGACAAGCCCGCGGACGCCAGAAGGGCCATGCAGTTCGGCGCCGAGGGCATCGGCCTCTGCCGCACGGAACACATGTTCTTCGACAACATCAACCCCTTCCGCCGCCTCATCCTCGTGTCCGAGGAGGTCAAGCGGCTGCGGGGGGAAATCGCGGCACTTGCGTCGTCGAAGAACCCCGAGGACGAAAGGAGGGCGGAGAGGATCAGGGAGGAGCTGGCCCACCCCGAATCTGAGTACAACCGCGCCCTGGCCGAGCTGTTGCCGTTCCAGCGCGCGGACTTCGAGGGGCTGTTCACCGCGCTGAACGGGAAGCCCGCCAACATCAGGACGCTCGATCCGCCGCTCCACGAGTTCCTGCCCAAGGACATGGCCGGGCAGGAGGAGATGGCGAAGGAGCTCAACGTCGACGTCAAGTACGTCAGGGAGAAGGTCGAGTCCCTGTCCGAGGCCAATCCCATGCTGGGGCACAGGGGGTGCAGGCTCGGGCTCATCTATCCCGAGGTGCATGAAATGCAGGTGCGGGCAATCATGGAAGCCGCGGTGAACGTGAAGAGGAAGGGGATTGAGGTCATGCCCGAAATCATGATCCCTCTCGTCGGCATCGCGAAGGAGCTCAAGATTTCCCGGGAGAGGACCGTCGAGACCGCGGACAAGGTCCTCGCGGAAGCCCGCATGACCATGAAGGACATCCCCTACAAGGTGGGCACCATGATTGAGGTCCCCAGGGCGGCGGTGACCGCGGACGAGATAGCGGAGTTCGCGGAGTTCTTCAGCTTCGGAACCAACGACCTCACGCAGATGGGATGCGGCTTCTCGCGCGACGACGCCGGCAAGTTCCTGGACGACTACGTGAAGATGGGCATCTACGAAGAGGACCCGTTCAAGGTGCTCGACACCAAAGGCATCGGCAAGCTCATGAAGATGACTATCGAACTCGGCAGGAAGGCGAAGCCGGGGCTGAAGATAGGGATTTGCGGCGAACACGGCGGCGAGCCGCAGTCCGTGATGTTCTGCCACGGCGCGGGCCTGGACTACGTGAGCTGCTCGCCGTACAGGGTGCCTGTTGCCCGCCTCGCCGCGGCCCAGGCTGCCCTCAAGGACAAGGCGAAATAGCGAACCGGCTTCTTCCCGGAAATGCGCCGGAGGAAGTACCCGCTGTTCCCGGCTGCCCGGTGGCGCATGGGCATCTATGCGGACGTCTTCTCCGCGATTTCCAGGAAAGACATGCGCAGGCGGTTCGCGGACTTCGGCGTGGAACTGGACATCGACCCTCCGTGGGGATGGGAGACATGCAGGAAATGACGAAGGAATGAAGGAACCCCTGCTCTTCGCGTACCGGTTCTTTTCGTCGGCAAGGCTGGCAATCGCCTTGATGATCCTGCTCTGCCTTGCATGCACCGCCGGGACCCTCCTGGACCTCGAATCAGGGCTGAAATTCGTCTACCACGCTCCCTGGTTCACCGCCCTTTCCGCGCTCTTCGCCTTCAACCTCTGGCTTTGCTGCCTGAGAAGGATCCTGGCGGGCGCGAGACGATGGGGCTTCCTGGTCCTTCATGCAGCCGTACTGCTCACGCTTGCAGGCGGGCTGTGGGGCAGGCTGTCGATGGAAAAAGGCATAATGATCATCGGACAGGGCGAATCCGGGAGGGAGTTCTGGACCGACTCGGCCCAGCGCCTCCCCTTGGACCCGGACTTGAAAATCATCGTCAAGCCCGGCCGGAAGGTGAACAAGGGCGACACGGTCGCCGTCGCCTCCGGGGAGACCGTCGTCTACGACGGCGAAGCCACTGCAACCGTCATCAACTACCTCGACGAGGCAGGCGGATACATAAGGGACAATCAGGGGCGGCCGGTGCTCATGCTCAGGAAATCTGCAGGAATGCTGCCCTTCGAAATCCAGCTGGAAAGATTCTGGATTGAGAACCACCCGCTTCCCGAAAAGCCGCAAATCAAGCTAATCGCAATCGCCCGCGGGACGGCGGAGCCCGAAGTCGCGGACATCTCCCCGGGCTCCAGGGGTGCAGCCGGGGAATTCGCATGGAGAGTCGAAAAGACGACCGAGACCGCTAAGCTCGGCGTGAAACAGTCGGGTCCGCACAGAATCATGGTCCGGAAGAAAGGCGCCGATCCCGCGACCGCGGACGTCACCCAGGGCAAGCCCGCCCGCGTGGATTCCCTTGGCCTGACGATAGTGCCGATCAAGTTCTTCGAGAACGCCATCCTGGAACAGGCGGAGAGCGGCTATGTAATCGTCGAGCAGGGCGGCGGCATGAGGAACCCCGCCGTCGAGATCGAAATCGCCCAGGACAACGGCCCGAAATACAGGAAGAAGCTGTTCGCAGCCATGGGAGGTATGGGCCATTCCGGCGGACCCCATTCCGCCGGAGACGACAAGGAAAGCCTCCAGTTCTTCTACCAGGCGCCCGAATCCTCCACCTTCGTGGATTCCGAGACCAAAGGCTCCTCCTTCGCCGCGTGGGTCGTTGTCGAAAAAGCGGATGCTTCGGCCGGAGGATGGGTGACCCTCGAGTCGGAGGGCGAGCCGTTCTCCCCCCTTCCGGGCATAAGCTTGTTCGCAGCGGACATGAGGAAACCGATGCCGCGGAGCTACAAGAGCAAGGTAACGCTCCTGAAGGACGGCGAACCCGCGCTCGCAGGCATCATCGAGGTCAACAAGCCGCTCATGTTCGAGGGATACTGGATTTACCAGCAGGACTATGACCACGTCGGTATGACATACACTGTGCTCGAAGTCGTGCGCGACCCGGGCATAACCCTTTCCTTCGCCGGACTCGCCATGCTCATTGCGGGCGCCGCGCTGGTGTTCTACGTCGAACCGTTGCTTCGCAGGGGGAAAACCGTCCGGACCTGATGGAAAAAACGCTGCTCATCTCTGCGTTCGCATCCTATGCCGCCGCGCTTGCGCTGTATGCAGTGCCCCGCGACGCGTTCCGGACGATATCGTTCATGGTGTTCGCCGCGGGCTCGATTGCGAACATTGCCGCGGCAGTGCTGAGAGGGATCTCGGCCGGGCATTTCCCGTTCTCCAACATGTACGAGACCATGATTTCGCTCGCTGCATGCGCTTTCCCGCTCGCCCTTCTCATGCGCAGAAAACAGGGCCCGGGCGGGGGCTGGATTGACCCGCTCCTGGCCGCCGTCATGCTGTTCCCGTCGGCGTTCGGGGTGGGCAAATCCTTCACGCCCGAGGTCAGGCTTCTGCCGCCGGTGCTGCAAAGCCCTTTCTTCTTCCCGCATGTCATCTCGTACCTCATCGCCTACGCAGCCATGGCAAGGGCTTTCCTGCTCGGACTCTCGGCAGCGCTGTCCAGGGAGGCCGGAAAACGTGAGTCGTTCGAGCGCGCCGCCTTCCACAGCGCCGGAATCGGATTCCCGCTCATGTCCGTGGGGCTAATCCTCGGCGCGTTCTGGGCCAAATACGCCTGGGGCGACTGGTGGTCATGGGACCCCAAGGAGGTCTGGGCGCTCATAACCTGGCTAGTGTTCCTCGTGTACTTCCACGCGCGGCCGGCCGGCAGGAAAAGCCCCGGATGGGCCGCGATTATGCTCGGAATCGGATTCGCCGCCATGATAATCACGCTGCTCGTGGTCAACCTGACGCCGCTGTTCGGGGGTCTGCATGCATACGCCTGAGCCGGACGAGCCGGAATCATGCATTGATGAAAGTCAAGGCTCGTCCGGGTTATATCACGCGCTCCGCGCGTGCCTTCCTCCAATTCTTTTCAATTTATACAATGATAGTTTCATTGTATGACTAGTCCGCTCTAGAAAACTGCGCCGTCATGCCGCCTTGGGGGCGGTCGTATGCGCCTGCTCGGGAAAGGAGGTTGGCGGCATTCGAAGGTGAAAAGCCGGCTCGAAGCCGAATGCGCTGAAAAATGGAACACTACGTTGAACTCAAAGCCGAGGATGTCGCCCCTCTGGTGCTCAAGCCCGTAAACAAGGACGAGAAGGTCAGGGTCCACACCGACGGATTCGTCACCATGGGCGAAAGCGGGAGCCTGTTCGCCGCCATCGACTCGTGGGACGCCTCCGAAGGCGGCGAGCATGAAATCGAACAGCTCGCCTACATCCTCAAGGAAACCGCCCGTGACGATGTGTCCGAGGACGGGGTCGACCGGTTCATCGAGGTCGAGTTCGGCAGGATTAAGCCGTTCTTGAGGATGCCCGATGGACCGGACTCCCTGGTGTACGTCTACCCCTCGGGCATGGTCTCGCTGGCGCCGGACGACGTCCCGTTCGCGCAGATGGACGACTGGGCGGAAGAGGATATCTGGAAACTCGAACAGCTGGCCAACAAGTTCGGCACCGTCATCATGACGCGCACCGAAACCAAGGAAGAAGTCCCCTTCGACGACGCCGATGACACGCCCCCTCCACCCTCCTTCTGGTGAGCCTTCGGCTCAATCAATCGACTCTTCAGACCGCGCTCACGTAATCAGCGGCGCATCGCGCGGTCTATTTGACCTTTGACATGAAAAGCCGGTCTCAGGATTTCCATGGAGCGAATCACGACCGGTCACGACTCAGGTAGCGCTTCCTGATTGTCTTTCCCGTCATGCCGAGGCTGCGTCTCTCCTCAATCAGCTCCTCGGCGGGGACGGTGTGGAACGATACGACTGTCCAGTCCTTCCGGCCGACGACGCCCTGGTGCCACGTGAGAGGAGGTATGGTCACCCACCGAAGGCCGGCGGGTTTCGAAGGGTCGCTGGTGAGGAGGTGGGATGTCAGCTTTCCGGCCGACTCGATTTGGAAGTCGCCGGATCCCTTCCAGGACATCATGCGCTGCACGCTGCCCGGATGCCGCTCGAGTCCGGTGACGGAACGCGCCCTTAGGATGAACACCCAGCTCGATTTGATATCGGCCGGGAGGCGGCCGGGATAGATTCCGAGCGGAACGGTATCCCACGCCATGATTGCATCCGGCATGGCGGCGAGGCTGATGGCCACCCGCGAGGCGATTCCCGAGACGCGGGAACGGACGGAAGGCGCCCTGAGAATTGAATCGAGGAGAAGGCTGCACGCCCGTTCGGGCGGGGGCGTCATTTATACCTCGCGATAATCACCGGCGCGGTCGCCCTGTCGAGGAAGAGCAGGGCGAACGAGGTGTTTATGACGTCCTCGGGCATGTGCGTGTCGTTCTTAATCCAGGCTCCGTTGTCCTTCTGCTCCTCGACCAGCACTTCGGCGCCCTCGTTGTACCAGTAGTGCTCGCCGAAGACGAGCGTCCCCTGCAGGTCACCGCATCGTTCCAGGCCGTAGAGGTAGTAGTAGGTGTAATAAAGCATCGCGTTTCCGGCGCAGGGGTTGGACTTCACGGTCCAGTACTTGAGCAGCCATTGTGTTCCATCCCTTATGGCCTGGTCCACCTTCACCTCGAACTCCTTTATGAACCTTGGTTCCCGGAGCAGCAGCGACTTGGCGATTATCAGGGAAGCGATGCCCGCGGTGGTCATTGAACCATTGGCCGTGCTCTCCTTCTTGTCAGGCGAGCCCTTGTGGTACATGAAGCCCCTTATCTTGCCCTTGAACCGCGTGACGGTCCCGTAATGCCCTTCGCCCGTGACCTTGACCCCTCCCTTGCCGTCCTCCTCTCCGGTAGTCTCGTACTCGGGCCCGTTTTCCTCCTGGTTCTCGAGGATGAAGTTGATTACGTCGTATATCGCGTTCCGGTCGAAGACGATGCCGGCGCAGCGCGAGGCGGCCCGGAGCGCGAGCATGGCGAGCTGAGTCGAGGACAGGTCCTCGGTGAAGAGGTGGTCGGTCATGTTGGGCTTGTTGTATCTCCAGGCGTAGGGCGCCCGCCTCATCATGAGCTGGTCGACCCACGTCTGCATGACCTTCTGGTCCTCCCTGCCGAGCTGCAGAAGGGGCGGTTCCTTCACGAACGCCCTCTTGGATGCGGTCTTCCTGTCGAGAGTGGCCTTGATGTTGTGCTTCTTCTGCCTGTCGTACTTGGCTTCGAGCGCCATGATCATCGTGGAGAATTCATAGCTCGACAGGGTCATCATCTGGGATTCCGGGGCGAGCTGGCATTTCTTGTGGATGTAATCGAAGCCCTTCACAATGACGGGATCAGTCGGCGGGACACCGCACTTGAGGAGGGCGTAGAGCGCGAGCGCCGCCAGCCCGGCCTGGTGCGGATATCCCTCGCCGGTCCCGCCGCCGTACAGGTGCTCGGAATTGATGTTGCCGAACCCGCCCTCCTGGTTCTGGCACTTCTTGAGGTACGCGACCCCGTTGTCGATGGCTTTCTTTATCTGATCATACAGGCTCGGCTCCTCGTCGCCCTTCTTCGCGGGCTTCCCGTTCTTCCCCTCGTCCCCCTCCTCTCCCTCGCCGTCTTCCTCGGCAAGGACGGACGCGGGCGCGAACGCGGCCATGGAAAGAACCAGGGCGAGGCTGAGAAACAGTCTGCTCATAAACCCTCCCGACGAACCGGAGCGGCCGCGGCGGATTCGATTAAACCCTGGACAACCGCGGCGATTTATTCTATCAGAGCCTGTCGGCTGCCGCAAGCGGCCGAGGACAGAGGACATGCCCATGAACATAGGATCACTGACGCTGCGGATTGCCATAAGGGGATCATTCTCGCTGAAGGACAAGCGGAGGGTCGTGAAAAGCCTCAAGGACAGGCTCAGGGCGCGCTTCAACATCGCGGTAGCCGAAGTCGGCGACCTCGACCATCGCCAGGCCGCGACCCTGGGAATCGTGTCGGTGGGCAACGACTCGGGATACGTCCTCGGCCTTCTCGAACAGGCAGCGGGATTCGCCAAGGCGCACCCGGAAGCGGAAGTGATAGAATGCTCCATTGAGATGCTTTGAGGAGTAAGGAGTGCCCAGCCCGCAGAGAAGGCAGAAGCTCGAGAAATTCCTGCTGAGGGAAATCGGAACAATGCTGCTCACGGAAATGAAGGACCCGAGCATCGGGTTCGTGTCGGTGGTCGGTGTCGCGGTCTCGAGCGACTTCAGGACCGCCAAGGTGAGGGTTTCCGTCTTCGGGAACGAGATTGATAAGAAGAAGAACATGAAGGCGCTCAAGCGGGCGAGGGGCTTCATCCAGTCGAGGATAGCGGCGAACCTCTCCATGAGGAGCGTGCCCGAGCTGATTTTCATCCTGGACGAGTCCATCGAGAAGTCCATAAGGGTGGGAGAGATAATCTCGAAGGCAGTTGCGGAAGACGCGCAAAACGCAATCCAGCGGGGCGAAGTCCCGCCCGTGACCGGCGAAGACGACGGCGGGGCAGGGGAAAAAGAGGACGGCGCGGACCAGGATTCGGACGATGAGGATGATTTCGACGCGGATGACGGGGATGATTCGGAAGACGGGGAGGAGTGCGAGTAGCCCGGACGAACGACGGATTCCATGACCGACGCATATGCCCCACGCCAGGCAGGGGACGCGTCCGTACAAGCGGTCGGCAATCATGCCTAATTGGGCGAAAATCGTGCTCGCGGTCGTCGCTGCCGCTGTCTGCTCGGTCGTCATAGAACGCCTCATCGTGACGGACAGGGAGGCCATAAAGGCGTCGCTCGAGAGAATCCGCGACTGCCTGCTGAAACACGACCTGGACGGATGCATGGAGGAGGTGGCCGAGGACTACAGTTTCAAGTCTCTCACGGCCGAGAACCTTCGGAATTACGGAAAGCCCTACATCGAGGCTTCCAGAATCCTGAAGGTCGAGTTTCTCGGCAGGAAGATAGAGGTCTCGGACGGGACGGCCACGGTTCATCTCGACGTGCTGGTAAAGGTCAGGGACGAAGGGAACCAGGCTCCCGTGCTAATCAAAGTCGAAGTCCTGTACGGAAAGAAGACCGGGGGGTGGAAGATAACCGGGGTCGATTTCCAATAATCGCACGCGAAGCGGAGCGCCTCGGGCTTCGCGTGCGATCCGCGCCCCCTCACCCCC
>DYIT01000005.1:29416-51535 GCA_020723505.1 Candidatus Kuenenia stuttgartensis
TCTCCCCCGGCCCGGGGGGAGAGGGTATCCTGCGGAGTTGCATTTGATTGCACGCGAAGCGGAGCGCCTCGGGCTTCGCGTGCGATCCGCGCCCCCTCACCCCCGCCCTCTCCCCCGGCCCGGGGGGAGAGGGTATCCTGCGGAGTTGCATTTGATTGCACGCTAAGCGGAGCGCCGCGCGCTTCGCGTGCGATCCGCGCGGGATCAGTCGCCCAGCCGGTGCGTCCTCCCGTTTATCCTGATTGACTTCGGCACCACCCTTTCCTCCGGCAGGTTCCCGCTTATCGGCCACGTCCCCTTCAGAGACTGGATTATTTCGCCGGCATCGCCCATGTTGACGCGTATGAGGTCCATGAGGGACGGCATATCCCTCGAGGCTTGCCTCAGGTCGATTGAGATCCTGCCGAGCTCGGAGAGCATGGTTTTCAGGCCCTCGACCAGGACGGGCAAATCGGACTCAATCAGGGAGGAGAGGCCCTTCCCTATCCCCGGGAGCTTGTCGCTGAACGCGGCGAGCTTGGAGGACGTTTCCTCGAGGGACGACAGGGTGCCCTTCGCGTTGGCGACGAGCGGCTCGAAGTCGCGGGACGCCTTCTCGAAGTTCTCGCTCGCTGGTTTGAGGTTCGCGGCCATCGAGCCCAGGTCATCCATGACCGAGGGCAGCTTCTTCGCTGCGATTTCGAGGTCCACGACCATGTTGTTCAGTCCCTTCGCCGCGCCGTCCGCGTCCTTGGCGAACTGGAGGAGCTCGTTGTACATCTTCTTCTGGTCGTTCAGGAGCTCGCCGATTGAGTTGTTGCCGGCGTTGATGCGGCCCGTGATTCCCTCCACGTTCTGCATCGTCTTCTTGAGCTCCACCTCGATGTCCTTGAACTCCTCGGCGATAATCTGCAGGTCGCCCAGGATGTCTTCCACCTGGCCGCCTATACCCTTGGTTATCTTGATTTGCAGCACCGACCCGTCCGCCGCCTCCGATCCGTCAAGCGGCCCCGGTATGATGTCGATCACCGTCGAACCCATGATGAACGGGAGCTGCACGTCGGCCTTCGAGTCCTGCCGCACCTTCTCGGCGTAGGGGCTGAAGACGATCAGGGTGGCCAGGACGCCGTCGATTTCCCTGACGTAGGTCGCGCCGTCCTTCTCGAACTCCTTCCGGTAGGTCACGGGGTCCAGCTTCTCAACGTTGCCCGCGGGCAGGCCGTTGAGCGTGACCTTGGAGCCGACCTCCAGGCCGTTGCCGTTGTCGAGGTATATCTTGAAGGTCTTGCTCTTCTGGAGGAGGCGCCTTCCGTGCGTCGTGATGACGAGGGCGACCGCGATTATGAGCAGCGACGCGAGGACGAAGGCGCCGACCACTTTCTCCATGCCCCTTGTGGAAAGTTTCATCTGAATCTCCTAAATGACCGGACCGCTCTCTATGAAGCCGAGCTTCTGGTCGTCGGTGGACTTGAGCATCGATACGATTTTCTCCAGCGCCCCGGACTGGACCATCCTTCCTCCCTCCATGATGCCGATGCGGTTCGTGATTCCGGAGAGCAGGTCGAGGGTGTGGGATGCAATCAGGATGGTCACCTGTCTCTCCTCGTTCACTTCGCGCAGGCGCTTCAGGACGATTTGCGCGCCCTCGGGGTCGAAATCCTCGAGCGGGTTGTCGATTACGAGGATCTCGGGATCGACGGCGAGCGCCATGGCGATGTGCGCGCGCTTCCTGATGCTCCGGTTGACGCCGGACGGCCTCTCGTCCTTGTACCTGTCTATCTGCATCTTGGCGAGTTCGGTCATCACCCTGCGCCTCACATCCTCCTCCTCCATCCTCGTGTGGTAGGACAGCGGCAGGGCCACGTTCTCGAAGATTGAGGCGTTGGCGAGGAGGACGCCCTGTTCGAAGACGTACCTCACGCAGGTGCGGAACCTCCTGGTCAGCCTGAACTCCCGCATGTCCTGCCCCTCAATCAGCACCCTGCCGGAAACCGGCTCGAGGAGCCCCGAGCAGAGCTTCATGAGCGTCGTCTTGCCCCCGCCGGATGAGGACAGGATGGTGAACACGTCGCCCTTCGACAGGCTGAAGGAAACGCCCCTCACGATGTCCCGGTTGTTCACCGAGTACGTCAGGTCCTCGGCGGAAATCAGGGGGGGCGCGGCCATTTTGAATCCTACATGTAAATGGACAGGAACGAGTTCGCGAGCACGCAGAATGCCATGGAGTACATGACGGCCTTCGTGGCGCACTGCGGGACCTCGGTCGACGAGCGCTGCGGCTCGAGCCCGTGGTAGCAGCAGATGGTCGAGATGATGACGGCGAAGCAGATGACTTTAATCAGCGAAACCGAGACGTGGGACACCTGCAGCTCGTCGAGGAACTTGTACAGGGGGAACTCGGACGCATTTTCCGCTGTCCGCGAGAACGTGAAGCCGCCCATGACGGCGAAAAGGCTGAAGAAGACGTTCAGAATCGTCATGGAAATCACCATCCCGACGATCCTCGGGAATATCAGGAAATACCGTATGTCGATTCCATGGCTTTCCAGCAGCGCGATTTCCGAGTTGATTTTCATGTTCCCAAGCTCGGTGGCGATGGCCGTCCCGGAACGGGCGATGACGATGAGCGAAATGAAAATCGGCCCGAGCTCCCGGATGAGCAGGAACATGGCGGCCACGCCCGCCAGATGCGGGACGCCGAAGCCGGGCAGCAGGGAGATGGCTGCGATGAAAATCAGCGAGCCGATGGAAATCGACGTTATCGCCACGAGGGGTATTGCCTGTACCGACGTGAAATAGACCTGCCTCTTGATGAGCCCCTGCGTGTCGAGCCGGCCGGAGGACGATTGCTCCAGCGCCGCCCTCATGCTGGAGGACAGGAGCGTCGCGAGCTCCACGGGATAGGCGCAGAGTTCGGTCGCGCGCTTTCCCACAGTGTTCAGGATTGAAGCCATCCGGATCCCCCCCGGCGCGACGCGCGCGCCGGGACTCCTCCCCCAGCCCGGCCCTGCCCTTCCCGGGTCAGCGCTTGCGCTTGCGTATGACCTGCCCGCGCTGCTTTATCGTCTCCCCGGTCAGTGACGGCACGAATCCAGTCATCCTGCACAGGGGGCAGGAGACGAACAGGGATCCGCTGCAGACCTCGCACGGTCGAAGACCGCGCTCGCAGTCGGGGCAATTCACGTATCCGCGCGAGTTGCAGGTGGGGCATCTCTTGTCGTGCAGGAGGAGGGCGGACATGAAATGGTCCCTCCTGCAGTCGACGGCGAAGAGGTGCCTGTCCGCGAAGACTTCGGCGGTGAACTGCTCCATCTTCTGGCTCTCCCCGCCGAGCGTCTTCATTCGGTAGAACAGGTCCGTCTCGGGCGACGGATCGGACACGAGGATGATGAGGTCGCAGTCCGGGCAGCGGAGAATGCCGAATCCGTTGCACGTGTCGCAGCCGCCCCCGCCCTGCCCGCCGCACCTCTCGCAGGCTACCAGCGCGTGCCCGCTGCAATGCGGGCAGTGGAGCAGCGATTCCTGGTCGGCATGCGCGGGCTCAATCGCCCTCTCGTATATCGGCGGGCCCTTGCATCCGCCGACGGCCAGAACCGCCGCCAAGACGGCTGACGAAAGAAGAACTGTCCTTCTCATGTCTCCTCCTGAACCCCGGCGGCCCCGCCGCCTTCAGTTGCCCGACCCCCCGCCTTCGCCCCCGGGAGGCGGAACGTTCTTCACGCACCTGAACCCGAGGTCCTTGAAGCTCTCGCCGGGCCTCGTCCTGTCCCGGTACGCGCACCTGACCTCGGTCTCGTCGCTGTTGTACGATCCCCCCCTGGTTACGCGGCACGGGGAGGGGAAGTGGTTGACCGGATCCGCCGTCGAGCCGGCCTTGGATTTGTAGAAGTCCTTGTGGTAGAAGTCCAGGCACCATTCCCAGACGTTCCCGGCCATGTCGTGGCATCCTGAGGGGGACACGCCCGTCCTGTACGTCCCCACGCGGGTGGGCTTGCGCACGTTCCCAAGGAAGTTCAGCAGCGTGAAATCCGGCTTCTGCATGCCCCATGGATACTTGAACACGGTCTTCGTCCTGCGGTCGTATCCGGCCGCCTTCTCCCACTGGACCTCGGTCGGAAGCGATTTCCCAGCCCATCCCGCGTACGCAAAGGCGCTGTACCACGTGACCCCGGTAACCGGGTCCTCGGGCACGGGTTCCTCCCTGGCAGCGCCTCCCGAAGGAGCCTCTGCAGGGCTCTTGTCTTCCCCCTCCCGCGGTGGCTCCTTCGGCTTCTGCCAGAAGGCAGGCGTATGGTCCAGTTCCGCGGGCTCGTCCTTGTGGCTGTACGCCTTCTTCTGCGCAGGCGGTGCTTTCCGCCACCATTCGAGGAACTTCCCGTACTGCTCGTTGGTGACTTCGAACTTGTCGATGAAGAAGGCCGAGACGCCGACCTTGTGCCTGGGGGCCTCGTCCTCGTCGGCGTTGTCCGATCCGACCTCGAACTCGCCCTCGGCGATGTAGACCATGACGGCGCCGTCCCTCGTGCTCTCGAATTCGCCCTCCTCGCGGCCCTTCTGCAGTCCGGGCGGGAGAGACGCGGGATATACCGCCTTCTCCTCGGCCGGGCATTCGCCGGGGAGCGCAATCACCGCTGCGGCCGCTGCGGCGAGCACGGCGGCGAGAATCCTCAGAGCCATGAATCCATTCCTGAATCTTGAACGCGGAACGACTGAGGGGATTCTATATGATTCTTCCCGCGGGATCAATATCGGCTAAATCGCCTTTTCGCCGCGGATTGCGGGAAGCGGACCTCGCCTTGCCGGGCTGAAATCCCGGACGAGCCTGAACTTCCCCGTCCATGCTCGTCCGGGTCATGCGAAGCCCGTCAGTGGGAAATGTGCAGGTTCACCTCGGATCCCCTCTTTACCCTCATGCCGGGCGAAGGGACCTGGACCATCACCCTCTTGCGGGGAAGGCCCGGACCGTGCTTGATGTGGCCCACTCTAAGTCCGGCCGCCTCGATGACCTGCCTCGCCTCGCTTTCGGACTTGAGAATGACGCTCGGCACCACCACGATGTCCGGATCGGGCGGAGGCGGATCCGAGCGCTTCCCGACCACCAGGTTGACCGCGGTTCCGCGATACACGCGCGATTCCGCGGCAGGGCTCTGGCTGATGACGATTCCCGGCTGGGGGGACTCCTGATAGGTCACGGATCCGGTGCTGAGTCCGGCGGCCGCTATCCTGCCCGAGGCTTCATGGAGCGGCATTCCGGCTACGCCGGGGACCAGGACCGTGGGAACGACCTTGCGGGCCACCGTCACGCCGACTTCGGTCCCCTTGGTGACGTACCGGCCGGCCTCGGGGTCCTGAGCGACAATCTGGCCTTCCTGGATTGAAGGATCGGAGGTCTCCGTCCTCGATACTCGTCCGAGTGCAAGGCCGGTCCTGTGCAGTACGGCCCTGGCTTCATCGACTCCCATTCCGGAGAGCGACGGGACGGAGATGAGCACCGGCTTGGGTTTGTGCCCGACTACGATGTCGACCGCCGAGCCCGGCGCCACCCTCGATCCGGAAGCAGGCTCCTGCGCCTTGATGATTCCGTACGGCGGGCCGTCGGAATGAGCGACCCTTCCCATGGAGAGCCCGGCTTCGGAAAGCGCCGCCTGGGCAGAATCCTGCGTGAGCCCAATCAGGTTGGGGACGATGGAAACCCTTACTTCATGGGGTCTGGCAATCGTAATCGTGACTGCTGAACCCGTATGCACCCTGGAGCCCGCCGGAGGGTTCTGGGAGATGACGTAGTCGGGCCTGTGGCGCGACTGGGCGGAGTAATCCACGCTCATTGCGAGCCCGTACCTGGCCAGGGCCTGGGCGGCCGAATCGTGGTGCATGCCGACGACGTTGGGCACGGAGACCAGGTTTTCCTGGCGTCCCCTTGCCACCGCCAGGTCGACGGCGCTGCCGGGGTAGACCTGCTGGCCCCTGGAGGGGCTCTGCGCGATCACGACCCCGTCGGCGAATCCGGGCCCCGGGCGGTATGCGACGTTGCCAATCGAGAGCCCCGCCTGGGCAAGTGTCGACACTGCGGAGTCATAGTCGAGTCCGACGACGTTCGGGACGGCGACGGTCTCGGGCGCAGGTTCGCCGGCGCCTGAGGACACGGTGAGATTCACGGCCGTTCCGGTGGCGACCCTGGACCGCCTCGCCGGGTTCTGGCCTATGACCATGCCCTGCTGATAGCGGCTCGCCTGGTAGTCGACCGCGCCGAGCGCAAGGCTGTTCTGCGCAATGGCGTTCTGGGCCTGTTCCAGGCTCATGCCGACCAGGTGCGGGACTGTCGCGTATCCCTGCGGGGGCTGGTCGTAGGCGCGAGGCGGCATGTAGCAGGACGAAAGGAGCGCGACCGCGAGGATCGCCGCTGAGGACGCGAAAAAGGTCGTTCGGGCGGACATGACTCAATCCTCCAAGCCTGGATTCCGCAGGGGGTTCCTGCGCCTGATATACCTGTCCTGCGAGGGTATGGGGATTACATAATCACCACTCCGGTCCCCATGCAGTAGGAGCACCTCTTGTCGGCGTCGATCTTCCCGTCGCCGCCGCAGATGGGGCAGACGGGCGGTATTCCAGTGCCGCCGCAGAGGTCGCAGCCCGACTTGTCGGCGAGCTTCCCCGATCCCCCGCATTTCCTGCAGAATTTCTGGGATTTCATCAGGCTCCTGCGCCACCTTCTGCGTTCGAAGAAATACAGCCCCGCTATCAGGGCTGCTACGGCCGCTACGGCCGTAATAACCACGAACTTGTAGTGGTCCAGGGCTATCAGATAGATGCCGTCCATCCGAGACCTCCACGCGGCATCCCGGCGCCGCCGAACTAGCCGAGTGCCTTCCTGGCGGTTTCCACGATGCGGTCGAAGGCTGCGGGATCGGCGACCGCGAGGTCGGCCAGGACCTTGCGGTCGATTTCGACGCTCGCCTTCTTCAGGCCCGACATCATGCGGCTGTACGAAATCCCCCTGATTCTGGCCGCCGCCGAGATCCTCGTGATCCAAAGCCTGCGGAAATCCCGTTTCCTGCGCTTGCGATGGACGGTGGCGTAGTGGTCGGACCTGTTCACGACTTCCTTAGCGGTCCGATATAGCCTGTGCCGGCCGCCCATGAACCCCTTGGCCCGCTTTAATACCCGCTTCTTCCTCCCGTGCTTGACCTGTCCTCTGGCGACCCTGGTCATTTTTACACTCCGAATCAAACGCCCGGCCGATTCGCGGCGCCCGGGGTCAGGGCATTATCGCACATTCCCCCGACGCCTCAAAGCCGGCCCGAAAAAAATCGTCCTTGAGCCCGCCGAACCCTTTCGAGCGAAAAGCGGGCTGGATTCAACCCTTGACGAGCGCGGTCAGGAATTCCTTCCTGAACGCTCCCGTGATGTTCACGGATTTACGAAGCGCCCTGCGCTTCTTCGCGCTTTTCCCCGTCAGCAGGTGGCTCTTCCCGCAGACCCTGCGGAGGATTTTCCCCTTCTTGGTCACCTTCAGCCTCTTCGCCGACGTCTTGTGCGTCTTCATCTTTGGCATGGCTTTCTCCGATCTTCTTCTTTGGAATAAGGATCATGTTTATCTTGAAGCCCTCCAGCCTGGGCTCCTTCTCAACCTTCGCGGTGTCCTCCAGGGCCTTGATTGCAGTCAGCGCATGCTGCATCCCCAGGTCCTTGTACATTATCTCTCTGCCCTTGAAGAAGACGTTGAACTGGACCTTCGCCCCCTCATCGAGGAACTTCCTGGCGTTCTTGATTTTCGTGTCCAAATCGTGGGAATCGATTTTCGGACCGATTCTGATTTCCTTGAGCTTTATCTGGTGCTGCTTCTTCTTGGATTTCTGGACCTTCTTCTTCTTCTCGTATTTGAACTTGCCGAAATCCATGATTCGGCATACAGGCGGCCTCGAATTCGGCGAAACTTCGACCACGTCCAGGTTCTTGGTCCTGGCCATCTCTATGGCCTGCCCAATCGGGATGACGCCGACCTGTTCGCCGTTCTCGTCGATGAGCCGCACATCCGGCACCCGGATTTCCTCGTTTGCCCTGTATTTGGGTCCTATGGTTTCCGCCCTTTCAAGATGATTGTGGTAAGGATTTGGACTCCACCTCGGCGGCAAGGCGCGAGACGCAGTCGCCGATTGGGGCCGCGCCTTCGTCGCCGCGATGGTACGTCCTGACGGAAAGCGTCCCGGCCTTCTCCTCCCGCTCCCCTGCGACGAAGACGTACGGGACTTTCTGAATCGTTAGCTCCCTAATCTTGAACCCGACCTTCTCGCTCCTGTCGTCGACCTTGACCCGGAGCCCCTTCGCCTTCATGGCTGAGGCGGCCTCGCCGGCATAGGCGAGCTGCCTCTTCGTCACGGGGACGATCACGGCCTGCACGGGCGATATCCAGAGCGGGAACGCGCCGGCGTAGTGCTCGATGAGCCCTCCGACGAACCGCTCCATGGACCCGAGCACCGTCCGGTGCACCATCACCGCACGCTCGTCCCTGCCTTCGGCGTTCACGAAATTCAAGTCGAAGCGCACCGGGAGGTTGAGGTCAACCTGGCAGGTCGGCCCCTGCCATTCCCGGCCCAGCGCGTCGAGCATCTTCAGGTCAATCTTCGGCGCGTAGAAGACGCCGCCGCCCTCGTCCACCTCGAATGCGCTCCCCCTGTCCTCCAGGGCTTTCCTGAGGGTGCCGGTGGCGAAATCCCATTCCTCGTCGGTGCCGATGTATTTTTCCGGCCTTGTCGCGAGGTACACCTTGCAACTGTACCCGAACACCTTCATCATCGCGTCGAAGAGGTCCAGCACCCCGTAGATTTCCTGCCTGAGCTGGGCCCTGGAGCAGAAGATGTGGGCGTCGTCCTGGGTGAATCCGCGGACCCTCAGCATGCCGTGGAGCACCCCGCTCCGCTCGTAGCGGTAAACAGTCCCGAGCTCGGCGAGTCTCATCGGGAGTTCCCTGTAGGATCTCCTCCTGTTCTGGAAGATTGTTATGTGCCCTGGGCAGTTCATGGGCTTGGCCCGGTATTTCTGGCCGTCTATGTCCATGGGGGCGTACATCATATCGCTGTACGCCTCGAGATGCCCGCTCCTCTCGTAGATTCTCTCCGAGGCAATGTGGGGCGAATAGACGGTTTCATACCCTCTGCGCACGTGCTCGTCGACCCAGAACCTCTCAATCTCCCTGCGGATTACCGCCCCCGCAGGATGCCAGAGGACAAGTCCCGGACCGAGGTCCTGATGGATTGAGAACAGGTCGAGCTCCTTGCCGAGCTTCCTGTGGTCCCTGCGCTCGATTTCCGCGAGCCTGTCCAGATGAGCCTTGAGGTCATCCGCGGAGAAGAAAGCCGTGCCATAGACGCGCTGGAGCATCTGGCGCCTCTCGTCGCCGCGCCAGTATGCCCCGGCTATGCTCAGTATCTTGATTCCCTCGGCGGGAATCACCGACGTCGAGGCAACGTGGGGGCCGGCGCACAGGTCCGTGAAGCCGTCGTGGGTGTAGATCGAAATCGCGGCCTTGGGGTCGTCCTTGAGGATGTCGTCGATTAGCTCGATTTTGAAGGGCTGATCGCGGAACATCTCGCGCGCCTTGGCCGGAGCGAGTTCCTCCCGCCTGAACGACGCGCTCGTCCTGAGGACCTCCGCCATGCGCCTCTCAATCTCGGCGAGGTCGTCCTCGGTGAGCGGCCGCGGGAGGTCGAAGTCGTAGTAGAAGCCCGTCTGGATTGCAGGGCCTATCGCAGTCTTGCCGCCGGGGAACATGCCGAGCACTACGCCCGCCATGACGTGCGAGACCGAATGCCTGAGCACGTCGAGGGCCTCTGCGGACCCCTTCAGGACCGGCTCGAGACTGCAGTCGGAATCGATTCGCCTGGCCAGGTCGGAAACGCGGCCGTCGATTTTGCAGGCGACCAGATCCGCGGGACGAACCCGCCCGGAGAGAGCCTCCGAGGCGGCTGCTGCGCGCTCGAATTCCGCACGGGTCCCGTCCGGAAATGTCACGAAGAACGACATAGATTTCTCACCTGCCGAATTCGGAAACCCTTACTATATATGAATCATTCATTCCCGTCAACCGGCATTTCGCCCTTGCGGCTCGCATCCCTCCACGCTATCCCGAGGTCCTCCATCTGCCGGTCGGACACGGGGCCCGGGGCGCCGGTCAGGGGGCAGAAGGCCCTCGTCGTCTTGGGGAAGGCGATGACTCCGGTGATGTTGTCGGTCCCGAGCAGCATCGCCACGAACCGGTCGAACCCGAATGCAATGCCCCCGTGGGGAGGGGCGCCGAAGGTGAGGGCCTCGAGCAGGAACCCGAACTTCTCACGGGCCGTCGCCTTGTCTATCGCGATGAGCCCGAAAACCTTCTCCTGGAGGTCCTGCCGGTGGATGCGGATGCTGCCCCCCGCCACCTCGTGGCCGTTCAGAACGAGGTCGTAGGCCTGCGCGCGGACCGCCTCGGGATTGGTGTCGAGCAGGGGAACGTCCTCGGGCCTCGGCATGGTGAAGGGGTGGTGCACCGCGTCGAGCCTCTTCTCCTCCTCGTTGTACTCGAGCAGAGGGGGGTCCACAATCCAGAACATCTTGAAGTCGCCGGGCTTCGCGAGCCCCGAATCGCGGCCGATCTTCAGGCGCACCTCGCCCAGGCCCTTGGAGACGGTCTTCTTGCGGCCCGCCGCGAGGAGCAGGAGGTCGCCGGGGCCGGCGGACAGGGCGCGGGCGATTGATTCGAGAGAGGACCGCTCGAAGTGCTTGGCGATGGAGGACGCAAGCCCGGATGCCTCGGCTTTGAAAACAGCCAGTCCGGGGAGGCCGGCTTTCTTGGCGGCGTCCTCGACCTCCGATATCTGCTTCCTCGACCATCCCGCCGCGCCCGGCACCCTCAAGCCCCGCACGACCCCGCCTTCAGCTGCCGCGGAGGCGAAGGCCTTGAAGCCGCACCCGGCCGCGCAGGCGGTGGCGTCGGCGATTTCCAGCCCGAACCTCAGATCGGGCTTGTCGCTGCCGTACATGTTCATGGCGTCGGAGAACTTCATCCTCATGAGCGGAGACGGCAGCGTGGCGCCCGCTATCTTGGAAAGCAGTTGAAGGGCGAGCTCCTCGGCCACGGCCATGACGTCGTCCGCGACCACGAAGGACATCTCCACGTCTATTTGCGTGAACTCGGGCTGCCTGTCGGCCCGCTGATCCTCGTCCCTGAAGCATTTCACAATCTGGAAATACCTGTCGAATCCGCCTATCATCAGGAGCTGCTTGAAGAGCTGGGGCGACTGCGGCAGGGCGTAGCAGGTGTTCGGATGCACCCTGCTCGGAACCAGGAAATCCCTGGCGCCCTCGGGCGTGCTCCTCGTCAGCATCGGGGTTTCGACCTCGACGAATCCCTTCGATGCGAGGAAGTTCCTCGCCTCCATGGCGGTCTTCGACCTGAGAAGCAGAGCGTCCCTCACGGCGGGCCTGCGCATGTCGAGGTAGCGGTATTTCATCCGCATGGCGGGCGAGACCTCCTCGCCCTCGGCCAGCACGAACGGGAGCGGGGCCGACGGATTGAGGATTTCAATCTCCTCCGCGGCGATTTCGACCGATCCGAGCGGCATGCCGGGATTCGCGAGCCCGGCAGGCCTTGGCCTGATTTCCCCGAGGACGGAGACTACGTACTCGGGCTTGAGCTGGCGGGCCGCCTCCATGATGCCCGGCGGCTGCGATCCCGCGGTCACCTGGACGACTCCATAGCGGTCCCTGAGATTGAAGAAGACCATGCCCCCGTGGTCGCGGACCCCGGCCACCCAGCCGGCCAGCCGGACCTTACGGCCCGCGTCGACGGGAGAAATCCCCTGCAGCGTGGTGTCCCTGTAAGCCATGAAGCCGCCTGAAAAAAATGAGGCCGGCCGCTTCCGGCGACCGGCCTCTGGTCTGACTGAAAACCGAGCGCTATAGCCGACGCGGGCTATTCGCCGCTCTTATCCCCTTCCTTGTCTCCGGACTCCTCCTTGCCCCCCTTGCCGGCGTCCTCGTCCTCTTCGCTGTCGGTAACGATTTTCTTGTCGCGTTCCGTGTACCACTTGGGGTCGCCGTCGCTGGAGAAGCTGGACTGGAATATCGAAGCTATCTTCCCGGATATGGAATTGAAGCCCCCCCTCAGTATGTCGATGAAGAACAGGCCGGAGAGGAACAGGATGAGGCAGGCCGCGACGACCGCGGCGAACATGCCGGGCGTCACCTCCTCCTTCTCGGCCGCTGCGGGAGCCGCCGCCCTGCCGGAGGTCCTGGCGGACGCCCTGACCGTTGCGGCCGCGCGTTTGGTCGCGATGACCGTCTTGGGCTTGGCATCCTCTTCCTCCTCATCCTCGTCCAGGTCGAGAGGTTCGGTGGTCATGCCGATTTCCTCGTCCCCATCGTCGACCAGGGTTTCCTGGGTCGCGACCTCGTCCGTGGAAGTGCCTTCGTCCGCGTCCTCGTCGAACACGAGTTCCTCCGTAAGAGTGTCCGAACTGGCTTCATCCTCGCCCCCGCCTTCAAGGGATGGGACGGCGGTCTCGTCGGGTTCGCCCAGGTCTTCGCCGCCCAAATCGTCGAGGTCGAGAAGCGTCTCGTCCGTGTCGTCGTCGACGAGCATGACGTCGTCTCCGCCCTTGCCTTCCGCGCCTGCGGGCGGGAGGATAATCGTGGGTTCGGTCTGTCTTCCCTTTTTCAGGTTGTCGATGTCGTCCCTGCGGAACTTCATCCGGTCTTCGTCCCTGAACGCCCGGATTTGTCCCTCGGACACGAGCCTCTTGAGCTCATCCTCGTCCATCTGAAGCTCTTTGAGGACCTTCTCGAAGGAGAAGTATTCTACGGCCATGTAAGCCTCCTAAACCTGCCGGATTGGCGGACCTCTCCCTGTAATAAAATAACTATTGAATCCAACTCGGCCTGGAATTCAAGCAAAAAATATTTTTTCGCGCTGCTGACGGGACTGCCGGCGGTACCCTGTCCTGGGCGGCGACGAGTTCCGATGTGCTGAATCCGGCCGGGGATGCGACGGAAGGATTGAATCCGCAGGCATCGTGGAGAAAGGCGGGGAAAGGGGACCGGTCCCGGTTTCGTCCCCGCTATTCCCTGCCGCCGTCCGGCTCGCCGCCCTGCCTGGCTTCGGATTTGCCGCCGGCCCGGAGCCTTCTCGTGGCTTTCTCGAGGGCCCGGACCGCCTTCTCCCTCATCTCCGCGGACGGATCGGACTTTGCGGCGTCCGAGAGGAAGCGGAGGATGCAGATTGGGAACGATTCGCCCTCCTCGGTCATGGCCTTGAGGGCTTCGAGAGCCTCCTCCCTCGTCTCCCTGTCCGGTGACAGGGCCAGCGCAGAGCCCAGCACCTCCGCCCTGCGCTCGGATCCGCTGAACGACGTCCGCTTCCCGAGTGCCCGCACGGCCTCCCTTGCCACGTCCCTGGATTGATCGGCCGCCAGCGCCGCGAGCAGGTCTTCGCCGCCGTCGACCGCGAAGGTCCCGAGCTCCCTGGCGGTGAAACGGCGGACTTCGGCGGACTGGGACCTGGCGCCGGCGGAAAGGACCGAGGAGGCGGACCGCTGCGGCAGGGACGACGAGCTCGATATCACCTCTTCCCGGACCTTCAAGTCCCTCTTCGAGTCGGAGATGAGGGACAGGAAGGTCTTCTCCACGTCTTCGGACTTCCCGCGCATGGCGAGCCCCGACATCGCCCTCACGGCGGCCGTCTCTGTGTCGGTCCCGTGCCCCGAAAGCGCGAAGGAGCAGAATTCCATCGCGCTGTCCGGATTCATATCCGAGGCAATCTGCAGGGCCTTGGCCGCCCTGCCGCTTTTCAGGCATTCCTTGAGCAGGGCGACGGATCCCGCGTCACCCCTCACGGCGCCGTCGCGAAGGTCCTTCCAGTGCCTGTATTCGTTGTACGCGCCATACCACTGCGTTCCGAAGTTCCCTATGTAGACCACCGAGGCGATGATCGCCAGCGTGGCCATGAAACGGCCGGTAAGCATCGGATTGGCCGAAATCCTGCCCCTCGCGATGATTCCAAGCACAAGTCCCGCGAAGCCGGGCACCACGCCCGCAGCCAGCGCGGAGAGCGCTATCGCCATCACGTCGAGGGGAAGGGAGCTGAATTGCGCCATCAGCTCGTCCTTGAACGGCAGCCCGAGCGGGAAGACGAGCAGCATCATGAACGAATAGATGAGGACGAGAACGGCGAGTATGCTGATTGAAGGCCTCTCGACGACCGCCTCCGCCTCGCTCCGTCGGGGAGGCGCAGGCGCGCCTGCAGGCGCCGCGGCCCTTGCGGGATCCTCGAATCCCCCCCGGGAAGGCGGAACCGGGATGCGCTCCCCGGATCTCGCGGAAGGAGCCGCCGCGCGCCTCTTGTCCTTGATGTGCTTGTACAGTATCCCCCATGCTATGAATAGGACCCAGTTCGTTCCCGGACTGAGGAAGAAGAGCACGACTATTCCCGCGAGCACCCAACTCTCCCACCGGTCCTCAATCTTCTCGAGGAGGTTCTTCTCCGCCCTCGCATGCGGCGCGGCGGCGGCGCGCGCGGGAGTCGACGTGATGTTCGTAATCTCGCTTCCGACGTCGCTCGCCCGCTGGTAGCGCATTGCAGGATTCCTGTCCAGTATCTTGAGGACGACCTCGTCGATTCTGACGTCTATCTCGACGTTCTTCTTGCTCGGCGGATCAAAGCGGCCTATCGGGAGCTCGCCGGTCAGAAGCTCGTAGAAGACGACCCCGAGCGAAAAGATGTCCGCCCTGTGGTCCACGGACTTGGAATCGACCCTCTGCTCCGGAGCCATGTAGTCAACCGTCCCCATGAGGATGTTGCTCTGAGTGATTCCGGGCTGGCTCGCCTCGCCCGAGACAATCTTGGACAGGCCGAAATCCGCGATCTTGACGTTGCCAAGCTTGTCGATGAGTATGTTCTCCGGCTTTATGTCCCTGTGGATGACACCCTGCGAATGGGCGTATTCGAGCGCTTCGCAGATTTTCGGCACTATGGCTAGCGCCTGCTTCGACGGCATTCTGCCCTGGCTCAGGAGCTGCCTCAGCGAGACGCCCTCCACGTATTCCATGACGAAGTAGAAGACGCCGTTCTCCTGGCCCCTGTCCAGAATCCCGACTATGTTGGGATGATTGAGGTTTGCAAGCGATCTCGCCTCCCTCGTGAACCTGGCAACGAACTGGGGTTCCTTCGAGTGCTTCGGGTACATCACCTTGATAGCGACCTTGCGGCCAAGGGATTCCTGGAGGCCCTCGTAGACGATTCCCATGCCGCCGCGGCCGATTTCCCGCTGAATCAGGTAGCCGCCCAGCCTCGATCCGGGGCTCGGCGGGGACTGGGCGGGCTTGTCGATTAGCATGGTCTCTTTGTTGGAGAGCGTGAATTCCCTGCGGCATGAGGGGCACTGGAGGGACGCGTCAGGGGAACCCGTCTCCATCGCCGACATGACGCCGCAGAAAGGGCAATGAACGTTCATGACTGCCATGGATGCGCTCCGAAAAATCCGAGTCCGAATGATTCATCGCAACAGCCGTGCCGGAAGATGCCGGGTTTCCGCTTTTTTTATCCTTTGGCATAACTATATGAAAATGATGATGTTGTATATTCGAATCGCCTTTTAAGAATACGGCGGGATTCGGGGACATGGCGGGAATTGCAAGAAATTTGAAGTCCTCCCCAAAGGAACAGCGGGATTAGGAGTTCTCCCTCTGGCGTATGAATCCCAGGATTTCGCTTTTCTTCTTCTGGACGTATGTCCGCGCGCCGCTCTCCGTATCGAACTTCCTTGTGAGGCTCTTCCATTCCTTCGAGGATCTCTCGAGCCTTCGCTGTTCGGCCTTTCCGAAGTACAGGAACGAGATGAGCACCTTGACCTTGAAGCGGTTCTTTCTTCCAGCATTGTCGCCCACGTGAATCCGGGCGATGCACACGTTCTCGTCGTCCAGGGAATGGAGACTGCCGTTCGAGTTGGACGTCCATTGCATGTCAAGGAATCTCTGAATCGAGTTTCTCATCGGGCATGGAGTCGATCCTCTCCATGACTTTCCTGGCCCAGGGGTGGTTCGATTTCAGGGACAGGATGAGCCCGCACGCTGACTTTGCGTATCCGAAGTTCCTGGACTTGATCGCCTGTTTCACGAATTTCGAAAGAATGTTCAGGGCGGAGGGAAGGTTGCCCCTCTGGCGCTCGAGGTCCGCGGCGTCAAGGAGGGACTGGCCCTGGTCGTGATCCATTTCGGCTGCCTGCAGGAAGAACCTCACGGCCTTGTCGAGCTTGGCGGAGGCGTAGTAGAGGTTGGCGGCTTTCCTGTACTGCTGCGCGGCCTCGGGGTATCTTCCTGCGATTTCGAAGATCTTCCCCACGCCGGCGACGGTTTCGATGTCCAGCGGATTAATCGCGAGGATGCCCCGGAAGGCCTCTAGCCCGACATCGAAGTCGCCCTTTTCCATCGCGATGGACGCCAGGTCGCCGAGCTCGTTGACCGCTTCCTCGATGCGCCCCGCATCCTTGCATACCTGGGCCAGCCTCCTGCGGGAGGGGTAGTCGTCGGGCCGCAGGGCGAGTATCTTCCGGAGCGCCTGCGACTTCTTATCGGCGGCTCCCGATTCGCCGAGGGCGGCCAGAAGGCCTTCGAGGTGGGACACGGCCTTTTCGTGCTCCTCCTTGGACTCGTAAGCGTCCGAGAGCCATTCGCGCGCCGTCACGTTCCCCGGCTCGATTGCGACTATGTTTTCATAGATGTTTATCAGGAACTGCCAGTTTATCGAGTCCTGGAGCACGCCCGAGGTCGTGAGCGTGTCCGCAAGGGTCTTGTAGCATGCGACGGCCTTGTCGGTTTCGCCGATTTTCGTGTAGGCCGTGGCGAGCTTGAAATGAGCGTCTATATTCTCGTCGTCTATATCGAGCATGCGCTCGTAGATGACAATCGCGCCGTTGTATTCCTCTTTGTCCATCAGGATTTCCCCGGCGCTTTCGTACTCAATCAGCGCCTGGATGTTGTCGCCTGCATCGAGGTGGAGCTTCGCGATGGCCTGGAGGAGCACGGGATTGTCGTTCACGAGGCTCCTGACCAGCCTCGCGAGCGCGAGCGCGCTTTCGGGCTTGCCTGCGGCGGCGTACTTCTCGATGAGGGCCATGGTCTGGTCCACGGCCTCGTCGAACCTCTTCAGCTTGAGGCAGGTCTCGACGAGCTTTTCGTGGGAATCGAGATCATCCCGGTTCATCTCGATGATCTTGTAGTAGTGCCCCGACGCCTCCTCCAGGTCGCCCTTCTCCAGCGAGACCTCGCCGAGCGTCTTGTACCTCGTCGCGGATTCCTTGTTCTGGTTGAGCCTTTCGTAGGCTTTCGCGAGCCAGAGGCTGAGCTTGGCGTTCTTCATGCCCAGCTCTTCGGCCCTCTCGTAGAGGTTGATGATTTTCTGGAGGTTCTCCTCCTTGGGCCCGCCGCGCCTCTGGACCAGCCTTGCCGTGTCGACCAGCTCCTCGGCCGTCTTGGGCCTCAGGAACTTCTCCTCAATCAGGTCGCGTATCGTCTTGAGCGCGTTGAACTTGCTCATCCTGGCGCGGTCGGTAGTCTCTTCCACGTCCCTGAGCCCGTCAATCCACTTGACGAGCTCGTGCTTGAGAGTTCCCTTGTACTTGCCGGGAAGCTTGTTGCTCAGGACCAGCACGTCCTTCATGGAGGGGAGGGTCCTCTTTATGAGCTCCCACTCGTCGATTCGCCTCGCCGCTTCCATCATAAGCGCGCCGGGGTTCAGGGCAATCTGCGACGTGTAGGAGTCGAGGCTGAGGAGCCCTGTCGGGGGCGGGCCCGGGGCGAACTCGCAGTGGAGGTCGTCCCACGTGAAGAGCTCGCAGACCTCCTCGGCAATCTGGAAGGTGAGGGCGGCCACGAGCTGCGCTTCGGTGATGGCGCCCATGCCTATCAGGGTTTCTCCGAACCGCTTGCCGGTCTTCTTCTGGATCCCGACCGCGTTGAGCAGCGTCTCCTCGCTGATGGTCTTGGTCTTTATAAGGGCTTCGCCGAGGATTGTGCTCTTGAGGGGCGTGTGGACCATCTGTATGAAGCCGTCCTTGAAGTAGACCGACTTCTCCTGGTTCCTCGACTTGACCTTGAGCGTTCCGGTGCGCCTGTTGTCGGACAGGCTCTGGAAGATGTTCGGCAAATCGAGGATGTTCAGGTTGGTTTTAGGATCGGATTCAGGCATCTCTGCGCCGCCAAAGGTCCCTCGCCCGCAAACTTTCATTTTATTTGCATATTTCCCGCGGGTCAAGCAAGAGCAGTCCGCCGGAGCGCTGAAAAGCAGCTTGCGGCTTGTCCTGCCCGCCTTCGCCTGGTGTCCGGGAACAGGCGGAGCATGGCGGGCCCGCGGGAGTACATGGCGGTGCATCAGGCGTCCAAAGCCCGACGTCCGAGGTCCAAGGTCATGGTGCGTGGCGCGTTTATCCGCGGACCGTAGATCGCGGGCCGGTCGTTGGTGATTTTCGACAGGAGAACCTGGCTGCCGGGTATACGTATGGCGCAGAACAGAGCCGCGGTCGTAAGGCCGCGGTCGATCATTCCCGCGGAAAAACGCGTTGCGCACAACGGAGCCGCGACTGGCTTGCCCCGTGGTCGTTCGTGGTGGTGCGTCTGGCGCGCGTCATTCCGGCGGGAGACCACTCAACCACGCGACTACTAGAGTACGACGCCTCGCACGAGTACGTGGGTAGTCGGGTAGGTGCTCAGCCGGGTGGCCGACTCAGCCGCGTGGGCGCATACGTCAAATCGCATGCGGGGCCGCAGCCTCCGGGTGCGACTCGATGTAGGACACGGCCGCATCGAAGGCCTTGAGGTTGGATTCGACGACGGCCTTCGCCCCGAGCCTGGAGATTGTATGGCGGAGAAGGCCGGGCGGCACGGTCCCCGCGATGAGGGAAATCAGCGCGGCGGAGACCATGGCAACGAGGCTGCGGTCCGCGGTCCGCGCAATCTCCGCGATTGGGAATCGTCGCACGGCCGCGGGCGCGGCGAAATCGCCGAGCTTCTCCTCGGCGATTACGAGGGCGCCCGGCTTGAGCGACGCGAGCATGGCCGAGGTCTTCCGGAGCCCGTCCTCGCTCGCTACCGCGACCACGTCGGGCGAATCGGCGCCCGTGTATCCGATTGGACTGCCGGACAGTATCAGTTCCGTCACCGAATATCCGGTCCTCACGGTGATTGGGTAGTCGTCCTTCTGCACGGCGAAGCCGCCGGCGTCGATGGCCGCCTGAGCCAGCGCAGTGCCTGCGAACCTGACGTAGTTTCCCGCGGAGGCGGCAATCACGATTTCCGTCCTTCCCCGGAGGCCGGGCTGCGATGCCGGATCAAGGGGCGCCTCTGGCTGCCGGGTGCCGCGACCGCCCCCTTTCCGGGCCGCCGAGGCGTATCTCGTCCCGAAATCCTCGCCCTCGTCCTCGCGCAGGATTCCGGTCTTCCACCCGAGGCGCATGCACAGATCCTCGAGCTCGGAACTGCGCTTCAGGTTGTTCCTCGGCATGAAATACGCGGTGCACGGGCCGATTACGTCCACGACCGAGAAGCCCCGGAACGATATGGCCCTGGCAATCAAGGACGAGAGGCCCTTGTCCGAGGACATCGTCCTGGCGGCGAACCGTCCGCCGGCGCTAATCACGGCCTGGCAGATGTCGAGCGGCTTCTCCAGGTTCCCGCCCGGTGTCGTCGTCGTGAATCCCCCGATCGGCGTGGTGGCGCTGTGCTGCCCGCCCGTCATGCCGTAGTTGAAGTTGTTGACGATGACGAGCGTGATATCCACGTCCCTCCTCGCAGCGGAGAGGAGGTGGCCGCCGCCGATTCCCGTGCCCCCGTCCCCCATCACCACGATGACCTTGAGCTTGGGCTTCGCGAGCTTTATCCCCGTCGCGTAGGTAATCGACCTGCCGTGCAAGCCATGGAACGACAGCACGTCGAAGTACTGGTCAATCAGCCCGTTGCAGCCGATGTCCGTCACGAGGCAGACGTCCAGTCCCGTGAGCCCGAGGGATTCCATGGCCCTGTCCAGCATGCGCGTGACGGAGTGGGACGCGCACCCTCCGCAGAACGGAAGGGGAAGCCGGTCTTCTCTCAGGAGATGCGCCATTCTATGACTTCCTCAACATAACCCGGACGAGCCGGAACCGGATGCAAGTACAGGCTCGTCCGGGTTATATCACGCGCTTCGCGCGTGCCTTCCTCTGTTTCTTTTCAATTCCCAGAATAATGTTTTCACCGGGCGACTAGTCTCTCCGCGCTTTTCAGTATGTCGGAGTGAATCTCGCCGGGCGTAATCAAGGAAGTATCGGATTTCCGAATCCCTCCGACATCGATCCCGCATGCAATCCTTTCTATCTCCCTGCCGTAGAGCCCGCAGTTGTTCTCCGGGACGCGGATTGCGGACGCCCCCGCGGCCGCCTTCCTTATGATTGCCTCCGGCACGGGCCAGAGGGTCTTCAGCACCAGGTGCGAAACGCGGATTGAATCGGCCCTCGCCCGGGCCACGGCTTCCCTCGCAGCCCCGGCCGTGATTCCGTAAGAGATGACCAGAATCCGCGCCCCAGGGTCGCCGTCATGCCCGGCAATCGCGATTTCGGCCGCGTGGGCCTCAATCTTCTCGGTGAAGTGCCTCGTGAACCTTCCGAGGACCGCCTTGGATCCGCAGAGCTCGCCGCGCTCGTCGTGGCTCGATCCCGTGTACCTCACCATGACCGATCCGTCGAGAGGCACGAACGGAGGGACGTCGGAAGGCTCCTTGAAGTCGTAGGGGATCGAACTCCCGGGCGGAGCCGGAATCCTGCGGACCGGTTCCGGAAGCCTGACCGCCTCCAGGTCGACGGTCTCCCTCGACAGGCTGAGCTCCTTGTCCAGCATGACGAACACCGGCGTCCTGTAGGTCTCGGCGAGGTCGAAGGCCGCGGCAGTGAGCGAATAGCACTCGGTCACCGACTCCGGAGCCAGGGCGATAATCGGGTATCCTCCCGAGTGCCCCCATCTGACGAACTGGATGTCGCCCTGCCCCGTCTTGGTGGCGGCCCCCGTGGCCGGACCCATGCGCTGGCAGTCGACAATCACAATCGGGGCCTCGAGCATTATCGCAAGGCCTATGTTTTCGGAATAAAGGGACAGACCCGGCCCGGAAGTGGCCGTAAGCGCCTTTTCCCCGGTGATTGAGGCGCCGATGCACATGCCGATTGACGCAATCTCGTCCTCGCCCTGGATGGCCATGCCGCCGAGCCCGGGAAGCTCGGCCATCATGAAGTGCAGTATCCCGCTCGCCGGAGTGATGGGATAGCCGGCGAAGAACGTGCACCCCGCGGCCACGGCGCCCCTCCCGACCGCCTCGTTCCCGTCCATCAGCCTCTTCATGCGTGTTTCACCAGTCGGGGTCCCTGAGTTCGAAATCGGCTTTGCCGCGGTCGCACTTCTTGATTATCTTGAACGCGCAGCCCCTGTATAGCCTGCGATACCTGCTCGAGCTCCTCCCCATGTAGAGCTCCCAGGTCTGCTTGCTGCGTCTGGGGTCGATGTATATGACGTCCCAGGGCTCGAATCCGCGGCGGTTCACGAATTCCTCTGTAAAAGCATTCCCCGGGATTTTCCCGGAAAAGAGCCTGCAAAGCAACGGAATACAAGGCTGTGGAGCCTGTGCTGCAGCTCTGAAGCGCGGACCTCGCTCCGTTGATAAGCGCGAATGGGATTCCGCGACGCCTTGCGCCGGGCCCGGCACGCGCCTGTCAGCCCTCGATGACCTCCCTCAGTTTCCTGGCGAGAGTCAGGCTGCTGAACGGCTTCTCTATGAAGGGCGCGCCGATGCCGAGAAGGCCGCTGCTGATTGCCGTGTCGTCGGTGTACCCGGACATGAATATCGCCTTGATTTCCGGCCTCAAGGCCCGCACGGATTCGTAGAGCAGGCGGCCGCCCATGCCGGGCATGACGACGTCCGTGAGAAGGACGTGGATCGGCCGGTCCATGACCTGGCAGACCTGCAGCGCCTCGATTCCGTCGGAGACCTCGATGACCTCGTATCCCAGGCGGGTGAGGAAGCTCAATGCAAGCGCGCGCACCGAATCGTCGTCCTCGACCAGGAGCAGGGTTTCGCCGCGCGCGGTAAGTTCGGCC
>DYIT01000005.1:51545-89319 GCA_020723505.1 Candidatus Kuenenia stuttgartensis
GGGGCCGTCGAAGACGGGCAGGTATATCTTGAATGTCGACCCGTGTCCGGGCTCGGAGTAGACGAATATGTGTCCTCCGCTCTGCTTTATGATGCCATAGACCATTGAGAGGCCGAGACCCGTCCCCTTGCCCGGCTCCTTGGTCGTGAAGAACGGCTCGAAAATAAGCTCCTGGACGTTCTTCGCCATTCCGATTCCCGTGTCGGAGACCGCGAGCATCACGTATTCCCCGGGTGTCACTTCGGCATGCTTCTCCGCGTAGTCGTTCCGGAGCGTCACGTTCCTGGTCTCCATCGTTATCCTTCCGCCCTCGGGCATGGCATCCCGGGCGTTGACGGCCAGGTTCATGACGACCTGCTCGATTCGGGGCTGGTCCGCGCGCACGGGCCGGAGCAGCGGGTCCAGCAGGGTGACGAGCTCGATGTCCTCCCCTATGAGCCTCCTCAGCAGCTTCTGCATGTCGCTCACGACCGCGTTGAGGTTCAGCACCCGGGGCTTCAGCATCTGCCTGCGGCTGAAGGCGAGGAGCTGGTTGGTCAAATCCGCGGCCTTCTCGCCCGCCCGCAGAATCTCCCTCACGTCCTGCCTTGCCGGGTCGTCCCCCCCGATCCTGTCCATGGCGACTTCCGCGAAGCCGTTTATCACGGTGAGTAGGTTGTTGAAGTCGTGGGCGATGCCGCCGGCGAGCCTGCCCACGGCCTCCATCTTCTGGGAATGGAGGAATTCCTGCTCCTTCTCACTGAGCGCGCGTTCGGCTTCCATCTCCCTCGTCACGTCGTCGGAAATGAAGACCAGCTCGCCGGAGGGAAGCTTGAAGACCCGCATGCTCCACCAGAAGGCACGGCCCCCGATCTCGAATCGCGCCGGCCTGATAATCTCCGGCTTCCCGGTCTCGAATACCCGGAACAGGACGGGCGCGACGCCGGCCTCCCCGAGGAACGGGAAAGCGTCCAGCACGTCCCTGCCCGCGACGCCGTCCCGGGTCGTACCGGTCGCTGCCTCGACTGCGCGGTTCACCGCGACCAGCGCGAACCCCCCCGCTTCCGCGGCACTCAGGACCGCCATCCCGCTGCTCATGTTGTCGAACAGCTCCCTGAACCGATCCTCGCCGGCCTTGAGGGCGGCCTGCGCCGCCTTCCTCTCCGTGACATCGCGTATCACGACGATGTTGGCCGGCCGCCCGTTGTACGTCGAGACCCCGGCGTTGAATTCGACGTCAATCCTCCGGCCGCCATGTCCCAGGAGCACGGATTCGTAAATGGACGGGACCTGCTCCCCCTTCTGGCGCTTCAGGTAGTTGTCGGACACCTTCGCGAGCTCTTCCGGATGTATGAACTCGTGGAAATACCTGCCTGTGATCCACTCGACGGGCATGCCGCCCATTTCCGCGAGGTGCTTGTTCACGAACACGAGCTTCCCGTCCTGCACGATCGCGATTCCGTCGTTCGCCTGCTCGACCAGGTTGCGGTACTTCTCCTCGCTCTCCTCCAGGGATTTCTGCGCCTTCTTGCGCTCCGTGATGTCCACGAAAGCCGCCTGGACTGCCGGCATGCCGTCCACCGTTATGCCGGCGGCCAGTGCTTCGAACCATCGCACGGATCCGTCGGCGGCCCGAAGCCGCACCTCGAACGGGCCCGGGTCCGGCGTGCCTGCAAGGCGCCTTGCGTACCTGTCCACGAGGGACCGGCGATCCTCCGGGAAGATTAGATCGAGCAGCCTTTGAAATGGAGCTTCCACCAGCTCCTCGGGCGCGAGGCCCAGGAGCTTCGCGAAATAGGCGTTGATCGAAATCACCTTGAACGGGTTGTCCTGCACCACCGCCACGCCCTGCAGGGACTGCTCGAGGCATGTCCGGTACCGCATTTCGGACTCGGCAAGGGCCCGCTCGGACCTGCGGCGGCCGATTTCGGCTCCGATGAGGGCGGCGGCGCATCCGGCCGCCTCCATGTCCTCGGCGGAAAGCATGTTCTCCCGCGAATCCCGGAAGACGATGCGCCCGACGGTTTCGCTCCCGGTGCAGATTGGGATTGCCTGGTCGGTCCCGTATCGGAGCCCCGGCTTGCGGCCGCCGCCTGCCTCGGGGGCGGAACCGCCCGGTGAAGAGGGATCCGTGACGGCTGCGGTTTCCCCCGGCTTCGCGAGCAGGATTTCCACGCTCTCGAGTCCCGTCCTGTCCATCATGAAAGCGGCAGCCGCCTGCGCGAGTTCTCCATCGCTTTTCGCCGGGGAGGCGAGGCTTAAGACGGCGCAGGCGTCGCGGAAGGAGAACCGGGGCTCTCTGGCGGTCCGGTTCGAGCCGGTTCCTTTCTTCATGTCGTGCGCCCTTGAATAGGTCCTGCGCTCCGGCAGCCGGGTCCGGCCGCGGAACGACGGCCATGCGCCCGGCGAGGATACAATATCTGCCCCGGCATTTCACGCAGGATTGGGGAATATCGGCTTGAACCCGGATGACGGATTGCGGATAAATAGCGAAGCGGACTCCCGGTGCTGCGCCATGGGCTTTCCATCGGCTCCTTCGCGGCCGCGAGGGTTGTTACGGGCAGGGATGCGGTAACAGTCCGGGGGGCAAATCCGTTGAGAATACGGAGCAATCATGATGCAGCGCAAGGAGATTGAAGAGAAAACGGCGAGGCTCAGGGCGAACGTGTCGGGCGTTTTCATCGGCGATGCGGGCATACTGGACCTCGTCCTCACCGGCCTCATGTCGCGCGGCCATTTGCTGATTGAAGGAATCCCGGGCGTCGGGAAGACGGTGCTCGCCCGGGCGCTGGCCAAATCCATCGAGGGCAGCTTCAGGCGCATCCAATTCACGCCGGACCTCCTTCCGTCCGACGTGCTCGGAGTATCAGTCTTCGACGCGAAGTCCGCGGCGTTCGAGTTCAGGCCCGGCCCGATATTCGCCAACGTCGTGCTGGCCGACGAAATCAACCGGACCTCCCCGAGAACCCAGTCAGCCCTGCTCGAGGCGATGAACGATTTCCAGGTCACGGTGGACGGCACGACCCGGCCGACTCCGGATCCGTTCATCGTCCTCGCGACGCAGAACCCGGTCGAGTATGCCGGCACGTACCCCCTGCCGGAATCCCAGCTGGACAGGTTCTTCCTTGCCGTAACCCCGGGTTATCCCTCCAGGGAGGAGGAGGAAAAAATATTGAGGGACCAGGTCCTCAGGCATCCCCTCGAATCCCTGTCGAGCGTGATATCCTTCGAAGACGTCAGGGGGATTCAGGAAGCCGTGCGGTCCGTGAAAGTGAGCGGCGAGGCGGTATCCTACATCCTGTCGATAGCGGAGGCGACGCGCGAATCGGCCGAGGTGATACTGGGAGCCTCCCCGAGGGCGTCTCTCTGCCTTTTCAGGGCCTCCCAGGCCCGCGCCCTCCTCAAGGGGAGGGATTTCGTCCTCCCCGACGACGTGAAGGCGCTGGCCGGTCCCGTGCTGGGGCACAGGCTAATCCCCAGAAGCCACATCCCCGGGGTTTCGGGGAGGATTGAGCTCGTGGACAAGATTGTCGACACCGTTGCGGTGCCTGTATAGGTCCAATTGGTCCTATGGGTCTCATAGGACTATAGGACCGATAGGGCCTATGGGAGATCCCGTGCCTGACAAGAAGGCGATTTCGAAGAAGGCGGGAGCGCCTGCGCGGGCCGGTGGCGGCACCGGTCCGCGGCGCGGGTTTCCTCGGCTCACGGCGCAGGGCATCATATTCGGCGCAGTGACAATCAGCGCAGGCGTCCTGGGCTTCGCAATCGTCAACAACTTCGTCATCCTCGTATTCTGCCTCATGACCGCCGCCTTCGCGTTCTCGGCCTGGTACCCCTTCTTCTCCATACTGAGGATTGGATTGAGGAGGAGGATTCCGCTCGAAATCTTCGCCGGCCGCCCTGCCGAATTCGTCCTGTCCGTGAGGCAGAAGAGCGCGTTCCTGCCTGCATACGCCCTTTCAATACGCGACCTCCTGGAGTGGTTCCCGGCAGGCAGGGCGCCTGAAGCCGCCGTGCTCTGCGCCGCGCCGCGAAGGACGGAACACGCGAAATACGGCGTCAGGTTCCAGCGGCGCGGGGTCTACGGCGGGGGCGACTGCCAGGTCAGGACCTCGTTCCCATTCGGGTTCTTTTCGGCGTCGGTCAGGAGCCGCGCGGAGTCCGAATTCACCGTGTTCCCCAAGCTCAGGTACGTCGGCACGGGTTCGCCCGGTTCCTGCATGACCGGGATGGACAGGCCTTCTCCTGAGAGGTTCGGCGGCGACTCCGAGTTCAAGCGACTGAGGGAATACGTATGCGGCGACAACCCGAAGGCGATTCACTGGAAATCCACGGCGAAGCACGGGAAGCTCATGGTCCGCGACGAGGAGCGGTACGAATTGAAGAGGGCGGCAATCGTGATGGATACGAAACAGCCTTCGCTGAAGGGGAGGGTGAAAGGGTTCGTGGCCTTCGAGAGGGCGGTGTCGCTCGCCGCATCCGCCGCAGTGATGCTCGAGGAAGAGGGGTACATATACAGGATGCTCACGACAGGGGGGAAGGATGGACCGGCCGTTCCTGCGAGGGGAGGCGGACATCTCCGCGCGATTCTCACGACGCTGGCGTCGGTGCAGGCCTCGCCTTCGGACCCCGTCAGGGATTTCCTTTGCAGGGCTGGCCTGGATCGCCGCGAGGAGATAATCGTGATTGTCTCCGACGGGAATTCGGCGGCGGAGGCCCGCGGATGTTCGGCAGGATACCCGTCGATGAGCGTGATTGACTCCTCCGCGGCCGTCGCAGGGGCGCCATTCCCACGGCTGCGGGGCGGCGCTCTTCACGGCCTGTGCGGAAGGCGCCCGCCCATGACGCTGATGAAGCCCGCCGGCGCCCCCCCCGGCACGGGCGGCGGGCACGGCCGTCCCGGTTTCGCGAGGGAACGATGAGCTTCAGCTCGATGATCAAGGTCTCGGCCTGGTTCATCATCCTCGCAGGAATGCTCGCATTCGAGGCGCCGAGGGGGGACCTGGGATGGATTGCGGCTTTCCTCGCCGCCAGCGGGGCGGCGTGGTTCCTTCGCAGCCGATCTGTCGTATTCCCTCCCAGAACGCGCAACGAGAGGACCGCCGCCTTCATCCTGCTCATCGGGGGCGCGCTCGCGGTGATGGTCTTCGAAAAAGACCTCGAAGCTTCGGTGTTCAGAATCGTCTTCCTAATGCAGGTCCTCAGGTTCTTCTCGGCCGAACGGGCCGGGCATTACGTTCATGCTGCCGCCCTCTCCCTCCTGCCCGTTCTCGCGGCATGCATCGCGCCCAAGAACTTCCTCTTCTTCCCGACAATCTCGTATTTCGCCGCGTCATGGGTCTTCTTCCTCGCCATGCTGAGGATTAGGGCGCACCTCGTGGCCGAGGCGTTCAAGACGAAAGCGAAGACCGGCGCGAAGTCCGACGTCGCCGCGCTCATGGACGCGGAATTCCACAGGCGGACGAGCTTCAACCGCGTGTTCTTCTTCTCCCTGGCCTCCCTTGCCTATGTCTTCACGGCCGGAGCCTTCCTCTTTATCGTCCTGCCGAGGCCCTCCACCGGCACAGGCGTGAGGGGGGCCCCTGAACGGGAATACGGCAGGAACATATCCCTCCCCGAGAAGCCGTCTCCCCGCAGAGAGGGCGGCTTCGGCCGGGATTCGGACGCCCCGGGGGTGTTCAGGGACAGGATTGTCCTCGAGAAGCCCATGGACCAGGGAATCGAGGAAGGGCCCGGGTCGGAGGTCGGCACCGTGAGGTTCTACAGGGGAGGCCGAATAGCCAGGCCTCCGCACCCGTCCGAGAGGTATTTCAAGGGCGCGGTGCTGGACTACTTCGACGGAGTGACCTGGACCAGGTACGACGAAAGGGCCTGGAAACTGGAGGACTTGAGCGACGGCGTCGGGGACGGGCTCGTCAGATTCGGGCCGGGCAGCGGCCTTGCCGCGGAATGGACCAGGCAGGAGTACAGGATTCGCCGGTCCGCGGGGCCGCTCAGGTTCTACATGGAGAGGCTGGAGGCGGTCGATGCCTCGTCAGTAATCATTGACGCGGCCGGAACGCTGCAGGCCGTCTCGCCGGCGCAGGGCGACGGCGAATTCACTGCCTACGGAGTCCATTCCTCCTTGTCCGGCACGGCAAGGTGGCTCTATGAGGGCGACCCGCCGGACAAATACACCGACCTGCCGCCCGGGCTTGATCGGGTTGAATCCCTGGCGCAGGCCGTGGCGGGGGCCGAGACCGGAGCGCGGAAGAGGGCGGAGGCGATTCTCGGGCATTTGCAGGGCAGATGCTCCTACAGGAGGGCTCCGGCGCCCGCGGGGGACGCCGATCCCCTCAGGGCGTTCCTGTTCGAGACAAGGGAGGGAAACTGCGAGCTGTTCTCGACCGCGCTTGCCGTGATGCTGAGGTGCCTCGATGTCCCGGCCCGAGTCGTGGTCGGATTCCACGGCGGGGAGACCCGGAAGTCCCTGAACGGGGCAGAGTACATCGTCCTGAGCCTCAGAAACGCCCATGCATGGGTCGAGGTCTATGTGGACGACGAGGGATGGGTGCGATTCGACGCCACTCCCGCATCCGCGGATCCGGTCGTCGCCGCGATTCCCGACGATCCGCCCTTCGCCGAGGAGCCCCCGCCGGTCGCCCCCCCGGCTGGGCCGAATCGGCCCGGCTTGATTGAACTCGTCGCAAAGTACGACAGGAGGAGCCAGGCAGCCGTCGTCGACAAGGGCAGGGACGGCGCGAAGGTCCTCCTCCGCGGGGTTGGGCGGCTCTGCGCGGGGGCGATTTCCATGCCCGAGGTGACGGCCGCAATAGCGCTGCTGTCCCTTGCGCTGATGCTGGCGCTCAGGTTCCGCGGCCGCATCGGAAGGGCGGCAGCGGCGATCGGAATCCGCGGCGCCGGTTCCGGGAAGCGGGCAACGAAGTTCTATGAGGCGTTCCTCAGGGCGATGGAGGCGAGGGGATTCACCAGGCGTCCGAGCCAGACTCCCCTCGAGTTCGCGGAAGCGGTGGTTTCAAGGGATTCATCCATCTCAAGGGAAGTGAACCTGGTGACGCATTCATTCAATCGCGCAATCTACGGGATGGATTCGCTTTCCGGGGAGGAGATGTCGATGACGGAAGAAGCCATCGGCAGGCTGGGAGAAAATGAGGCGGAACGGAGCGGCGGGAAGCAGCGGTCGCGATGACCGCCCGGGGGATTTCCGGAACCGGAAGGGCCGATTCCGGATCAGAGCGTCTGCCCTGTCTTGCTCACCTCGTATGAGAAGATTTGGTCGCAATGCAGGCACCTGCAGAGCATTCTCACGTTCCCGGAGGGCGAAAGCTCCCTGCGGAAGATCCTCTTTTCCGTGCGGCTGCAGATTGGGCAGATGACTCTTGTGTTCTCGACCACGGCTTTCAGCATCAATCACCTCGACATTACTACCACCCCTCTCTCACCCTCTGTATCGGCGCGGCGGACTGTGAAATTTAGCCGATTGATGTTTTTATCGCGGCCGCCGGCGAAATCCGGCCGGAATCCCGTATTGGATGTCAGCCGGCTGCCGTGAGCGCGTCGCAGGCGCCCATGTAAATCATCTGGCCGGCGGTAGCCGCGAGCACGACGCAGAAGACCGCGGTTATCGCCTTGACTGGTATGACGGCGGTGAGTCGCGCGCCCGCGTATGCGCCGCCGATGAGCCACGGCACCATCACGCCGGAAACCGCTGCGGCCGACCACCACGGGTGAGGGCTGAAGTCGCCGTAAACCGCGGCGCTGCCGGTCGAAAGGGCGAATCCGACCAGCACGGCAGGGATCATCGCCACGGTGGAGTTGGCAATCGAGTTCTTGAGCCCCATCCGCAGGAACACCTGCTGGCAGGGCGTGAGCACCGCCCCGCCGCCGACTCCGAGGACGCCTACGACCAGGCCCATCGGTATGCCGAGAAGCGTCGCCCTTGTCTTCGAAATCTCGTCTTCCAGGGCGCAGATCCCTTCTCCGCGGGCGAGGAGAGAACGGACGTTGACGGCGATGACGTAGAGCAGGAACAGCCCGAACAGCACCTCGAAGCTCCAGGGCGGGATGGCGCGGCCCATCGCGTAGCCTGCCAGCACGCCGGCCAGGGCGGTCGGCACGATGCGCTTCACCACCCCGGGAAACATGTTGCCGGACCTGTAGTGTCCAGCCGCCGAGGAGGCGGACGTGAATATCATGCACGTGAAGGTTATCCCCTTGATGAACTGCGGGTTGTCGATTCCGAAGAGGATTGTGAAGGCGGGGATCATTATTATCCCCCCGCCGATGCCCACGAGCCCAGAGACCAGGCCTGTAATGAGTCCCAGGACCGTCAGGAAGGCCAGGTTTTGCGCGGAAAGGAACTCCATGTCAGCGGGCTTTCTCAAAGGCGGCGGCTATGCGCTGCGCGTGCTCGCGCACCGCCCTCGGGTCAGCGCCTTCCACCAGGATTCTCGCCACGTTCTCGGTTCCCGAGTACCTGAGCAACACCCTCCCGCGGGAGGCAAGCTCGGTCTCGACCTCGGAAACAACCTCCAGAAGCCCATCGATTTCCCGGAATGGGGTCTTTCTCCCGACCGGGACATTGACCAGGGCCTGAGGCAGGAGCGTAATGCACCCGGCCGCCTCGGACGCGCTACGGCCGCTTTCGACCACCGATTTCAGGAACGCGAGGGCGGCCACTGTCCCGTCGCCTGGAAGCGGCCCTTCCGGGCCTCCGAACATGATGTGGCCCGACTGCTCGCCGCCAAGCGCAAGGCCCAGGGCCTTCATTGCGGCGGCGACGTTCCTGTCGCCGACATCGGTCCTGCGCAGCGAAATCCCCGCGCCGGCCAGGCTAAGGGAGAGCCCGGCGTTGCTCATGATTGTGGCTGCCACCGCGCTGCCCGGAAGCCTTCCGCCTGCTTTCATGCTCCTCGCCAGAACGGCAAGTATCTGGTCGCCGTCCAGAATCCCGCCCTTTTCGTCCGCGGCAATCAGCCTGTCTCCGTCCCCGTCGAGCGCGGCTCCGAAAAAGGCTCCGGAATTCCGGACCATGTCCGCCATGCCTTCCGGGTGGAGCGCGCCGCATCCGAGGTTGATGTTGAGGCCGTCGGGGTTGCATGCGGTTTCGACGACTTCCGCGCCGAGCCTCCGGAAGATTTCCGGCGCTGACCGGGCTCCGGCGCCGTTCGCGCAGTCGAGGACGACCTTGATTCCCCTCAGGCGGAATCCGGGTCCGATACGGTCCATCATCGACCGGATGTACGCTTCCATCGCCCCTTCGGCGTCCGACACGCCGCCCGGCGGCCGGGATGGAACGTAGGGGAAGGAGGAGGCGCCGGCGTCGTACAGCTCTTCAATCGCCTTTTCCATCTCCTCCGGAATCTTGAGCCCGTCCCGGAGCATGACCTTTATACCGTTGTCCGCTGCGGGGTTGTGCGACGCCGATACCACCGCGGCGGCTTCCGCGCCGAGGGCGACGGCTGCCGCGTGCGCCCCCGGAGTCGTGATGACACCGGCCCTTGCGACGCCGAGGCCTTCGGCGGACAAGCCCGAAACGAGCGCGCACTCAATCATCGGGCCCGAAATCCGGGTGTCGCGAGCGACCAGGCACGAACGAACCCCGTTCTCCCTGAGCACCGCGCCTATCGCCCTGCCCATCAGCGCGGTGCGCTCGGGCCTGAGCACGCCTTCCCCGGCCTTGCCCCTTATGCCGTCGGTCCCGAAATGCCTCATTTGCCTTTGAGCCTTATGACCTTGAATCTCACGAGTTCCTCGTCGGCCAGAAGCGCCTGGACCGCACGCCTCGCCTCGGCATTCGGGCCGGTCACGGAACAGCGGATGGGCGCCATCGCATGCTGAGTGTCCGATTCCTCGTTCATCCATCGTTCGTACGCCAACGTGTCCAGTTCCGCCGTCAGGAGCAGGTCCTCAGGCCCCACGCGCTCCACAAGCTCCGCCGGCCCGGAAACCGTGACGTCCCTCCGTTCGTCTATCTCAATCTTGAAGCGGTCGTGCGCCCAGTTCCTCGGATAGATGACCTTCAATGGGACCCGTTCCACCAGCTTGCGCCCCGGCTCCTTGCTGATTGTCACCTGCACCACCACCTGCCTCGCGGCCGAGACCGGATACTCCCCCACTTTCGAAGCCACTCCGGCCGGGTCCTCGAATGACTCGTCCCTGCCGAAGAGGAACACCTGGCCGCTCTCGATTTCCTCGACCCCGTCCAGGGCGATTCTCGGGCCGCGCACGGCGACCCTGGACGGCGTCACCTTGACCTTCTGCACGACGTAGCCCTTCTCCGGGGATCCGACCAGGGCCGGAATCACCCTGAGGTCCTTCTCGCCCATCCTGACGAGCGTCACCTGGATGGAGGGCGGGACTATGGCCTCGATTTTCAGGTCCAGCGGCTGCGCGTTGAAACAGGCCGGGGTCAGCGCGACGGAATGCGTCACCTCCAGCCGATCGGGTTCGCCTATCTGCTCGTCGCCGATTCGCACGACCCCGCGGAGCCGCTCCCGGAGGACGAGGTCGCCAGCCCTGGCGACGTCCGACCTCGTTCCTTTGAGCACGATCCGGACCTTGTGCACGTCCTGCTTCATGATTTCCCAGTCCCTGCTGCCCTGCAGAATCACGTCCACCGGGACCTCCTGCTCGATCTTGTCCGTGATTTCCGCGTCCAGCGCGAACCAGACCGCCACGGCGAGGCCGAGAGACAGGATTTTCGCCGGCAGATTCGACTTGAACAGCGACAGCGCAAGATTCAGGAGATTCACTTCTTCTTCTCCTTGAAGTCCTTCACCTTTTCAGCGTACAGCTCCATCAGGATTTTCCGGAGGCTCTGGCTGTCGAAGTCCTGCTCGAGATGGCCGCGGACGCCCACGGAAATCCTCCCGGTCTCCTCCGAGACCACGATGGTTATTGCGTCGGTCTCCTCGGTGAGCCCGATGGCCGCCCTGTGGCGCGTGCCGAGCCTCTTGCTGAGCTCGGGGTTTTCGGTGAGGGGGAAGAGGCATGCAGCCGCGGCTATGCGGTTGCTCTGGATTATGACCGCCCCGTCGTGCAGCGCGGATCCCTTCCAGAAAATCGTGTCGATGAGGTCGGCCTTGACCTCGGCGTCGATGACCACCCCGCCCTCGATGTAGTTCCCCAGCCCGATTTCCCGCTCGATTGCTATGAGCGCGCCGATTTTATCCTTCGCAAGCCTCGTCACGGCGGCGATGATCTCTTCCACCAGCGCGGCCTCGCTGCGCACGAACCGGCCGAACACCGGGTTCTGGCCTATCCTCATGAGCCCCCTGCGTATCTCCTGCTGGAATATTATGAGCAGCGCGAAGACCGATATCGCCATGAACTCCTTGAACATGTAGTCGATTCGCCTCAGGTCCAGCCACCTCGTGAGCATGAACACGCTCACGAGAAGGATGCCCACGAGAAGGGCGAGCCCCTTGAGGATCCCGGCTCCGCGCGTGCCCTGGAGGAAGCTCAGAATCGTGTAAATCACCAGGAAGATGAGGAATATCTCGATGACCGCCCTTATCTGATCCAATCGGCACCTCAAACGGCTTCGGCAGCCGGGCCGGCCGCCGGGCGCGGCCCGGCGGGAAACGCGGCCTTTACCGCGTCCGCAAGGCCCGCAACCCTTCTAATCTGCTTCACGTCGTGCACCCTGGCGATTCGGCAGCCGTTCAATATCCCGGCCGCCACAGCCGCCGCCGTTCCCTCGATCCGCTCGCCCGGTCCCAAGCCCAGCACCGTGCCGATGAAGGACTTCCTCGAGGGGCCCAGGAGCACGGCCCGGCCCAGGCTCTGGAACCTCCTGAGCCCTCCGATGAGCGCCAGGTTGTGATTGACTGTCTTGCCGAATCCTATCCCCGGGTCCACGATCGTCTTCTCCGCAGGCAGGCCCGCCGCGGCCGCCTCGGCCAGCCCCTCCCGGAGGAACCGAGCAATCTGGCCGAACAGATCCGCATAGGACGGGTTCGCCTGCATGGTCCGCGGATCACCGAGCATGTGCATGACGACGAGCCCGGCACCCCTCGAGGCGGCGGTTCCGGCCATGCCGGGATCGCCGCGGAGTCCGGTGACGTCGTTCACCATCGTCGCGCCCGCGTCCAGCGCCTCCGCCGCGACCCTCGATTTGCGGGTGTCCACGGATATCGCGGCCTTCGACCTGCCGCGTATTCTCTCGACGACCGGAATCACCCTCTCAATCTCCTCCGCCTCGGACACCGGAGCGGCCCCGGGCCTCGTCGACTCCCCCCCGACGTCGATGATGTCGGCGCCCTCGCTCTCCATCTCGAGAGCCCGGTCGAGCGCGGCCTCGGGCGAACCGAACCTGCCGCCGTCGGAAAACGAGTCGGGAGTGACGTTGAGTACGCCCATGATGAGCGTCCGGGAAGGGGTGGACACGACGCCGGGCGCGACTGCGAAATCGGAGAGCTGCGCCCTGGCGAAGCCGGCGAACATGGCGTGGATTTCGGCCGCCGCCCGTCCGGCGCGCGAATCATCCCCGGAATTGAGGGCGGTCCAGGCCCGCGCGTCCGCGGAAACCAGGATCCTGCCCGCTGCAGTCCGGCGGGCCGCGGCCCCGCAGTCCGAGAACCTGCGCAGCGCTGCTTCGCCCGGATTGTCGATTTCAACGGATGCCCACTCCGGGACGTTCGCGTCCCAGGCCAGGGACGCCTCGCTCATGACGGGATTGAATCCGAGACCGGAGTCTGCGGGCATATGCACGGTCCGAAAAAGCCGACGATACTATACCAAAGTTGATTCGACGGCAGAAACATAACCCGGACGAGCCGGATGAAGGGCCCCGACCAGCTCCTCTTGCCTCAGACATCGCGGCCGATTGTCGACTTGGAAGGGAGGTTCCTGGGCAGTTCCGGCGGCTCGCCCCTCCTGATTCTTTCCAGGTCCTCGATGACCTCTCCCGGATGCTGGTATCTCTTGTCCCTGTCCTTGATCATCATCATCTCGAGGACCCTGCAGAAATCCCTGCTCAGGGCGGGATTGAGCTTCGCCGGGTGCGGGATTTGCTCGGTGATGTGCTTGGCCATTATGACAAGGGGGCTGCCCTTGCGCTTGAACGGCATCTGCCCCGTGGCCATGTGGTACATCGAGGCGCCGAGCGAGTAGATGTCGGCCCTTATATCCACGTCAGCGATCCCTTTGGCCTGCTCGGGGCTGACGTAGTTCGGAGTCCCCACTGCTTCGTCCGCCTTCGTCTCCCCTCTTCCCGCGCCCGTCGTGGCCTTCGCGAGCCCGAGATCGCACAGCTTCGCCACGCCCGTGCGGTCAATCATTATGTTGTCCGGCTTGATGTCCCTGTGGACGAGCCTGTTCATCTCCGCGTGCTTCATGGCCCTCAGGATTTGCAGGCCGATTTCTATCGCCCTGTCCTCCTCGAGAACCCCTTTCTTCGCCAGGATTTCGTAAACCGTATCCCCGTCGACGAATTCCATGGCGAAGTAGTAGCTGCCCTGCGACTCCCCGACGTCTATGGCCCTGATTATGTTCGGATGGTTCAGCTTCCCGGCCGATTGCGCCTCGGAAATGAACCTGCGGATGAAGGTCTTGTCGCTTGCGAGCGACGGCGAAAGGACCTTGATTGCCACTATCCGGTCCAGGCTGAGCTGCCGCGCCTTGAAAACCCGGCCCATGCCGCCCGATCCTATCTCCTCGAGCATCTCGTAGCCCCGGATATCGGGAACTGCAGCCGCGCTCTTCTGGAGCCTGAGAATGTCTTCGACCGCCTCGTTGCCGATGAACTTCTTTGATATCAGAATCTCCCCTATGAGTTCCTTCGACCCGGTCTGCTTCTTCTGTATGTCCAGAGCCTCGTCGAGCTGGTTCTTGCTGACGTATCCGCGGGACAGCGCGATGTCACCGAACATGCGGTGTTCCACGGCCCCGGTGGCGGGCGTGCTGCGTCCGGACGGCGTGGCAGCGGGCGAGGGCATCCGCGCGGAGGCCGCCGGTCCGGCGCTTCCGCCGGACGGCCGGCTCATCCGGAACTCGAGGACGGTGGAGCCGACTTTTATAAGGTCGCCGTCGGAAAGCGGAGTTTCGGTTGCCCTGGCCCCGTTGAGGAACGTCCCGAACCTGGACTGCTTGTCGACGAGCACGGGTTTCCCGTCCTTCTCGGCGATTTCTGCGTGCTCCCGCGAAACGTCCTTGCCGTAGATGCGCACCTTGTTCTGGGTGCTCCTTCCCAGGTTGATCCTGGACCCGCGGGCAATCTCGTAGATGAATCCGGCGTTCGTGCCGGTGAGGATGCGGAGGGTTCCCGCGGGCTCCATCTGGGATCCGAGCTCGAGGCGAATGGGTACGCCGGGCTTCGGCAGGCTCAGCCCGCAGGAGGGGCATTTCCCCGAGGCCGGCTGCGGGTCGTAGGGCTTGTCGCATCCTTCGCACCTGAAGCTCGTTTTCGCCAGCCCGGCCAGGATGCCGTCAATCTGGAAGGAGGTCATGAATCCGATTTCGAACATGACCTTCCCGAGATCAGTCTGAATGCCGGCCTTCTTCCTCCTTTGAAGCTCCTCCAGCGCCTGGTCGAGGAAATCCCTAGGAAGCGTGCCGTTTGCGAGCACGACTTTCGCGAAAAGGAGGTCCGGGTCGTCCGGCGGTGGCAGGCAGGTCTCCGCGTCCGGAGGCGCGGGCGCCGCCGGGTCGCAGGCGGCATCCGGGCTTTCGGCGGCGTCGAAGACCCGCCGCAGCATGTCGTAGTCGGGCCTGGAGATGTACCCCTTTTCCAGGAGCAGCCCCGGCAGGTCGAGGTTCGTCGTTCCCGACTCGATCAGCCCGAGGCATTCATCGACCTTCTGCACGTCCGTCATGCCGTGCTCGACGACGAAATGGGCCATGATTTTCAGTTGTGCGTCCATGATTCGGACTCAAACCGGCGGGGGCGACCCGCCTTTCCCGGCAGGGCACGGCGCGCGATTCAAAAGGGGCGGCAGCCCCGCCTTCAGCCCGCTCGGCCTGCCCTTCCTCGAAGGGAGGCTCAGGTCACGATTTCCTCTTCGCGTTCCTTGCCCATGAAATGGAGGCCGAAATGCAGCGTAAAGACGAATTTCGAGGCGTTTCCGGACAGCGGGAATCCGAAGCTGCTCTCCGCGAAGAAGTGTCCCAGCATCAGCCGCAAGCCGACGTGCGTGGAAAGCACCATTCCCTTCAGCGGGTCGAATTCCGTGAATGCCGAAGTGTTCCCCTCGATGTGAGCGGCGAGCACGCCCCACCCTGCGAACTTGAGGTCCGCGCCGATTGCGAAGAGGAATACGGGATCCAGGTCCACGTCGCTGCTGAAATATCTTTCGCCCAGCGGCACGGTCACTCCGGCGCTCATGTGGCCGATGAAGGGGAACAGCAGAAGTCGCCCGAAATAGTACGACGCCGAGAGCGAGCATGCGATGTCGAATTGGCCGGAGGATGTGAAGTTCTTCGGGTTGCGGCACAGCGGTATCTTGCAGTCCAAAATCCCGCTGAAGCCCGACTCCGGGTCCTTTTCAGGCCAGTCGGAAATCGTCCGGAAGAAATTCCACTTGATTGACGCAATCAGGTTGCCTATGTCGGCCCGGCGGTCGTACGAGGCCACGTAGATGGTCTCCGGCGAGGTCGCGAAGTCGGTCAGTATGATGTCCTCGCCCCCTTCGCGCAGGTTGGCCGTGTTTATGACGAGCCTCGCCTCGAGGCCTTCCATGATGCCGTGGGCGACCTTGATGTACCCCTCGTGGAACGCGTTGTTGTCGTAGCGCAGGACCAGATCGGTCGTTCCGGGCCCGTAGCGGCCGGAGTCGGCGTATCCGACGCAGTAATCGTAGCCGCTTTCAACATACCAAACCTTCTCGTCCAGAGTCCTTACGCCCTCGAACGGCGGCAGGTGGACCAGGGCGTGGAAGAGGCTGTTCCTCCCGTTCGACACCGGCGCGAGGGATATCCTCGTGGCTATCCCCAGCACGGTCGTGAGTCCGGGCTTGATGATTTCAGGCTTATCGCTCTTTTCCTCCGCCGGGGTCCTGGGCCTTTCCTCGGGAGGAATCCATTCCTTTCTCCTGCCGGTCGGCTCCTCTTCCCCGGGCTTATCCTCCGGGACCGGCATATCAGGCTCCTTCTGGCCGCCCTCAGTGGTGAATTTCTTCCTTACTTCCTCCTCGATTTGGTTCAGGAGTTCCGGAGGAGCGGAAGGAAGCCCCCTCTCGAACTCGGTCAGGTCGTCCTCCTTCGGCGGGAATCTCCGCGAGAAGTGGAGCGCCTCGGCCGCCGCGGTTCGGGCCTCGTTCGAGTTCGGGTTCTCGGAAAGAGCCGCCGAGAAATACAGGAATGCCGCCTGATACCTCTTTGCGGAAGATGCTTCCCTGCCGAGTCTCATGGCTTCGGGGTAGATGAGCTTCCCGGGATCAGCGCCCTTGCCCTCCTCCGCCGCCGTCAGCGGCGCGAGACAGAAGAGGGAAACGGCGCAGAAGCCGAAGGAGAGCAAACAGGTTCGTGACGTCATGAACATAAGACAGGTTCAAAACATCCATACAGACGGAGCGAATCTATGGCCCGGCGGACCTAAAGTCAAGGAAAAACGGCGTGACCGGGCGATGAAGAGCCGCTTGCGGGATTGGTCGTGCCGGCATCCGCCCGGCAAGTCGCGGGGTTTGGGAAAGGCTTATTCCACGCGAAGCTTGATGACCCGCGCTTATTGTGGAATCTGATGCGGGAGTTCTCATATATGAATCGAACGAGCGGGTAGTACAATACCGTTTCCGGATTCGGGCGCTTGCGAATCGAATCCGGGGACGGGATGGACCGGTGGAACCGTCGAAGAATGCGGCATTTGAAACGCAGGGAAGGGAAAAAGTGCGGCTGAGATTGTCGTTCTTCTCATGTCCTGCATCCGGAATCGATGCCTTGCGCGGCGCAGGAAGCGCCGCGGGCTCCGGGCGCGGGTTCCATCTCCGCGGAGCGGGCCGGCCGCGGATTCGAGGCTCATCCGCCGGACGCCTCCTTGCGTTCGCGGTTGCGTGCCTGTCCGCATGGCTTCCCTGCGCCGCATCGGGCGAGGATCGCGCCGCTTTGGAAGCGGTTGACCGCGAATCGCGGGCCGCAGTGCTCATGCTCGGGTCTCCCGACTCCGATGCCCGGGATGCGGCCTCGGCGCTGCTCGGAAGAATGGGCGTAGCATCGGCGCCGGCCCTCTGCGACGCGCTCCACCACGCGGATCCGCAAATCCGGTTCTCCGCGGCGCGGCTCATCCTGGATCTGAAACCCGTGGACTTCCTCCTGCGGCGGCTCGCGTCCATGAAGAAGCCGCCTTACGGGCTCCTGAGGGCGTTCATCTCCCGGAACGCCGGCAGGCGGGGGAACGAGACCGCCGCGGGGGAGATTAGCGCAAGAATCGGCTTCTTCGGCGGAGATGGTTCCATCGGATTCCTGCTCGACATGCTTCAAAACGGCACTGATACCGAATGCCTTCATACCGGATATGCCATTTCGCTTCTCAAGGACGACCGCGGAACCGCTGCCCGCATGATTTCCTGTTTCGCCGCGGCTGGCACGCAGGCAAAGCAACGGCTCATCGATGCCATGGGCGGCCTATGCGCGGAGAACGCCCTGGCTTTCCTGGAATCCGCCGGCGTCCTCGGCGATCAGGCCATGCGTTCCCGGGCCTCCGTATCCGCCGCGGTCGTCAGGAAACGGCTTTCCGCTGCAAGACGCGGCGGAGAGATACTGGGAACCGCGGAAGGCGCGGACGCCCTGCCCGGACCGGGCGATACCTCGGACGGGGTTTTCTTCCTGGAGCTCGTTTCCAGGCTGGCCATGGCCGAATCGCCGTCGGAGATGGGAAGGGCGCTGCGTTTCCTGAGGAAGCTCTCCGTCTGGCACAGGGTCAGCCCGTGCTTCTTCGGCAGGGAGGGGTCGGAGAGATGGATCGCGCCAATCCTGCGCGCGAACGAGACCGCAGGCTACGGCGAGAGGCTTTGGATTCTCGGGGTCATGTCCGAGCATCCGGAGAATCCCGAGGCGGCCGGATTCCTTGCTGCGGCCCTGCCTGATCCCGCGGTGGGGGGCGCGGCCGCGACCGCGGCGGGCGACCTGTGCGAACTCATCTCGCCGCATCTCGGGCGAAAGGCCAGGGAGGAGGGGGAGCCATGGAGGAACCTGATTGCCTCGCTCCTGTCGAGGTGCGGCGGGCATTTCAGCGCGGTCGAACTCGGGCGCATCATGACCGAGACCGGTGCGCCCTACGCGCCCGGCCTGCTTGCGGACATGGGGCCGGAACTCGCGCTCCCGCAGCTCGTGAAGGGCCTCAATCGGCCGCGCTCCGCGCAGAAATGCGCGGAATACATCGGAAAAATGGGTGCCGAAGCCGGATTCGACCTGATTGAGAAGGCCATTGGCATGGGCTTGACGTCAGGGGAACTGGTCGAAGGGCTCGGCAGGACGGGCGACAGCCGGGCGTTCGCAGAGCTAATCAGGCGCCTCGAACCCGGCCGGCGCTTCGGATACGCGCTGCGCGGCCTCGTGCACCTCAAGGACAGGAGGGCCCTCCCAATCTTCATCCGCATGCTCGGGGACGCCGAGCATGCGGAAACCGCAATCGACGGGCTCCAGGCCGCCGGCGGGGAGGAGGCGAGGCGCGTGTTGGGGATCTTCCTGGACAACTACAGGTTCAAGCCGTCCAGGAGGGACCGCAGGCTGTTCGATCGGGCGGTCAAGGCGTTCGAGTCGGCCGGCGGCCGTTGAAAGGATTGAGGATGATTCGCGCATTCATGTTCGTCGCAACTCTGGCTTTCCCGTTCTGCGCGGCATCGGGCGAGGATTCGGGCCAGCCTCTGGAGTTCCGCATCTTCGACGTCTCCACGCTCCTCATCCCCGTCAAGGACCAGCACTCCCCCGACTCCCTGTTCGCCGGGAGGAAGGTCGACCTCAGGGAAGGCGAATCCGTCTTCTCCGCCGACGAGCGGAAATCCGACGCCTTCCTCGCGTATGACAGGCTCGTGGCGATGATTAACGACGAAGTCACCGGCGACGGCGCAGAGGAACCCGCCGAGGGATCGTTCGTCAAACTGATTGAGGGCCGCGTGTTCGCCCGGGAGACCGCGGCGAACCTGGATAAGATACGCAGGCTGATTGCCGGGCTCGAGGACGAAGCCCTCAAGTCCCTGTCGATGGAAGTCGTGGTCTTCGGTTCCGGCACTCCCGAATCGGTCTTCGAGGCGGCAGGGGTGAAATCCGTTCTGGATCCCAGGACGGCCGCGGACGTCCTCGGCAAGGCAGCCGCCCTGGGCGCGAAGCCTTCCCGGTGGCACGTGTCGGCGATGAACAGGCAGAAGGTGCTCGTGTGCGAAGGCGCGGAGGACAGCGTGCTGTCCGGCTACGAATCGAGCCAGGAGTCCCCGCAGTTCAGCGTCCTCCCCGACCCGACGGTCTCGACCGTATTCACGGGAGTGTTCATCTCGCTTACGCCGGTAATCAACCCGATTGATTCGTCAGTCGTCCTGACTCTCAACTATGCCTCGACAGCAGGCGAGCACTCATCGTTCGAGACGCGAGACACCCCGGCAGGCAGGATTCAGACGCCTAGCCTCTTCTTCAGCTCGATTGCCACCACCACCGTGATCCCCGACGGGGCATGGCTCATCCTGAGGGTTCCGGCAAGAAGCAGGGACTCGGGAGAGAAGCCGGACGCGCGGGCAGAGGCAGGAGGCTCGGAATCCACGATTATGATTAGGGCGGTCAAGGTCGGGATTCCCGGGAAGGCAGAAGCCGAGAAGGGCAAGTAGGAAGGGGATGCTTCGCGTGGGATCTTGCATCCTCCTCCGGAAGCTGATATAAATACTTTTTCCCCGACCCCGTCGTCTAGGTCGGTCTAGGACCGCAGACTTTCGATCTGCTAACAGGGGTTCAAATCCCCTCGGGGTCGCAGAAACCCTTCTCTTTCTATATTCATAATCGACCGGAATGATTTCAAATCCCAAATCCCAAGAAAATCTCGAATCACAAATATGAACCAATGACAAATCAAGCAGGTCCTTTCGGATGCGTTTTCGGGCCTTCTCCCCGGAAAAAGCTCATGAGCAGAGCCGGGTTCTCGAGATTAAACGCAGTTGCCGTCATTGCCGCAGCCGCGCTGGCTGCCGGCTTGGTTTTCTTCATCCTCGAGTCCAGGGATTCGGGCGATGGAGACCTAGATCCGGGCGATGGGGCCAATCCTCCAACCTCCGGCCCGTCCCCTGTCAGTGATTCCGGCACCGTCGAGCCTCCGACCGATTCGGAATCCCCATTCATGCCGATAAAGGACGGACCTCCGGGAACGGGGACGCCCGTGAAGAAAACCCTGTCGGCCATAGTGACGGCCGGCGACGGCAAGGAGCTCGATTCAATAAGAGCGATCCTCAAGGAAAGGTCCGGGACAGGGGCGTTCGACGGTTGGCTCAGGCCCTCTGCAGGCGGGAAGATATCCATCGGCGCGGTCCCGGGATCCTACGAGCTCAGGATTGAGGCCTTCGGATACGCGGCCGAGACGCTGGCCGTGACCGAATCCTCCTTCGACGGTGTTCCCCTGAGGGTCGTTCTCTCCCCCGACTCGAGGCCGTGCGGCATTACGATACTGCTCAAGAACGGCGACGGCGGGGTCGTAAGCGAGGGAAGGCTGGTGCTGAGGCCGAAGAAGGGCGGAGAGGCCGTGGTCCTTGAGTCCAGGCCGGACGGAGTGAGGGCCGGCAGCGGCCTCAGGGCGGGTGAATACTACATCGAATTCGCGCCCCCGAACGCAGGAGGCGAAGTTAAAATCTCCAACGTTGTCCTCGATCCGGGCAGCAGCAAGGACTTCACGTTCACTGTGAGTCTGATGTCGGTCTCAGGAACCGTATTCGACAAGGAGGACGGAAGGCCTGTGCCGGGAGCAGAGGTGTTCTTCTTCGACGAACGGAGTGAATCCAGGGATCAAGGGCTTCCGGTCCCGGTAGTCGCCGACGGATCGGGTTCTTTCGAAGCGCGATTCCTGCCTGCAGGACCATATCTTGTCGCAGCGAGGGCACGCGGGTACGCGCTTGCGGTGGAAATCGCGAGCTCCGTCCCCGACGCTGCGACGAGGATTGAAATCAGCCTGCAGCGATCCCAGTGGCTCGAGCTTGACATCGCTTCCGCGGAGGGGGCGCAGCCGGAGAGGATGTTCATCCAGGGCAAAGGCAGGAACATGAAAGTCCCGCGCCTTCCGGTCCAGAGAAACGCCGCAGGCGTGCCCTTCCTCGATTTGACGGCCGGGGAATGGCGGCTTGTGCTTTCGTGTCCCGGTTTCGAGGATGTCGACCTGAGACTCAGGCCCGGGGATTTCGATGCGGGCAAAGTGCGAATCGAACTGGAAGCCTCGAAAAAGTGAGGGGGGGATAATCGGCGAAGTCGTCGGAATTTACGGAAAGACGACATTCGCCTCCCACAGGACCAATTTGACCTGCGGAGCACTGGAAAGCTTCTCAATCAGAAAATCGGCGAAGCATCTGAAAGCCTCGCGATGCATTCGCCTCCCACAGGCGTGTCTTCTGCTTTCAGGATTACTAATGATGGAGCTCCGAACTCCGCAAAGACAAACTGATCCTGTGGGAGGAGGATGTCCCGGGTACTTGGTAGCCCGGTTTGTTCGTTAAATTATGTGACGCGAAGCGTCGACCGGTCGCAAAAATCGCCGGAATAGTGTCGATAACCAACGACAAACCGCCGATTTTTGCTGGCCAGCGCAAATGGCTTCCGAAGCCATTCGGCCCCCGGATAATTCGCGGTTCTTAGAGAATTATCCGGAAAAAAAAGCCCCGCCCGTTTCCGGGCAGGGCTTTTTCGTTACGGAACCTGAATCGAAAAGTTACCTCTTGCACATGCTGCGGATGGTTCCCGCCGGTGCGCCGACTGCATCCAGGAAGCCGTGATCATAGGCTTCGTTGGTGCCGTTGGCGAGCGTGCCGCCGAGATTCATCTCGTTGGTGTCGGTCCACATCGTGTCGTTGAGCACCGCGTTGTTCGCGTCGTATCCCCAGCCCCATTCGTCATCCGAATCCTCGGCGACGAAGATCTTGGAGCCGTAGAGGAAGATGCTCGACGATCCGTCGATGTAATACAGGTCCACGTTCGCGGCCGTGCCGTGCTCGACCCAGCCGTTCACTGCATCGAACGCCCAGGTGCCCGGAGCGGTGAAGGTCACCGAAACGCGGCCCGGGATGTTGCTCCAGCCATTGACAGACCAGAGGTAGCCGCTGCTGGCCTGGTCGGACTGCGAATAGCAGAAGCTGTAGAAATCGTCGGTAGTGGTCACGGCCCAGTCGGCCCACACGATTCCGTCGGTGGTGTACCACACGCCGTCATCCGTGCCGGCCACGCCCGTCGTGCCGTTGAAGAAGAACAGGCCGTTTGTGGTCGATCCGCCGACCGTCGCCGACTGCGCGACCGGGGGGGCGTTCCATACGAAGGTCCTGCCTGCGCCGGACGTCGTATTGGTCGTGAGCCTCCAGACGCCGTCGAGATCGTTCGTGCTGTAGGTGCCGAAGAAGATGGTCTGGCTGAAGTCAGCCGCCTCGACCGCGTACACGGACAGCAGGTACTCGGTGTCATGGAGCCAGGTGTTGTAGACGCCGTCCACGTCGGCAGTGGTGGCGGGAGTCGTCTGGGCGATTGTATCAGCGGATGTGAATAGAGTTGCCGTGTTCAGGGTCACAATCAGCTTGAAGTCGTCGGAATCCCAGGACACTATCGTGCCGGTCGCTCCGGAGGGAGCTCCCGTCACTATGCCGCCCATGGCGAATGATCCGGTGCCGCCGATGTTGGACACGTCGAGGTAGACTGGCGAGCCCGCGATCGGTGTAGCCGGGGTGTAGGCGTTCAGGTCGTACCAGGTCGCTCCGGCGTCGTACGTCCTGAGGACCACGCTGTAGTCGCCCACTGCGTAGCCTTCAGTGGAGTTCACGAAGAAGATGTCCCTGAGACCCCAGTCGTCTTCCGTGCCCGTCGCCCTGTGCCTCGGGTCGAGGTTGGCCTCGACTGCTCCGTAGCTTGCCTTCGTCCAGGCGCCTGTGCCGCCTGCGTCGTTGTACCAAATCTCGGCATTGGAATCTGTCGTGTCGGTCCTGTCGACGATTACCACGAGCCTGCCGCTCGCATGGTTCGGGACCCTTACCACTTTCAGGAGGTCGCCGAGCGCGGGCAGAGTGGACTCGACCTGCGTGACGTTCACCCAGCTCATCATGTCGCCCGAGACCATGATGAGGGCATTGTCGCCTACCGCAATCGCCGAAGGTCCGAACGGCGGGGGCGGGGGCGGCGGATTGTCGTCGTCGTCATCTGAGGAACACCCTGCAAATGGGACGAACAGGCACGCAACAAGTGCCAGAAGCCAAAGATTCCTGTACATTCCAAATCCTCCAACAAGCATTAAAAAAATTTTGAAATCAGGAATTCAGACGGTCCATGATAACGGGGCATGCGGGCAAGTCAAGGGGTTTTTCCGAAAATTTTAAAGACATGGCTGCGGTCATCGGCTCCGCTCTTGCTTCTGCGTTTTCAGCCTTCCTTCAGCGTTTCCGGCGTCGAATGCCCCGGAACCAAATCCGCCCGGCAGCCGGATTACAGCGCCCGGACCGCGATGCGAACGTCGAGGGCGCGGCACTTCCCGCGGTCCTCGAAGACCACGAGCGGGTTGATGTCGATTTCCTCGATTTCCTTGAAATGCTCCACGAGCCTCGATATTCGCATGATCGCTTCCTTTATATATTCGAGGTTCGCCGGGCTCCGGCCCCTGAATCCTTCGAGAAGCGGGTAGCCGCGGATGGATTTGACCATGTCCGAAGCCATCTCGTCCGTCACGGGCGCTATCTTGAAGGCCACATCCCTGAGGACCTCGACCGCGATCCCGCCGAGGCCGAACATGACGAGGTGGCCGAACTGCGGATCCCTTTTCGCGCCGATTATCACCTCCACCCCGCCCTCGACCATCTCCTGCACGACCCAGCTCTCGAACCTGTCCCGAATCCCCCTGTTCCCGAAGTTCTTCTCCATCCCGGCGAGAGCGGAATCCAGTTCCTCCCGGTTTCCAATGCCTACTTTCACTGCGCCGATGTCGGTCTTGTGCGTGAATCCGTCCAGCTCCGCCTTGAGCACCACTGGATAACCGATTTTCCCGGCGGCCGCGGCCGCTTCCCCGGAGCCCGGCGCGCGGATGGTCTTCGGCATCGCGAATCCGTACGCCTCGATTACCCTGCGCGCGTCCTGGTCGGGCAGCATGAACGGCGCGTCCGCCTTGCGGCCCACGATTAGTCTCCCGGCCGCCTCGCGGTCCGCGCCGAACTCGACTATCCTCCCTTCCTTCCTCCTCGTCACCTCCCTGTACTTCCCCATGCTCGCAAGCGCATGAATGGCCGATTCCGGGAATATGTACGCGGGAATCGAGTGCTCCCTGAGCTTGGAGATACCGGAAGTGAGGCCCCTCCTGCCTACCGCGCAAGCGGCCACGGGCTTTTTCGGGTGACGGCTCGAGGCATGGACCACGGCGTCGGCGAACTCTCGGTCGCCAAGCAGGATGGTCGGGGCGAAGATTGCCAGGACCGAGTCCACGCCCTCGTCCGCGAGCACCACGTCCATCACGTCTCGGTACAGATCCGGCGTGGCGCCCGCGATGAGGTCGAGGGGGTTCTGCATCGAGGAGTCCTCGGGGGCCACGGCCCTCAGCTTCCGTATCGTATCCTTGGAGAACTCGGCGAGGCGCATGCCCTCGCGGATGGCCGCGTCCGTGGCCAGAATGGCCGGGCCTCCGGCGTTGGTCACAATCGCAATCCTGTCGCCTTCGGGGATTGGCTGCGACGTGAACGCCATGGCCATGTCGAACATCTCCTCGATTGTGTTGCTGCGGATTACACCGCACTCCTCGAAGAGGGCGTCGACGCTCACGTCCGCGGACGCCAGCGCGCCGGTGTGCGAGGAGGCCGCCCTTGCGCCGGCGAGCGTCCTGCCCGCCTTCACGGCAATCACCGGCTTGCGCCGCGTAATTACCTTCGCGAGCGAGCTGAACCGGAAGGGGTCGCCGAAACTCTCGAGGTAGAGGAGGATGATTTCGGTCGCCGGGTCGCCGCCGAAGTACTCGAGTACGTCCACGCCAGTGACGTCCGCGTTGTTGCCGATGGACGCGAATTTCGAGATGCCTAGGCCAAGGCTCTTCATCATGTCGAGGATGGCGTACCCCATGGCCCCGCTCTGGGACGCGAAGGCGACCTTCCCGACGAGGGGCATGATTGGCGCGAAGGTGCCGGTGAGGTTCGTCTCCGGGTCCATGTTGATGACGCCCATGCAGTTCGGGCCGATCATCCTCATCCCGTTCCTTCTCACTATTTCGATGAGCTTGAGCTCCCTCTCGATTCCCTTTTCGCCCGTCTCCCTGAAGCCCGCGGATATCACCACGAGCCCCTTCACGCCGCGCTCGCCGCACTCCTCCGCCACCTTGAGCACGAGTTCCTTGGGCACCACGATGAACGCGAGGTCGAGGCCGCCGGGGATGTCGAGCACGCTCGAATACGCGCGGATGCTGTGGATGACCCTCGAGTTCGGGTTGACGGGATAGACCGGGCCGCAGAACCCGCCCTGCAATATGCTGTCGAGCAGGTTGTAGCTTATGGTCTGCCTGCTGCGCGACGCGCCGACCACGGCAGCGGACTTGGGCTTGAATATCGCGTCAAGGGACGGGAGCATTTGTCGGTTCGCCTCAAACGGTCGCGTTCCGCTGCGAGCCGGCCGGGGCGCCGCGCGCCCTGCGCGGCAGTTTCGACCAAGGCCGGAAACCGCGTTTTCCGGCGGACACGATAGTGAAGACCGGGGCATTTGTCCAGCATGGGATTCGATGTCGGCGCACTTGCGTTCGCCTGGATTCCGGCTTTCGCCGGGATGACGATTCCACACGAAGCATGGGGCCTTGCGCTTCGCATGGGACATACCCGGGACCTCACGGTCGAGGCTGCGTGCCTGCAGTCCACGGGCTGCGTGTCCGCGGTCCGGGTTCCACGGTCGACGGCTGACCATCCGCTCTACCCTCGCTCCTGCCCCCTCACCCACCCATCAACCGCTCACCCGGCGTCCTCGGACCCTGGACCTTTTTTTGCAGAATTTGCTTGCGTCACCCCCCGCCGTATCGCGATAATTCCACCCTCCGGACGGACGGGTCCGTCCTCGTATCTGGTCGTCTTGGGCCGGGCTGCCTTATAAAACAGATTGCATGAATCGCAAGGGCATGAAACCTGAACCTGCGGACATCGATTCGAGAATCCTCGACGCCGCGGCCCGCGTGTTCGGAAGGACCGTATACCACAAGGCATCGGTCCAGGAAATCGCGGACATCGCGGGAGTGGGCAAGGGTTCGGTCTACAGGAGGTATCCCGACAAGCTCGCGCTGCTCTTCGCCGCAGGCAGGGCGATGACGTTCGAGCTGGCGAAACTCTCCATCGCCGCAATCGACTTCGACAAGCCAGTGGAATCCATCGGGCGGATAGTGGAGGGGTATTTCGGCTACTGCCGGAAGAACCCGCATTTCCAGGAGCTGATGATCCAGATACGCGCCGCGACACTGAACAACACGGACGCCGAGAGGTTCATAGCCCGGGACGGGTCGGAGCACGATTTCAGGGAATTCATCGTCCACGCGCAGGGACGCGGCATTCTCGCGGCGTTTCCGCCTGAGGACGTCGACTACATGATTCGCAGCCTCCTCTACGGGATTGTGTTCTTCAAGGGATTCCCCGGCAGGCCAAAGCCGTCGTCCGACTTGAGGGGCAGCGTGGTGAGGCTTCTTTCGGAAGGTCTCCTGAAGAAGCAGGCGGCAGGGAAGGGGAAGAAGGAGAGATAGGGCATGGAATTATCCAGGTTCAATTCGCGGATGTGGGCCATGGCCCTGTGCGTGGCGACGGCATTCGCCTCCGGGGGATGCCAGGCCCTCGTTTGGACGGACTGGGGGCATTCCGTGAGGCCCAGCCCCAGGGAAGGCCGCACTCCGCCCCCCGACCTGTCCGCGGCAGGCGTCTCCGCAGCCCCGGGGCAGCGCATCGAGCTCACTCTGAGTCTCGACCAGGCGGCGGCCGTCGCAGCGGCTAACAACCCGCAAATCCGCATGGCCGTCGAGGAAATCGAGAAGGCCAGGGGAGACGAGATGACGGCATGGTCGTCGATGCTGCCGACGGCGGACCTGAACCTCGGCTACACGCGCCTCGAGCTCTCGTACTTCACGATGTCCATCCCCGGCGGCCCTCCGGTCAAGATCAAGATGGGTGTCAGGGACAACTACAAGGCTGAGCTCGGCGTGAAACTGCCGCTCTTCGTCGGCGGGGCCGGATTCAACGGCATCGAACTCGCCTCGCTGGCCCGCGACTACGCGGAGCTCAAAATCGAAGCCGCGCTCATGCAGGCCGCCTGCATGGCCAGGAAGACCTACATAGACGTCCTTTTCGCAGCCGAGGCGGTCGCGGTGCACGAGCAGGGGCTGGTCAACGCCGAGGCCCATCTCGCGGACGTGAAGAAGAAGCTCGAGCACAAGGTGGGGACCCGCTTCGACGTGCTGAGAGCCGAGGTCAGGGTCGCCAACGCCAGGGCTTCGCTCATCCAGGGCCGCAGCGGCCTTAACCTCGCGCGCGCCGCCCTGCTCCGGGTCCTCGGGCTCCCGCAGGACTCGAAGCTGACTCTTTCAGACGGCCTTTCGTACGTGCCGGTCAAGGTTTCGGAACAGGCTTCGCTCGACGGCGCGCTCTCGCGCAGGCGCGACCTGAAGCAGGCAATGCTGGCCGTGGAGATGCAGGAGAAGAAGCTGAGCATGACCAAGGGCGGGATTCTTCCCCAGGCCTTCGGGTTCTTCAACTGGGGCTGGTCCAAGCCGTCGAGCAAGTCAATGGGAAGCGCGGACGGCGACGACTACTGGAACGCGGGGCTCATGATCAATGTCCCGCTGTTCGACGGTTTCGCGACCCTCGGGAAAATCCGCAAGGATTACGCAATCCTCAGGCAGGCGCGCTGGTGGGTCGAGGACGCGCGGCAGCAGATCGCGCTCGAGGTCAAGCAGGCGGCCACCGCGCTCGCGGACGCCATGGAATTCGTCGAATCCCAGAAGGAGAACGTGAAGCAGGCCGAAGAGAGCCTGAGACTCGTCAAGGTCGCCTTCGAGGCCGGGACGGCCACTCAGCTCGACATGCTCGACGTCCAGACCGCGCTAACCGGCGCTAAGCTCAACTACCTCCAGGCGGTATACGGCTTCATGGCCGCGAAAATCGCCCTGGAGCAGGCGGAGGCGGCGGTCGAGATCCGGCTGCCCGGAGGCATGCGGAGGAGTTCGGAATCGGAGGAAAACAAGTGATGCGGAGACCAGACATGCACAAGAGAAGCCCGATCGCGGCGCTGACCGCGGTTCTGCTCCTGTCCTGCGCCTGCTGCAAGCCGCCCGGCATGGCGGCTCCGGGCGAGCACAAGCGCGTCAAGATGAACGTGGAGACCACGACACTCGAGAGGACCTCAATCAGCGAGAATGTCGTGCTTCCGGGCATCGTCGAACCCGAGCTTTCGGTGACCGTGAGCTCCGAGGTCGCGGCGGTGGTCCGGGAGGTCGCCGTCGAGGAGGCTGCCGAGGTGCCTGCGGGCGAGGTTCTTCTCAGGTTCGACCGCGCCGACTTCGAGGAGATCGAAAAACAGGCGATGCTCCAGGTCAGGTCGCTGGAACAGCGACTGAAGGAGATCGAGAAGGGCGCCCGTGACGAGCAGATTAAGGAGGCGGAATCGGCGGTGGATGCCGCCAAGGCCGGCCTGGACCTCGCGGCTTCCTCGGCTGATCGCCGCAGGAAGCTGTTCGAGGAGAAGGTGCTCCCGCAGGAGGCGCTCGACCAGGCCGAAGCCATGCTGAAGCAGGCCAGGTCCGGATACGACAGGGCGGTCGAGATGCTCTCGCTGCTCCGGAAGGGCGCCCTCGAGGAGACGAAGGAGGCGCTCAGGGCGCAGATCGACGCCGCGAAGTCGGCCCAGGCGATGGCGAAGACGCGGCTCGGCAAGACTGAGGTCAGGAGTCCTATCGCCGGCGTAATCCAGAAGCGGCACATCGACCCCGACGAGTTCGCGGGGCCCGGCCAGCCGCTGTTCGAGATTATCGGCAAATCGCCCCTCCACATAGTCCTCGGGGTGCCGGAGAGGCTGTTCACCCGCATGAAGGAGGGCGACGAGGCGCGGCTCTTCTTCAAGTCGCTCGACGCCACGGTCTCCGCGAAAATATCGCGCCTCGGCTTCGCCGCCGACCGCAGGAGCCAGACGTTCGAGGTCCGCATCCTGATTCCCAATCCCGTGGAAGCCGTCACGGGCAATCCCGGGAAAGCCGGGTCCAAGGTCCTGATACGGCCCGGGCTGATCGCGGAAATCACCTTCGACCTCGGCACGCGCGAGAACGCGATAGCCGTGCCATCCGACTCGGTGATTCTCGATGGCCTGGGGGTCTTCGTGTACGTGGTGCGCGAGGGGAAAGCGGTCGCCAGGCCGGTGAAGATTGGCATCAAGCGCGACGGATTCATAGAAATCACCGACGGGCTCGAAGCCGGGGAGCAACTCGTTACGGCGGGGCAGAAGTACATCAAGGACGGCGACGAGGTCAACGTCGTCGCCCGGAACAGCGGAGCGCAGGCCAGATGATTATCTCAGACTATGCAATCACCAGGCGCACGACGGTATTCGTGCTCATGTTCATAATCGCAGTGGCGGGGATATACGCCTACCTCACGCTCCCGCGCGAGGCGACCCCGGACGTGACCATCCCCTACATCCTCGTCGTGACCGCCAACCGCGGCGTAGGGCCGTCCGACATCGAGAACACGATCACGACTCCGCTCGAGACCGAGCTCGAGGGGCTGGACGACGTCAAGAAGATGACGTCAATCAGCTCCGAGGGCGCCTCCATGGTGATTATCGAGTTCGAGGCCTCGGTGGACATAGACGACGCCCTGCGCAAGGTGAAGGACCGCGTGGACAGGGCCAAGGGCGACCTGCCTTCCGAGGCAACGCAGCCTTCGGTGCAGGAGATAAACATCTCCGAATTCCCGATTGTCATCGTCAACATCTTCGGCCAGGCGGACCCGGACAGGCAGCGGAACCTCATGATTCTCCGCAAGATAGCGGACGAGCTCAAGGACCGCTTCGAGTCCATCCCCGGCGTGCTCGACGTGAAGCGCGCGGGAGGGCTCACTCCGGAAGTGCGGATAGAAATCGACCCGGACCGGCTCTCCGCGTACCGCATTCCCGCCTCGCTGCTGGTGGCCCGCTACATGGGCGAGGACGTGAAGATTTCGGCCGGCTCCTCGGACTTCGGAGCCCAGTCCTTCGACATCAGGGTGCCGATGGAGTTCGAACGCGACATCGAGTCCGCGAAGAACATCATAATCCACAAGGACGGCGAGCGGGCGGTCTACCTCGGGGACCTCGCGGACATCGTTCCCGGCTACGAGAAGGAGGACACGAGGAGCAGGTTCAACGGCCAGGACTCGATATCGCTCGCGATCCTGAAGAAGTCCGGGGAGAACATCATCTACACCGTCGGGGGAGTGAAGTACATCATAGACAGAGTCATGGAATCGGGGCAGATTCCTGCCGGCGTCAAGATTGCCCTGACGCAGGACCATTCCGACTTCATCCAGAAGCTCGTGGACGACCTGGACAACAACATATACACGGGATTCTTCCTCGTCATCGCCGTGGTGCTCGTGGCCATGGGGGCGCGGAACTCGTTTTTCGTGGGAATTGCGATTCCCTTCTCCCTGCTCCTCACGCTCGCGGTGCTGTCGATTGCGGGCATCACGCTGAACTTCGTGGTCCTGTTCAGCCTCATACTCGCCCTTGGAATGCTCGTGGACAACGCAATCGTCATCGTGGAGAACATCTACAGACACCAGCAGATAGGGTTCGGGAGGGTCGAAGCGGCGCTCAAAGGCACGGCGGAGGTCGCCTGGCCGATTACCACTTCCACGCTCACCACGCTCGCCGCGTTCTTCCCGCTGCTGTTCTGGCCCGGAATCATGGGCGAGTTCATGAGCTACCTGCCGATTACGGTGATCATCTCCCTCAGCGCTTCGCTGTTCGTCGCGCTGGTCATCAATCCCGCGGCTTGCGCGGCGTTCCTCAAGGTCCCGAAAAAACGCATCTGGGGCGGAGGCCCAAGGCCGCTCCACCCGGTGCTCAAAGCCTATCAGAGGATTCTCAGGTCGGCGCTCAGGTGGAAGTGGTCGGTCACGGTTCTCGCCTTCGGAGCGCTGTTCGGCGTGGCCATGTTATGGGGCGCCAATGCAAGGATGCAGTTCATGCCGGACGCGGAGCCGCAGCAGGCGTTCGTGGACCTGTCCATGCCCGAGGGGACCCTTCTGGAGAAGACCGACGAGAGAATCAAGTTCCTGGAGAAGGGCATTACGGAGACGGAGGGGAGCGCCGATATCAAGGCCACCACCGCGTCAATCGGCTCGAGGGGGGCCGGCGGGCTGATTTCGGCGGGAACGGCGTCCAACATCGGGAGGATTTCGCTCGAATTCAAGGATATAGCCCTGCGCCAGGGAAACACGTCGGACCTCATCGAACGAATCAGGGCCCGGTTTTCTGAAGTGGCGGGGTGCGAAATCCGCGTTCAGGCCGAGGAGATGGGGCCGCCTTCCGGGGCCCCCGTGAACATAGAGATTGCAGGGGAGGACTACGACCTTCTCGGGGAAATAGCGGCAAAGGTGACGAGGGTGGTCAGGGAAATACCGGGCGTCGTCGACCTCCGCGACGACTACGAACCGGGCAGGCCGGAGCTCAAGGTCATGGTCGACCGCAAGCGCGCGGCCATGCTGGGGCTGAGCCCCCTGATGACCGGGTTGACGGTCCAGACCGCGTACCGCGGGACTAAGGTCGGCGTGGTCAGGGTGAGCGAGGAGGAGTACGACGTGAAGGTCATCGCTCCCGAGAAGCACCGCACGGGCTTCGGGATGCTCGACAAGCTCTACCTTGCGACCGAGACCGGCAGTCTCGTGCCCGCGTCGTCGGTTGCGGACTGGGAAATCACCGGGGGCCTCGGTGTCATAAGGAGAATCGACCGGAGCAAGGTCGTCTCAATCTCCTCCGACGTGGCCAAGGGATTCAACACGGAATTCGTAAGGCGGGACGTTCAGAAGGCTCTCAACGAGCGCATATCAGGCGAGCTCCCAAGAGGGTACACGATAAAGCTTACCGGCGAGCAGGAGATGATGGTCGAAGCCCAGCAGTTCCTCGGCAAGGCGTTCGTAATCGGGATCCTGCTGATTACGCTCATCCTAATCGCGCAGTTCAACTCCCTGAGGCTGCCGATTATCGTCATGTCGAGCGTGGTGCTCTCGACCGGCGCGGTGTTCCTGCAGCTCATCGTGCTCGACATGCCTTTCGGGGTCGTGATGACCGGCATCGGCGTCATAAGCCTCGCAGGAGTCGTAGTGAACAACGCCATCGTGCTCATAGACTACATGACTAAGCTGAGGGAGAGGGGCATGCCCGCCTTCGAGGCGGTGGTCGAGGCCGGAACGACGAGGCTCAGGCCCGTGCTCCTTACCGCAATCACCACGGTCATAGGGCTCTTCCCCATGGCTTTCGGGTTCAGCGTGGACTTCAAGAAGATGGCGCTGGCTTCGGGCAAGGAGATGTCCCAGTGGTGGGGCGGCATGGCCTGGGCCGTGATATTCGGTTTGGGTCTCGCCACGTTGCTCACACTCGTCGTGGTGCCGACGCTCTACTGCATCCTCATGAGGGTCGACACGCGCACCGAGCGGGAGAAGGATTCCACCGGTCCGCTGGACGATGCGTCGATGGTATAGACGGGATTCGCCGGGCCGCCCCTACGGCCCGTTCCCTCTCTTTTCCATGTAGGTGCCGTGGGCGGATCCGGCCGTGAACCCGGCTTTCCCGTAAAGCCCCATGGCGTCCATGGTGAGCAGGGAAAGGCGCCTCAGCCCCTGAAGGCCGGGATGCGAGACCACGCACTCCACGAGCCATTTGCCCAGGCCTTTCCCCCTCCTGTCCTCGGAGATCACGAAGTCGGTGAGATATCCGAAAGTCGCGAAATCGGTTATCACCCTGCCGAAGCCGACCATGGCCGGCCCGTCGTAGAGCGAGAAGCAGAGGGACCGGTCCACGGCGCGGTCGAACGTCTCGCGCTTCATCTCCTTTGCCCAGTACGTGCGCCTGAGCATGGAAAAGGCGGATTCGCGGTCCACGCGCGACCGGTCTGTGAAGACAGCGTACGACCCGCGCCGGTATTCGAGCGGGGCATCCGGATCCGGGTTCGTTTGTTTCGCGGCTATCTGAATACCCTCCACATGGCGAACGAGGAGAACATTATTCCCGCGCCTGTCAGCATGTAGACGCACCCGAGAATCACGGCTGCGGTCCCCCGGATTGTAAAGGGCAGCACGCTAGGATGCGCCGCTTGTTCGACGATGAACGTGAAACCCGCCCAGAGCAGCATGCATGCCAGGACCATCATGAGACAGCAGAACAGCGCAAGCTCGGCTTTCCTGATCCTCTTGTCCAGGAGCCAGAAACTCCGCTGCCTGCCGCCGGCCTCCCCTCCGGCTCCGGGACCGTCATTCACGCTTCCATTCGCGATACTTCGCGTTCCTTCGCGGTTGCATTCCGATTCGCGTTCCTTCGCGTTCATCGGCGGTTTCGTCCCATTCGGGTCCATCCGTACTTGCCGGCAAGTCTCCCCTACCTCACGGCCCGGAACGCCGAGTCCAGGTCCTTAATCAGGTCCGAGACCTCCTCGATTCCGATGGAGAGCCGCACTGATCCGGGATGAATGCCCGCGTTCTGCTTGGCTTCCTCGGTCATGGCGGCATGGGTCATGGCGCCCGGGGTCTCGACGAGCGTCCTTATCTGCCCGAGCGACACTGCGAGAGTCAGGGTGTACGCGTTGTTCGCGAGGTAGTCCACGAACTTCTCCGCCCTGCCTGCGGCCTTGGGACCTCCCTTGAAGGTGAAATAGACCATGTTCCCGGGCGCGAAATTGCCGTCGAAGTCGAGCATCTGGCGCAGCGCCAGGGCCGATTGCGGATGGCTGTCGAGCCCGGGGTACATAACCTTCTCGACCAGCGGCTGCCTTTCGATGAAGCGCGCGATCTCCCATGCCGACTCAATCTCCCTCTGCATCCTGAGCGCGAGGGACGGCACGCCGTACACGAGAATAGGCCACGCGTTCTTGGAAGAGAGCGGCGCCCCGAAGTCCTTCCTGAACATGAGGAGGGATCCCTCGAACTCCCTGCGCGTGACTATGGCCCCGCCCATATCCGTGCCGAAACCGCAGATGTTCTTCGTGAGGCTGTGCACCACGAAGTCCGCGCCGAACTCGAGCGGCCGCTGGCAGAACGGCGTGGCGAACGTGTTGTCGATGACGACCTGAATCCGGTCGGAATCCGGCCTCTTCGCGTTCGCGATTTTCACCCTCGAGCACACCGCCTCGATGTCAATCAGCTCGAGGGTCGGATTGACGGGCGACTCGAAGAACACGACCCGCGTCCTCTTCGTGATGCTCTTCTCGAGCCTGCCGGGCTCCTTGAGGTCGACGAACTTGGTGGCGATGTTGAATCTCTTGAGCCAGTTCGTGAGCAGGCTGAAGGTGCAGCCGTAGATGGTGGGGTGGCAGATGATTTCGTCTCCCGCCCGCGTCAGGATTCCGAGGCTCGCGGCAACGGCCGCCATACCGGAGGAGAAGCACACGCCGATTTCGCCGCCCTCGGCCTGCGCGAGCCGGTCCTCGAGCATGTTGCGCGTGGGTTCGTCCAGCCGCTCGTATATGTATATCGGGGGCTTCTCGAAATCCATGCTGCCTGGCTGGGCGTATTCCATGAATCCCTGCGCGCCGCGCTTGGACGAATCGAGCCTGAACGTCGATGTCGAGGACAGGGGCGGCACGACATGGTGCGCGTAGTCCCACCGTTCAGTCTTGAACCTGCCGTGGACCAGGAAGCTCTTGAGCGAATAAACCCCGCTCCGAACCTTCTTGTACATGCTCATGGCCGTCCTCCCTTGCCCGGGCAAGCCGGGAAATGAATAAAGCGGAGGCTTGTCCGGACACGGGGCGGTCGGGCGCGGCGGGAAGCGGGAAGCGCTTCGCTCAGCCGTGGTCTCCCGTTCATCCGCTCTCCCGTTGGCCCGGACAATGCCGGAATGAACTCGAGTTGAATCTAGGCTTGCGGAGCCCTGAGGTCAAGATGGAAGCTGTTTTATCTCGTACCGGTTCCCGTCGAAGTCCTGCACGAATGTCACGACCGAATCCCCCTTCTGCGCTTCAACCATCGGGAGCCCGGCCTTCCTGCACTTCGACAGGAAAGCCGCCTTGTCGCCGACCGCTGCGCAGACGTGCGCGGGCGGTGGCGGGACCGGAGCGCCCGGGAGGATGAACGCCTCGATTGCCGCATCGCCGCAGGCGTAGACTTCGACCTTGACGTCCCTGTCAATTCCGAACAGCTGCTTCATGAGCGGGGCCGGGGCGTCGTATGCCTTCGCAAGCTTAAGCCCGAGCAGGTCCGAGAAGAACCGGCGGGAATTCTGCCGGGAAGAGCATGCGACGGCCGCATGGAGGAATTTCGCGTTCATCTCCCAGCCTCCGCGACCAATCGCTTCCGCGGCTCGATGATGACTTTTATCGACTCCCCGCCCCCGGCGACCAGCTTGAAGCCCCGGACCGCGTCCTCGAGTCCGAACCTGTGGGTAATCATCTTCCTTACGTCGACCCTCCCCGACCTTATCAGCTCCAGGGCGCGGACATGATCAGCAGGCGCCCCCGCGTACGAGGTCGTGAGCGTGACTTCGGTGCGCCAGAATATCTCGTTCACCGAGAACGGGAACTCCGCGCCTTCTCCCGTCGGAGCGAAGAACAGCACGGTGCCGCCCCTGTCCACCGAGGCAAGTGACGACTTGATTGCCTCCAGGGCACCCGTGCAGATGATGACCAGGTCTGCCTTGCGGCCCGAATTGCACGCTATCAGCCGTTTCTCGAGGCCTGGCCCGGATTCCACGGCCTCGTCGGCACCGAAACGCTTCGCGGCCGAGATTCGGAAGGGGGATACGTCGGCCGCGACAATCCTGCCGGCCCCCAGCGCCCTTGCGAGCGCGACGTGAAGGATTCCCGAGATGCCGCTTCCCACCACGAAGACGCTCTGGCCCGGCGCGAGACCGGCTTTCCTCTGGCCTCGGAGAACGCAGGCCAGCGGCTCTGCAAAAGTGCCCTCCTCGAACGATACGCCCTCGGGCAGCGCGTAGACGCCGCGGTCGGCGTTGATTGCCGGCACGCGCACGAATTCCGCGAAGCCGCCCGGGTCGAAGCTCGTCGTGCGGAGCGTCTCGCACGCGGTGTGGTTGCCGGAGTGGCAGTAGCCGCACGCGTTGCAGGGGACGTGGTGCGAGACCGCCACCCGGTCGCCTTTGCGCCACTTCAGGACATCCGGGCCGCAGTCCTCGACAGTCCCCGCGACTTCGTGACCGAGGACCAGGGGCACCTTGTTCCTGCGGTACCATTCCATGACGTCGCTCCCGCAGATTCCGGAAGCTTCAATCCTGACGAGGATCTCCCCCCTGCCGATTTTCGGGACGGGCAGTTCGACGAGTCTCACGTCGGTATTGCTGTAGTACATCGCGGCGCGCATGCGAACCCTTCTCAAGAGACCGGAGCATCCAATCCGGAACCATGGAATTGATTTCCCATGGGAATAATCGCCGCCTTGCTGCGTCGGGAAAGCACCGGCGGCTCCCACAGACGTTTTTCCCAACCTGCGTCGGGAAAGCACCGGCGGCTCCCACAGACTTGCAGGCTCATGAGCCCGGGATATTCAGACCGCTACCGCTGATCTTCCGACGCAGACAGCCCGGTCCCCGCGGGGCGGACACGGGCTCGTTCCCCCGGAGGTCGTTTCAGGTCGAGATTCCCCCGCTCCTGTACAGGTCGAAGGCCTCGGCGGGTTTCGCTCCCTCGTGCACGACTGCCCTTACGGCCTGAATCATGGCCTTGGGATTCTCGGACTGGAATATGTTCCTGCCCATGTCCACGCCCACCGCGCCGCGCGACACCGCGTTGTAGGTGAGATCGAGGGCCTCCTTCTCGGTGATCTTCTTTCCGCCGGCGATTACGACCGGTACGGGGCAGGTCTCAACGACCTGTTCGAAGTCCTCGCAATAGTAGGTCTTGACGATGCGGGCGCCCAGCTCGGCAGCGATTCTGGATGCGAGCGAGAGGTATCTCGCGTCCCGGTTCATGTCCTTCCCGACGGCCGTGACCGCGAGCACGGGAATGCCGTATCTCTCGCCGAGGTTCACGAGCTCGGACAGGTTGAGCAGGGTCTGGCGCTCGTGTTCCGAGCCCACGAAGATTGAGATGGCCACGCCCGCGACGTTGAGCCTTATGGCATCCTCGAAGTCCGCGGTCACGCCCTCGTTGGAGAGCGGAGTGAGTATGCTCGTGCCCCCGGAAACGCGGAGCACGATTGGCGGCGCGTCATTCGGGTCAATCGTGTACCGGAGCACTCCCCTCGTAAGCATGAGGGTGTCCGCGTATTTCGCGATTGGCTGTATGGTCTCCTTCGGCTTCTCGAGGCCCGACGTGGGGCCGAGGAAGTAGCCGTGATCGACCGCCAGCATCACGGTCCTTCCCGTGCCAGGTCGTATGATTCTCGAGATTCTGTTCCGCATCCCCCAGTCCATTCCGCTTCCTCCAATGACCGTCTTGCCGATGAAGAAGCCTGAATATAGGCCCTCGGGCCAGCCCAGTCAACAAGTCCCGACGTGCCGGAACCTG